>JAHBXY010000085.1 GCA_019636275.1 Planctomycetota bacterium | reverse complement strand
CCGCGGCCGGGCCGGACCCGTTCGTCGAGGTCGAGCGCGAGGCGCTCCTCCGGGAGCTGGAGGCGGCGGCCCCCACGCGCCCCGACCTGGCCCGGCGCCTGGCGTACGAGCTGTATCAGCGCGGCGAGCGGCGCCACGCCGCGCGCGAGTGCCGCCTCGCCGCTGGCGACTTCGGGCGCGCGCGCCGCTGGGTGGACGACGAGGGGCAGCGGCGCGCCCTCGAGCAGCGGGAGCGCCGCTGCCGGCTGGAGGTGGCGGCGCAGGCGCTCCGCCGCCGCGACCCGGACCTGGCGCGCGCGGCGGCCCTGCCCGTCGTCGACGACCCCGACCTCGGCCGCCGGGCCGCCTACCTCGTGGGGCGGGCCGAGGAGCGGCTGCGGCGGCCGCGCCCCGCCCGGGAGGCCTACCAGCAGGCCCTCGGCGCGGTGACCGTGCCGGCCGACCACGACCTGTCGACCCTGCGCGAGCTGGCGCGCCTGGCCTCGACCGGGATCGGGGTCGACGCCACGACGCCGGGCCTGGGCGCCGGGTGGCGCTGCCTGCAGACGCGGCACTTCTCGATCCTGCACCCCGGCCCGATCGACCGCGCCTTCGGCGAGCGGGTGGAGGGCCTGCGCGGCGAGGTGCTCTCCCGCCTGGGGCTGCGGACGATCGACGACCAGACCCCGATCGCGCTGTTCCTTTTCCCCGACGACGGGGCCTACCAGGGCGCGCCCGGGGCGCGCGCCTGGAGCGCCGGCCACGCGGCCCGCCTCCAGGGCGAGGGCGAGGTGGTCCCGACGATCTACCTGCACACGCAGGGCGACGCCGACGCCCGCCTGCGCCACGAGCTGGCGCACATCCTCGTCGGCGACGCCCTGCAGGACGCGCTCCTCCCCATGTGGGCGGCCGAGGGGGTGGCGATCTACGCCGAGCACGACGAGGCGCGCGCCCGCTGGCGCCAGCTCGCGCGCCAGCTCCACCGGCGGGGCGAGCTGCGGCCGGTGCGCGACGCCCTGGGGCAGATGCTCCTCCCGCTCACGGACGACCGCGAGGACGTCCTGCGCTTCTACGTGCAGGCGAGCGTGCTCTTCGACGTCCTGGCCCGGCGCGTGGGCGTCGAGCGGGCGCTGCAGGGCGCGCAGCGCATCAACGTGGACGGCCCCGAGCAGGCCCTGCGGTCCATCGGCGTCGGGCTCGAGGGCTTCGAGCGCTCGGTCGAGCAGGCCCTCCGCGAGCCCTGAGGTGTGCTCGACGGCTGCGGGCGACGATGCTGGCCGCGGCGGCGCGCGCGCGGGCTCGAAGTCGGTCGCTACGTCGTCGCCCGCGCGCCTCGCCGCCGCGGCTCAGCCTCGTCGCCCTCGCCTCACGTGCGGCTCCGATCGAAGGCTGGTCACAGGACTCGCCTGCGAGCGTCGATGGCTTCAGACGCACCAAGGTGTTCTCGACGGCGGCGGGCGACGATGCCGGCCGCGGCGGCGCGCGGGTTCGAAGGAGGTCGCCACGTCGTCGCCCGCGCGCCTCGCCGCCGCGGCTCGGAGGCGCCGCCCTCGCCTGAGCGCGGGCGCGTCCGGCCCCGGACGGAGCGGTCCGTCCCTGGACAGGCTGGCCATCGCCCTCGCGCTCTCTTAGGCTGGAGCGGCCATCTCGCTGGAGGCACCATGCGTCGACCCCTGGCCTGCGCCGCCCTCGCGGCGCTCCTCGCGGCGGCCGCGTCCACCGGCGCCGACGACGACCCGGCGGCCGTCGCCCGCGCCCTGGCAGACGGTCGCATCACCGCCGCCGAGGCGGCGGCGGCCTGGCAGCGCGCGCGCGTCGAGCCCGAGCAGGCCGCGGCGCTCGTGCGCGGGCTGCCGCTCGAGGCCGCGCCGGTCACGAGCCACCAGACGACGCTGCGCTGCGGCTACGGGGTCGAGACCGACGCCGAGGTCGTGCTGCCGTCCGACGGCCCGCAGGCCGACGGCACCTACCGGGCGATCGTCCTCCTCCACGGCCTGCGCGGCGACGCGCGCCAGCCGCTGCCGGTGATCCCGGTGCTCGTGCCGCCGCACACGATCGTGATCGCGCCCTCGGCGAAGATGCCGCACGCGTCCGAGGACCCGGAGGACTTGCGCACGTCGCGGGCGGCCGGCATGGACATCGTCAAGCGCTTCCCGCACTGGTGGAGCTACCGCGAGCGGACGTTCCCGATCGTGGCGCTCGACTACCTGAAGCGCCGCTATCCGATCGACACCGACCGGGTCGTGCTCATGGGCTACAGCATGGGCGGCTTCGGCACGTGGAACGTGGGGCTGCGCTACCACGACCTGTTCGCGGCGATCACGCCCTTCGCCGGCGGGCTGTCGCGCGAGGAGTTCGCCGCGGGCATGCTCGGGCGCGACCGGCTCACGCGCCTCCTCCTCGACAACGTGGCCATGGTGCCCGTCTACTTCGTCCATGGCGACGAGGACGAGGTGGTCCCGGTCGAGCCCGAGCGCTGGACGCACCAGGAGCTCACCGAGCGGCGCCTCGCGCACACCTACGTGGAGATCAAGGGCGGCAAGCACGTGCTGTCGTCGTTCCTGGCCGGCGGCGACGAGGCGGCGCGCTTCCGCGAGTGGCTCGACACGCGCGTGCGCCGCTCGAGCCCGCGCCGCGTCGTCCACCGCGCGATCGGCGACTACCACGCCGGCGCCTACTGGCTGCGGATCGACGGCCGCGCCGGCGTGTCGTCGCGGGTCGAGGCCGAGGCGCAGAAGAACCGGGTCCTCGTGGCCACCCAGGGCGTGTCGCGGCTGACGCTGTTCGTCGACCCCGAGGTGATCGACCCGAAGAAGAACCTGACCGTCGTCGTCGACGACCGGCCGGCCTTTCAGGGCCGCGTGCGCCCGTCGCTCCAGGCCGTCGCCGAGTCGTTCGCGCGCACGCGCGACCCCCGGCTCGTCTACGAGCGCATGCTCACGCTCGAGGTCACGCCGCGCGGCGTCGAGCAGCCCGGCGGCGCCTGGGGGGACCTCCTCCGCGGCAGGTAGTGTGATCGACGGCTGCGGCCGCGGATGCCGGGCGAGGCGGCGCGCGCGCGGCTCGGTTCATCGACGGCTGCGGCCGCGGATGCCGGGCGAGGAGGCGCGCGCGCGGCTGATAGGATCGGGCGATCGATATCAGCCGCGCGCGCGCCTCCTCGCCTCGGCCTCCGCGGCCTCGCCTCGCTGGTTGCTGCGTTCCACCCGTGGCCTGGGCGGGTGGTGTGATCGACGCTGCGGCCGCGGATGCGAGTGACAGCGACGGTGAGTCCTGTCATTTCAGGCCCGGCCCCTGAGACGTCGCTGGACGCGCCGGACGCTGGACGCGCTGGCTGGCCCTCGGCGACCGGTGCGTGCGGCGAGACGCGGTCTGCACGGGCCGTGGCCGTGATCGCGCCGGTCGGTCGCCTTGACAAGCGGCCTGCCTCCGGAGACCCTCTCTGCCTTCGACACGGGACGGGAGGACGGTCCGATGGCCGAGTGGAAGAGCCGCAGCGCGTACATGTTCGTCAAGGCCCAGCCGGACGCGGTCGAGGCGCTGTGGGAGCGCCTGCGGGCCTGGCCGCACACGATCGGCGCGTGGGTGGTCACGGGCGACTTCGACCTGATGGTCTGGTACGACGCGAAGCAGGCGGACGACATGCAGGCGCGCGTGGGCGAGGTGCGCGGCTGGCCGGGCGTGCAGCACACGGCGTCGCACTTCGTCCACCAGGGCTACAAGAACGGCGCCTGGTGGTGGGAGCGCCCGGCGGGCGTGTGGATGCTCGCGCGCGAGGCGGGGCCCATGAACCGCTGGCGCGAGCTGTGCGGCTGGGAGGGCCAGGTGAGCACGGCCTCGACCCCCGGCGAGTGGGACTACATGAGCTGGGTCGCGGGCGAGACGTGGGACAAGACCTGGGATCACGTCATGGAGGCCAAGCGGCGCGGCTGGGAGACGAGGACCCTCGTGCCCATGCGCTCGTGGTGGAACGAGGGCGTCGCCGCGGGCTGGTGGGCCTAGAGGCAGGCCGGCTCCGGGCCGGAGTCCGGGTCGCCCCCGCCGAGGGCTCGTGAGCCTACGAACGTGAGCAACCACGGCCCTGGCTCCGACGGCGTCAGCGACGAAGCCGGAGGGCCCGCGAGCGGCCCTCCGGCCGGACCTCTGGACCGGCCCGGCGCCCCGCTCACGGCGGCGTTCGTCAGCGGCGACCCCGGCTCGGCCAGCGCGCGCGTGCGGGTGCTCGACCACCTGCCGGGGCTCGCTGCCCGCGGCATCACGGGCGAGCTGCTCGCGCTGCCGCGCGGGCCGCTCGCACGGCGCCGCCTGTTCGCCGGGTTGAGCGGGCGCGACGTCGTCGTCCTCGGCCGGCGCCTCCTGGGCGAGGGCGACCTCGTGGCCCTGCGGCGCGCGGCGCGCGCGCTCGTCCTCGACCTCGACGACGCCCTGTGGGCGCGCCCGTTCCGGCCCGGCGGCCGGCGCGGGCCGGCCCGGCTGGCCGACGCCCTGCGGGCCGTCGACCTGGTCGTCGTCGGCAGCGGGGCCCTGCGTGACGAGCTGCGCGGACGCCACCCGCGCGTGCGCGTGCTCGCCTCGTCGACGCCGGCGCCGGCCTCGTCGACGCCGGAGCTCGAGCCGCGGCCGGCCGGGCCCGAGGTGCGCCTCGTCTGGACCGGGAGCCGCTCGACCCTGCCGTACCTCGAGGGCCTGGGCCCCGTCCTTCGGGCCCTGGCGCGCGAGGCGCCCGTGGCCCTGGAGGTCGTGGCCGACGCGCCGCCGGACCTGCCCGGGGTGCCGGTCACGTTCACGCCGTGGTCGCTCCCGGCCGAGGAGGCCGCCCTCCGGCGGGCGGACGTCGGCCTCTACCCGCTGGCCGGGGACGCCTGGAGCCGCGGGAAGTGCGCGTACAAGCTCCTGCGTTACATGGCCTTCGGCCTGCCGTCGGTCGCCTCGCGGGCCGGGGCGGGCCTCGAGACGCTCGACCCGCCCGAGGCAGGCCTGGTGGCCGACGACGAGGGCGAGTGGCTGCGCGCCCTGCGGACCCTGGCCGGGGACCCGGCCCTGCGCCGGCGGATGGGCGTGCGGGCCCGGGGGCTGTCCCTGGCCCGCGACGGCCACCTGGACCGGACGCGCTCGCTCGAGCGGATCCTCCGGGAGGCCGCCCGGATCGGGCGCGACCGGGGGCTTCACCGACCCGCGACCCCGTGATATAAGTCGTCCCTTCGACGTGCCGCCGAGCGCGCGGCACCGTAGTCGAGAAAGGAGCGCGCCCATGCCTCGCGGGAGTCGCGGGTTGAAGAAGCGGCGCCTGAACTGGCGCAACAAGAAGGCGAACCGGGGGACCAAGGGCGCGTACGGCGGCAAGCGCGCCTTCGCCACCTGGGCCGACGTCAAGCAGGAGATCCGGCGCAACGCCACGAAGGTCATCGTCCCGCCCAAGGACGAGAAGGCCGACGAGGCGAAGGCGTCGTCCTAGCGACAGCACCGGGGAAAACGGTAGGCGCGCCCCTGTCCTCCTCCGGGAGGGCGGGGGCCGTTTGCTTTTCAGGGGCTCTCGCGCCGCAGGCTGACGAAGCGGCCCTGCTCCGGGCAGTAGCCTCGCACCTCGACCTCGAGCAGGCGTCCGCCCTCGATCCGGTAGCGGTTGTAGGTGGCCGCGGCGCCCAGGGCGCGCGGCCGCTTGGTCGTCGAGCCGGCGCAGGAGATCACGAGCGGCCGCGCGCCGCCGGGCACCTGCAGGCGGAAGGGCGCGTGGGTGTGGCCGCACAGGAGCAGGTCGGCCCCGCCCTCGTGGCAGGCGTCGATGATCGCCCGGCCGTCGAGGTTCCGGCGCCAGATGAAGTCGGGCCCGCCGTGCCCCTGCAGCGGCGGGTGGTGCACGAGCACGACCTTGAACGGGGCGTCGTCGGCGAGGAGCGCGGCGCGCAGGGCGGCGACCTGCGCGGCCTCGACCCGCCCGTAGGCCGTGAACCAGGGCGTGGGCACGCAGCTCGAGATCGAGACGAAGAGGACCCCGTCACGGCGCTGGACGCGCGGCCAGGCCAGGGCGTCGGGCGCGAGGCCGAGCAGCGGGGCCAGGTGGTGCTCGAAGCGGCGCGCGCGGAAGGGCCCGCGCACGTAGCCGTCGTGGTTCCCCGGGATCACCGAGAGGCGCTCGGGCGGGAGGCCGACCGCCGCCAGGTAGTCGCGCGCGCGGGCGAACTCGGCGTCGAGGGCGAGGTTCGTGAGGTCGCCGGTGACGGCCAGGTGGTCGGGCGGCGCGGCGCGCAGGTCGTCGACCGCGGCCTGCATGACCGCGTGCGGGTGGGCGCGCCGCAGGAGCGTCAGCGCGCCGATCACCCGCTTGTTGAGCAGCCCCCACCACGGCCCGAGCGGGGCGGTGACGTGCAGGTCGGAGATGTGGGCCAGCTCCATGGGCGACCAGGCTACGCGAAGACGGGCGCGGCGGACACCTGGGCGGCCCGGGGCGTCACGGCTCCTTCCCCTCGAAGGTCCACCCCTCCCGCGGGAAGGCGCGCGTCACGGGGATCGGCGTCGAGTCGGGCGCGATGAGCACGTAGTCGTCGCAGGCCCAGGGGACCGACAGGTTGCCATGAGCCACGAGCGTGAAGTGCAGGTGCGGGACGGCCGAGGCGCCGCTGTTGCCGATGCGGCCGAGGAGCTGCCCGCGCTCGACCTGGTCGCCGACCTTGACCACGATCGAGCCGTTGCGCGCGTGGACGTACCAGGAGACCTCGCCGTCGCCGTGGTCGATCGTCACGCCGTTGTGCTTCTCGGCCACGCCCGGCGGGACCGTCCGCGCCGGGTTGTCGGGGTTGCCGTCGCGGACCTCGGCGACGCGGCCGGCGGCGACGGCGTAGAAGGGCTCGTCCCAGGTGAGGTAGTCCTCGAGCTTGTCGCCGCGGCCCGTGTGGGTGCGGCCGGCGGCGTCGACCTTCATGATGTCGAGGGCGTAGACGGCCCAGGCCTTGCGCTGGTGATGCCGCGTCGGGTCCTCGCTGGCCTTCCAGCGGCCGCGCAGGGGCAGCGCCATGGGCACGCGCTGGCGGTAGGCGGCCGTGAAGGGGCGGGAGAGCTCGATCGCCTTCTCGTGGTAGGTGTCCTGGTTGAGGACCTGGCGCAGGAGCGTGAAGGCCGGGTCCTCGAGGCCGTTCTTGAGGGCGAAGCGGGCCAGGTCGACCACGGCGTCGAGGTCGCCGGGCTCGAGGTCGCCGCGGCGGCGGCGCACGACGTCGACCCCGTCGACCCAGGCGCCGTCGTCGTCCTTGAGCTGGCCGAGCCCCCGGCGGGCTGGGGCGTGGTCGGGGTCGAGCGCCACGGCGCGCTCGAAGGCGCTCCGGGCCTCCTCGTCGAGCTCCTGCTCGCGGGCCCACTGGCCGAGGCGCGTCCAGCCGGCGGCGTCGCCCTGGCCCAGCCGCTCGGCGCGGCGCGCGTGCTCGGCGCGGCGCGAGGCGAGCTCCGCCTCGTCCGGGGGCGGGACGTCCGAGAGCGAGGCGATGTCGCGGTAGCGCACCTTCGCCGCGCGCCGCCCCTTCACCTCGAGGCGGTCCTTCGTGAACTTGACCTCGCCCTCGTGGACGGTCCCGTCGAAGAGGGTCACGCGCAGGCGCGGCTTGTCGCCCGTGTTGGTGGCGAGCGCGGGCGCGGCGGGCCAGGCGGCGACGGCGACCGTCAACCCGACGACGAGCGCGGCGGCGGCCCGGGGCGCGGCGGACGACGTCGGCGAGGCGCTCACGGCCTCACGATAGCAGGCCCAGGGCCCCTGGCGCGAGCCTCGCACGGGCCGGGCGTGTAGAGTCGTTGACATGCAGGGGGGCGCCGAGCACGGCACGAGCGCGCTGCGGGCGCGGCTGGAGACGGGGCGGTTCGCCCGCGCCGACGCCTCCGACGTCGGCTCCGTGCTCGAGAGCGTCCAGCGGCTCAAGGAGCAGATCCTCGAGAAGGACCGGCTCATCAACGTCAAGACGGGCGAGCTCGTCTCGACGCGCGACTACCTGCGCGGCGTGTTCGCCGCCCTGGCCGACGCGGTCCTGGTCGTCGACGCCGAGGGCGAGGTCGAGTTCGCCAACCAGGCCGCGCACGAGCTCCTGGGCTACCGCGAGGGCGACCTCGTCGGGCGGCCCGCGGCGGGCCTGTGGGCGGACCCCGAGCAGGCGCGGCGCCTGACGCCGCCGGCCCTGGACCAGGCCCTGCGCGCCGGCGGCTACCAGCGGGTCGACGCGCTCCTGCGCACGCGCGACGGCCGCGCGGTGCCGGTCTCGTGGAGCTCGTCGGTGCTGCGCGCGGGGGACCGCGTGGCCGGCCTGGTGGGGATCGCCCGCGACGTGCGCGTGGAGCGGCGCCTCGAGGAGGAGAAGCTGCGCGCCGTGCAGGCGCTCGCGGCGAGCGTCGCGCACGAGATCCGGAACCCCCTGGGCGCGATCCAGAGCTCGGTGGCGCTCCTGCGGCGCGACCTCGACGTGTCCGGGGACGACCGCACGCTCCTCGACATCGTCTTCGACGAGACGCACCGCATCGGCGGGATCGTCAGCCAGTTCCTGGACTTCGCCCGGCCGGTGCGCCCGTCGCTCGAGCCGGTCGACCTCGGCGACCTCCTGCGGGAGGTGGTCACGCTCGCCGAGCGCGACGAGCGCGCCCGCGAGCGGCAGGTGCTGCTGCTCGTGGACGACGACGCCGCCGGGCCGCTGCCGCTCGACCCGGGGCAGGTGAAGCAGGTGCTCTGGAACCTGCTCGCCAACGCCCTCGACGCGGCGCGCGAGCGCGTGGTCGTGCGCGCGCGCGCGCTCCCCGGCGGGGTCGAGGTGCGGGTGGCCGACGACGGGCCCGGGATGCCGCCCGAGGTGCTCGCCCGCTGCTTCGAGCCGTTCCGCACGAGCAAGGCGCAGGGGACCGGCCTGGGGCTGACGATCTGCAAGCGGATCGTCGAGGCCCACGGCGGGGCGCTGCGCCTGGAGAGCGCCCCCGGCGCGGGGACGGCGGCCTCGTTCTCCCTGCCAGCCAGCCGGCCGGACGACGGCGGGGAGGGCTGAGCCGTGGCGCAGGTGCTCGTCGTCGACGACCAGCGGTCGCTCCGCCAGACGCTGTCGATCACGCTGTCGCGCGCCGGCCACGCGGTCGACGAGGCCGGGTCCGGCGCCGAGGCGATCCGGCGCGTCGACGAGACGCTCTACGACCTGGTCATCACCGACCTCAAGATGGAGGAGGTCGACGGGCTGGCGGTCCTCGAGGCGGTGAAGGCGCGGGACGCCGACACCGAGGTGCTGATCGTGACCGCCTTCGGCACGATCGAGAGCGCCGTGCAGGCGATCCGCCGCGGCGCCCACGACTACCTGACGAAGCCCTTCACGCCCGACCAGGTCCTGCACGCGGTCGACCTGGCCCTCGAGCGGCGCCGCCTGCGCACCGAGGTGCGCTCGCTGGCCCGGCAGATCGACGACCCCAACGACCCGGCCGAGATCGTGGGCGAGGGCGAGCGCATCCGGAAGGTGCTCGAGGTCGTGCGCGAGTGGGCCAGCTCCGACTCGACGATCCTCATCACGGGCGAGACCGGGACCGGCAAGGACCTGCTCGCGCGCATGATCCGCCGCCTCAGCCCGCGCCGCGACCGGGCCTACGTGGTGGTCAACTGCGCGACGATCCCGGACAACCTGTTCGAGAGCGAGCTCTTCGGCCACATGCGCGGCGCCTTCTCGGGCGCCACGCGCAACCGCAAGGGCCTGGCCCAGGAGGCCGACGGCGGGACGCTGTTCCTCGACGAGGTGGGCGAGCTCCCGCTCGAGGTGCAGCCGCAGCTGCTGCGCTTCCTCGAGACCGGCGAGGTGCGGCCGATCGGGCAGAACCGCAGCGTGCGTGTCGACACGCGCGTCGTCGCCGCGACCAACCGCGACCTGCACGGGATGATGCGCCAGGGGCGCTTCCGCGAGGACCTCTACTACCGGCTGAACGTGCTGCCGATCGAGCTGCCGGCGCTGCGCGAGCGGCGCGACGACCTCCCGCGGCTGGCGCAGCACTTCCTCGAGCGCTTCGCGCGCCGTCTGGGCCGGCCCGTGACCGAGGTCAGCAAGCGGGCCATGCTCGTCCTGCGCAGCTACGACTGGCCGGGGAACATCCGCGAGCTCGAGAACGTCATCGAGCGCGGCGTCATGCTCTGCCGCGGCAACGAGCTGCGACCGGAGCACCTGCTCATGCCGGGCGCCGCCCCGCCGCCGGCCGAGGCCTCCCGCCCGCCGGCCGCCGGCGCCGGCGTCGGCGACGCGATCACCCTGGCCGAGCTCGAGCGCCTGCACATCCTGGCCGTCCTCAAGCGCGAGGGCGGCAACCAGAAGCGCGCGGCCGCGGTGCTCGACATCAGCAAGAGCACGCTCTGGCGCAAGCTGAAGGAGTACGGGATCGACCCGGGCCAGCTCGCGGACGACTAGAAAGACGAG
Organism: Planctomycetota bacterium; assembly: GCA_019636275.1. Lineage (GTDB taxonomy): Bacteria > Planctomycetota > J058 > J058 > J058 > JAMLIC01. Next base: position 28,132 of record JAHBXY010000085.1, on the reverse strand, counting down.
CGAGGCGATGCCGCGGAGGCCGAGGCTCTTCGGCGTGCGCGCGGCCCGTATCGATCGCTTCGTCCTGGCGGCCGCGCGCGTCGCTGAGCTCGGCAGCCGCCGCCCGCAGCAGGCGCACGAGCCTGGCCTCGGAGCGAGAGCTCGCAAACCGACACGCTCGAGCCACGGGTGGAATGGAACCGCAGGTGAGGCGAGGCCGCGGAGGACGAGGCGAGGGGGGAGCGCGCGCGGGTCGTATCGATCGCCGGATCCTACGACCCGCGCGCGCCCCCCCTCGCCCGGCATCCGCGGCCGCAGCCGTCGATCACACTAGTTGAACTTGATCTCGTCGGCCCGCAGGTCGCGCGAGCCGACGACCTCGATCGGCTGCTTGAAGCGGTCCTTCAGCTTGTCGAGGGCGGGGAGCTTGCGCTTGCGCAGGTAGTCGGCGACCTCGGGGTTGCAGACGACCGTGACCTCCTCGTTGGGATGCTCGACCAGCCGGAGCTGGACCTCGCGCATGACCTCGAGGGCCACGGACTCGACCGACTTGATGTAGCCGGTGCCCGTGCAGTGGGCGCACGGCTTGTAGGTCGTGCGCTTGAGGCTCTCGCGCACGCGCTGCCGGGTCATCTCGATGAGCGAGAACCGCGACATGCGGGCGACGCGCACGCGGGCGCGGTCGCGCCGCAGGTGGGCGCGCAGCGCCCGCTCGACCGCCGTCTTGTGGCGCGACTCGCGCATGTCGATGAAGTCGCACACGATCAGGCCGCCGAGGTCGCGCAGGCGAACCTGCCGGGCGATCGCCTCGGCCGCCTCCAGGTTCGTGCGGTAGGCCGTCTCCTCGAGGTTCTTCTCGCCCTTGAACTTGCCCGAGTTGACGTCGATGGCCACCAGGGCCTCGGTCTGCTCGATGATGATCGAGCCACCCGACTTGAGCGGCACGCGCTTGGCCTGCAGCCCCTCGATCTGGCGCTCCACGTTGTACTTGTGGAACAGCGGCGTCGGGCCGGGGTAGAACTTGACGATGTCCTCGTAGCGCGGCATGACCGCGCGCAGGAACTCCTTGGCGCGCGTGTAGACGTCGTAGTTGTCGACGACCACCTCGTCGATCTCGCCCGAGAACAGGTCGCGGATCGAGCGGATGACGAGGTCCGACTCCTTGTAGATCGTGGCCGGCGACTCGGCCCCCTTCACCCGCTGGAGGATCGCCTTCCAGAGGTTGAGCAGGTAGGTCAGGTCGCGCGCCAGCTCCTCGCGGCTGCGGTCGAGGCCCGCCGTGCGGATGATGTAGCCCATCCCGGCCGGCGGGTTGAGGTCCTTGAGCAGCGAGCGCAGCTTCTGGCGCTCCTCCTCGGAGGTGATCTTCTTCGACACGCCGCACTTGCTGATCGACGGCATGAGGACCAGGTAGCGGCCCGGCAGGCTGATGTACGTCGTCAGCGTGGGGACCTTCGTGCCGATCTGGTCCTTCGTGATCTGGACGAGGACCTCCTGGCCCTTCGACAGGAGCTGCGTGATGTCCTGGTGCTCGCCGTTCCCCGGCTGACGCTTGCCGTAGGCGGGCATGACGTCGCTCACGTGCAGGAAGCCGTTGATGTCCCGCCCGAAGTCGACGAACGCGGCCTGGATGCTCGGCTCGATGTTGGCGATCCGCCCCTTGTAGATGTTCCCGAGGTACTTCTCCTCGGTGGTGCGCTCGACGTACAGCTCGGAGAGGAGGTCGCCCTCGACCACGGCCAGTCGAGCCTCCTCCTGCTCCGAGACGTTGATCAGCATGCGCTTGACCATGGGGCTCCAGGCCGGTCGGGGCGGCCGAGTTCGAGGTTTCCGGAGCGCGCGGGGGCGCCCGCGTGGGGGCCCGGCTCGCGCGAGGGTTTGCGAGGCTGATATTTAAGGCCGTCCCGCCGGAAAGTCCAGGGGGGAAGGCCCGGCCGGAAACGACGCGGGGGGAGCCGAAGCTCCCCCCGCGGCAGGTCGAGACCAGGCGACGACGGGCCTAGCGGCCGTCCTCGTCGTCCTTCCAGGTCGGGTTGCCGTCCTCGTCCTCCGGCATCTGGTCGCGCTTCCACTTCCAGTCGACCTCCTCCATGCGCCGCGTCGCGCGGGAGAAGATCGACTGCGTCGTCGAGCGCTCGCGGACGATCGTCGGGGTGACGAAGATCGTCAGGTTCTCGACCCGACGGGTGAACTGCTTGTTCGTGAACAGGGTCCCGATGATCGGGATGCTCGAGAGGATCGGCACCCGCTTGATCACCTCGAGGTCCTCCTCCTTGAGGAGGCCGCCGATCACAGCCGTGTAGGTGTCGTCGAGCATGACGTGGGTCACCAGCGCCTGCTCGCGGGTCCGCGGCAGGTTGAGCTGGAAGTTGTTGCCGAACTGGAACAGCTCGAAGCCGGGCAGGGCCGGGTTCGTGCCCGTGAGCTCGTTGACGCGCGGCAGGACCGTGAGGGTGATCCGGTCGCTGTCCGGGATCACGCGCGCCTGCATGAACAGCGAGAAGCCGATGGCCACCGGCGAGTCCTGGCCCTCCTCGAGGGTCTGGACGACGTTGCCGTTGGCGTCCGGCTGGGCGCGGAGCACGGCGTAGGGGACGTTCTCGCCGACGAAGATCACCGCCGCCTCGTTGTCGAGCATGAACAGCGACGGCGACTGGATCACGCGGGCGCGGTCGTCACGGTCGATCAGGTTCAGCGTCGCGTTCATGCCCGCCGTGTCGAGGACCGCCGGCAGGAAGAAGTTCGACTTGAACACCTCCGTCATCTGCGACTGGAAGAAGAACGGGTACTGGCCGACGTTGAAGTTGCGGGTCGCCGGCGGGGGCTGGAACGGGTCCTGGCCGACCACGACGCCCTGGCTGGGGAACGGGCCGTTGATGCGCAGGCCCTGGTCGCGGCTGCCGTCCGAGAACTCGATCCCGTACTCCTGGTTGTTGTTGTCGCGGATCGAGACGAAGCGGACCTCGGCGAAGATCTGCGCCGGCGCGGTGTCGAGCTTCTCGATGATCACGCGGAGCTGGTTCAGCAGCGGCCGCGTGGCCGTGACGACGAAGGCGTTCTTCTGCAGGTCGTAGTCGATCACCGCGCCCGCGATCTGGCTCTGCTCGATGACCGAGCGGAGGGCGCGGAACAGCGTGAAGCTCTCCCGCGGCTCGAGCTGCTGGGGCGTGAGCGTCGTCGTCTGCGGCCCGACGAAGACGGCCGCCGCGGCCTGGCCGCGGTTGCCGCCGCCGGTGGTGCGGGGCGGGACGGCGCGGTAGTGGGCCGGGGGCCGGACGTACTTGAGCGGGAACACGATGGTCTCGAGCTGCTGCTCGATCGCATCGCGCCGGACCACGCGCAGGAGGTCCTCCGTCTCCTCGACCACCTCGTAGTCGCCCACGGTCTTGACGATCGCGTGGAGCGCCCGCAGCCAGTGGACCTCCTTGAGGTCCAGCGTCACGCTGCCGGTGACGTTGGGCGAGATGATGATGTTCTTGCCGCTGTAGGCCGCCAGGAGCTGCAGCACGGTGCGCACGTTGGCGTCCGTGAACTGGATCGTCACCTTGGGCGGCTGGGTGAGGATGAGGATGCCGCCGGCGCGCTCCTCGACCTCGCAGCGCGTCATGCGCGCGATGACGTCGACGGCCTCGCGCCACGGGATGTCGCGCAGGGAGACGGTCACGCGCTCCTGCACGCTCGGGTCGACGAGGATGTTGCGCCCGACCTGCCGGCCGATGCGCTCCATGACCTCCGACAGGTCCACGTCATCGACGTCGACGTGGATGCGCTGGCTCGCGCCTCCACGCGGCCCCCCGCCGGAGAGCCCACCCACGTCGAGCGGACCGTCCTGGCCGAGCGCCGGGGTGCCGACAACCACGATGGCGGCCAAGGCCGCCACGCACGCGTACCGCCGCGTCCTCATTCTTCCCCCTTTGTTTCCGGGCGCGTGCGGCGTCGTCGCCGTGCCCGCGGACGCCTGGCTTCCCCCGGGCGACCGTCCGTCCCTGTTCCCCGTCCGGGGCCCCCCCTGGGCCCTGGTGAGCCCGGGGCGCCTCGGCGCCCCGGAGCCCGCGCGGCCGCTGCGCGGCCGCGCCGTCCCGTTCGTCACTGCTGGGGCTTGAGCTCCCGCACGAACTCGGTGTCCTCGAAGCGGAAGCGCACGGTGGAGCGGATGATCTCGACGACGCGGAGGCCTTCGATCTCCTCGTCGGTGTCATCGAACACCGTGTCGCCCTCCCGGTAGATCCGGTTATTGATGATCGCGCTGTCTTCCTTGTCGCCCGGCGGGGCGATGACGATCCCCGTCACGACCAGGCGGAACTCCGCGATGCGCTTGAGCCGGCGGGCCCGGTCGGCGAGCGCCTTGCCGCGGAGGAACAGCGCCTCGGCGTTGCGGTGGAAGACCTCGCGGTCCTCCGCGCGCATCTGGTCGCACAGCGCCTCGATCTGGTTGAACTGCTCCAGGGCGGCGTCGAACAGGTCGCCGCGGATCGCGTCGGCCATCGACCGCAGGTGCTGGTTGCCCTCGGCGATGTAGACCTGCAGCCGGATCGAGTACTGGATCTCGCCCAGGTCGGCGAGCTTCTGGCCCCACTTCTCCAGCTTCTTCTTCACCTCGGCGGTGCCGAAGCCCTGGTACTCGTTCATGATCTGCCGGAGCTCGGTGAACTTGGTGATGAGCTCCTCGACCTGCCGCTCCTCGGCGAGCTTGACGATCTCCTGGAACAGGTTCTCGATCCGCTCCTCGAGCTCGGCCTGCCGCGGGTCGCCCGCGCTGACCGTGACCACGGGCTCCACCAGGCCCTCGACGTGGGGCAGGAGCGCGCTGATGAACGGGTTGTGCACGTCCGTGCTCGTGATCTGGTACTCGTTGGCCGCGTGCATGACGCGCAGGATGAAGGCGGGATCGGTGAGCAGGAACCCGAACACCGCCTTGCCCTCGGCCGAGCTGATGTCACGGAGGACGTACAGCCCGGCGCGGGCCGCCTGGATCAGCAGGTCCTTGGCCCGCTCCTTGTCCTGCGTGTTGTTCGACTTGGCCTTGATCTGCGCCAGGAGGAACAGGCCGCGGGCGTGGTTGTCCTGCAGCTCGAGGAGCTTCTCGAGCGTCTGGGTGGCCCCGTCCGGCTCCCTGAGGTTGTACTGCGCCTCGGCGAACAGGTAGACCATCCGCTTGTCCTGCGCGACCAGCGGGAAGTTCCGCCGCATGGTCACGAAGGCCTCGCGCGCCTCGGCCCACTTCTTGGCCTTGTGGGCCTCGAGGAACTGGGTCTTGAGGACGATCTCGTTGGCCTCGCCGTCGCCGGGGGCCGACTCGACCGAGCCGCGCGGCGGCTGCTGCGACCACGCGGTCGCGGAGGCCGCGACGACCCCCGCCACCACCAGGAAGTGCTTCAAGGGGTGGTGCACGCTATCGCCCTCCCGAGTCGTAGCGGAACGTCGAGATGTTGAGCGCGACGGTCAGGGGGTAGATCACCTTGCCCTGTTCATCCGTCGCCGGCGTCGTCGGCGCCGTGCACGTGAAGCTGTTCACGCGGACGAAGCTCTCGTGGCGCTCGAGCGAGTTGAGGAAGCGGAGGAACTGCTCGAACGTGCCCTTGGCGTTGAGCGTGATCTCGACCTCCTGGAAGGCCGTCTTCGCCCGCCGCGCCGCGGCGGCCGCCCCCCCGGCCTGCTGCCTGAAGTCGAACTTCTCGATCTGGAAGCTGGTCCGGCCCGACTTCTCCTGCACGAGGTCCATGAGGCGCTCGTGCGTGGCGATCTCGGGCGAGGGCAGGATCTTGATGTACTGGGAGAAGTTCGCCTTCAGGTTCTCGAGCTCCTGGGTGAGCGCGTCGATGGTGGCGACCTTCTTCTCGAGGACGTCGATCTCGCCCTCGAGCGTCGCCTTCTCGGCCTCCCGGACGGCCTTCGTGTCCAGCTCGTCGTTGATGACGTAGCCGAACCCGAGCGAGATGAGCGCGACGATGCCGGCGGCGATCGCCGTGGCCTTGGTCTCCTTCGTCACGGCTTACCTCCCCGCCGGGGTGCCGGCCGCGACCGGCAGCTTGATCTCGAAGTCCATCCGTTCGGTCGCGTTGCGCATGCCCGTCACGGGGGCCTTCGAGACCGTGTAGCTCTGCAGCTCGTCGAAGTGATAGAAGAAGTTCTGGTCGTTCTGCAGGGCGTCGCGCAGCTTGGCGACCTCGCTGATGTCGTAGTGCAGGCCCGACACGCGCATGCTGAAGGTCGAGCCGCTCCCGCGGGCGGTGGCGGCGGACTTGGTCAGGGTCAGCTGGTTCACCCAGAAGTTCCTGTGGTTGCCCATGACCCGGGCGAACTGCTCGAGCTTCTGCGACCACATGACCTTCGACTGGCTGATCTCGATGATCGTCTCCTGGCGGCTCTTCTGCCGCTCGATCTCCTCCTTCAGCGCGTCGACCCGCTTGGCGTCGAGCTCGAGGTCGGCCTTCCGCACGCCGAGGTCCGTCACCTGGCGCTCGAGGTCGCGGACGTCGTTCTGGATGCTGACCAGCGAGAACATGAGGCCGCACACCAGGACGATGCCGCCGAGCGCGGTGAGCATCAGCGGGACGTTGGTCGAGTCGCGCGGCCGATACTCCTGCGGCAGCAGGTTGATCTCGATCATGGCGAGCACGCTACCACCCCCTAGCCCTGGTCGCGAGGCCGACCCCGACCGCGAGCTGACCCGCGTACTGGTTGACCCGCTTCATGTCGACGCCCTGGCGGATGTCGATCCCCTCGAGCGGGTTCCAGAAGACGACGCTCTTCTCGAACGCCCCCTCGAAGGCCCGCTGCAGGCCCGGCAGCCGCGCGCTCCCGCCCGAGATGTAGACCTCCTCGACGACGCGGTCGAACTGGTTCTCGAAGTAGTCGAAGGAGAGCTGGATCTCGTTGCCGAGGTCGTCGAGCGTGGGGAGGATCGCCTCCTCCACCTCCGCCGATTGGTCGGCCGGCTCGCACTTGAGGCGCTCCGCCTCCTGCGTGTCCAGGTTGAACTTGCGCGACACGGCCTCGGTGAAGTCGTTGCCGGCCAGGTAGACCTCGCGGGTGAAGTACGAGGTCTTGCCCTTGAGGATGTTGATGTTGGTCTTGTTGGCGCCGATGTCGATCAGCGCGACCACCTTCTCGGGGGCCAGCCCGCCCTGGGCGCGCGCGCGCGCCTCGAAGGCGTTGCCCAGCGCGAAGGCGTCGACGTCGATCGTCGTCGGCTGCAGGCCGGCGTCGTTGAGCAGCGCGAGGTGCTCCTCGACGAGGCTCTTGCGCACGGCGACCAGGAGCACCTTCATCTCGGCGCCGGCATCGCCGATGCCGTCCTCGAGGATCTGGGTGTCCATGATCACCTCGTCGACCTCGAAGGGAATGTACTTGTCCGCCTCGAACTTGATCGCCTGGCGCAGGTCCTCGATCGGCATCTGCGCCATCGTGACGTAGCGCACGATCACCGAGCGGCCGGAGACCGCCGTCACGCAGCGCTTCGTCTTGAAGTTCCCCTTCTTGAGGAGCTCCTTGACGGCGAAGATCGTCTCGTTCTGGCTGCCGATGCGCGTGGCCTCGAAGCCGGTCAGCGCGATGCCGGAGCCGGTGTCGACGACCTCCATCGCCTTGATCTCGCTCGAGCCGATGTCCAGGGCGAGGACTCGCTTACTCCTGCCGAACATGGTCTCGCTCCTCCGTGTGCGGGCCGAACATGGAGCCCTCGCCCCAAGATCCTTGCCGGGATCCAGGCCTGAAGTCCGCTGGAGTGTCGTGGTGGCAGTAGGCCGCGCGCCGGGCGCCGGTGCGGCGCCACGCGGGGCTCGTCTGGCCGCCTCCCCACCCTGGCGGATTCAGAAGATCCCGAACTCGGCTGATCGACCGGTTCCGCCCGGTCTTCCCCCGGGCAGGACTATACTCACCCCCACCGACCGACGCAAGTTCAGAACGTTCGGTCGAGGGAGCCCCCACCAGGGCAGGGCACACCATCATCATGCACACGCTCCTGTCGCCGCCCGCGCGCCGGGAGCCCGGCCGCTCGGCGGGTCGCGTGGGGACTACGGAGCATGCGGGGGACGACGAAGGGGGCGCTCCGGTGACCGGAGGCTCCAGCCGCACCCCACCCCTGCTGATGATGGACACCGTTGGCCTGGGTCGTTTCTCCGCGCGTCCGGGGAAGGTAACTGGAGCGGCGCCCCCCGCGCAACCACGGCCGAACAAACGACGACCTCGCGGGAGGGGCGGGCGCCGACGGCTCGCTGGCGTGCGGGCCTCAAAGGCCGTAGAGCGCCGGGTCGATCTCGCGCGCCTTCTCGTTGAGGTACTCGAGCGTCTCGGTGGCGTTCTGGATGGTCAGCACGGCATCGACGGCGCGCCCCGCCTCGAGGGCGCTGATGCGGCGGATGAAGCGCTTGATCTTCGGGATCGTCGACGACGCCATGGAGAGGTCCCGCATGCCGAGGCCGACGAGCGGCAGGGTGAAGTGCGGCTCGCCCGAGAGCTCGCCGCAGATGCTCACCGGGATCTTCTGGCGGCGCGCGGCCTCGATCGTGGTCAGCAGCAGGCGGAAGATCGCCGGGTGCGTCGGCTGATAGAGCGGCGCCACCTTGGCGTTCACGCGGTCCACGGCGAGCGTGTACTGGACCAGGTCGTTCGTGCCGATGCTGAAGAAGTCGGCGTACTGGGCCAGGACGTCGGCCAGGAGCGCGGCCGACGGGACCTCGATCATGATCCCGACGGGGAGCTCCTCCCGGAACGGGTGGCCCTCCCTCCGGAGCTCCTGCTTGACCTCCTCGATCGTGCTCTTGGCCTCGAGGAGCTCCTCGAGCGACGAGATCATGGGCAGCATGATGCGCACGTCGCCCCGGGCCGAGGCGCGCAGGATCGCCCGGAGCTGCCGCCAGAAGACGTCGCGCCGTTCGAGCAGGCAGTAGCGGATCGACCGGCAGCCCAGGAACGGGTTCTTCTCGTGCTGGAGCCCGTCCGGCACGAACTTGTCGGCGCCGAGGTCGAGGGTGCGGATGACGAGCGGCCGCCCGCCCAGGAGCTCGACCGCCCGCGAGTAGGCCAGGTAGTGGTCCTCCTCGGAGGGGTCGGGGTTCTCGTTGTCGTAGAGGAACTCGGTCCGGTAGAGGCCGATCCCCTCGGCGCCGAAGCGCAGGGCGTCGGCGATCTCGTCGGGGAACTCGATGTTGGCGTAGAGCGTTACCAGGTGGCCGTCGCGCGTCTCGGCGGGGAGGGTGCGCAGCTCGTCGAGCTCGAGCAGGTAGCGGGCGAAGCGCTCCTGGCGGTCCTGATACTTGGCGAGCGTCTGGGGGTCCGGGTCGATGATGACCCGGCCCTCGCGGCCGTCGAGGATGACGAGCTCGCCCCCGACCGCGTCGCCGGTGATCGAGCCCAGGCCGACGACGGCCGGGATGCGCCGGCTCTGGGCCAGGATCGCCGTGTGCGACGTCTTGCCGCCGGCGTCGGTGACGAACCCGCGCACCCACTCGAGCGGCAGCGAGGCGGCCTGCGACGGCGTCAGGTCCCGGGCGATGACGATGACCGGCTTCTGCAGGTCGGAGAGGGTGCGCTGCTGCTCGCCGAGGAGGAAGCGCAGCAGCTGCCGCTCGAAGTCGTCGAGGTCCGCCAGGCGCGCGCGCGTGACCTCGTGCCGCTCCCACTCCTTGCGGTAGATCGACACCTTGCGGCTGATCGCGTGCTCGGCGGTGAAGAAGTCCTTCGTGACGCGCCGGCGGACGTAGTCGATGAAGTCGGGGTCCTCGTAGAGCAGCGCCAGGTAGTTGAGGATCGACGCCACCTCGGACGACACCTCGCCCGAGATCTGCTCCTTGATGCGCTCCGTCTCGCGCCGCGCGGCCGCGGCCGCCGCCTCGAAGCGCTGCCACTCCTGCTCCGCGGCCTCGGCGGTCTTGGCCTTGAGGAAGCGCTGCGTGACGCGGTAGTGCTCGCCGTCGAGGATGTAGGCCTCGCCGATCACCACGCCGTCGACCACGGGGATGCCGCGCCGGATCTTCACCGGGCAGATCTTACCCGGCGGCGGCGGGGGGCGTCGCAGGGTCGGCGGGGTATGATCGACGCATCATGATGATGACGCCAGGCAGCGGCGGCGCGGTCGGCGAGCCGGCGGCGGCGGCTGGGGGGCCGGCGCCGCCGGGAGAGGCGGACCGGCCCGAGCACGACCCGCCGGTCGACGGGGCCCCCGGCCCGCAGCCGCCGGTCGACCTCCTCGACCCGCGCAACTACATCAACCGGGAGCTGAGCCTCCTGGCCTTCAACGCGCGCGTGCTCGAGCAGGCCAAGGACCCGCGGACCCCGCTCCTCGAGCGCCTGCGGTTCCTGTGCATCTCGAGCTCGAACCTGGACGAGTTCTTCGAGATCCGCATCGCCGGGCTCAAGCAGCAGCTCGCGCTCGGCATGGCCAAGACCGAGCTGGACGGCCTCTCGCCGGCGGCGACCCTCGAGGCGGTCTCCGAGGCGGCGCACCGCCTGGTCGCCGAGCAGTACCGCGTGCTCCAGGAGGTGCTCCTGCCCGCGCTCGAGGCGGCGGGGATCCGCGTCGTCCGCCGCCAGGCCTGGACCCCCGCGCAGCAGGAGTGGGTGCACGCCTACTTCAGCCGCGAGGTCCTGCCGGTCCTCACGCCGGTCGGCCTCGACCCGGCCCACCCCTTCCCGCGCGTGCTCAACAAGAGCCTCAACTTCATCGTCTCGCTCGAGGGCAGCGACGCCTACGAGCGTACCAGCGGCACGGCGGTGGTGCAGGTGCCGCGGCTCCTGCCGCGGCTCATCCAGATGCCGCCGCGGATCGCCAGCGGGCCGAACGACTTCGTGCTCCTGTCCAGCGTCATCCACGCGCACGTGGGCGAGCTGTTTCCGGGCATGCGCATCTCCGGCTGCTACCAGTTCCGCCTCACGCGCAACAGCGACCTGTGGGTCGACGAGGAGGAGGTCGATGACCTCCTGCGCGCGCTCAAGGGCGAGCTCCCCGGGCGCAACTACGGCGACGCGGTCCGCCTCGAGATGCCCGTCCAGTGCAGCCCCTACATGGCGCAGTTCCTGCTCGCCCAGTTCAAGCTCTCGCCGCAGGAGCTCTACAAGGTCGACGGCCCCGTCAACCTGCACCGCCTCTCGGCCCTCTACGACCTGGCCAACCGGCCCGACCTGAAGTACCCGGCCTTCAGCCCCGTCCCGCGCCCGGCGCCCGACCTCTTCGAGCAGGTGCGCAAGGGCGACGTGCTGCTCCACCACCCGTATCAACCGTTCACGCCGGTGGCCGAGCTGCTGCGCCAGGCGGCCGACGACCCGAACGTGCTGGCGATCAAGATGACCGTCTACCGCATGGGCGCGCAGAGCCCCATGGCGGAGGCGCTCATCGGCGCCGCCCGGGCGGGCAAGGAGGTCACGGCCGTCGTCGAGCTGCGCGCTCGCTTCGACGAGGCGACCAACATCGACCTCGCCACCCGCCTGCAGGAGGCCGGCGCCAAGGTGGCCTACGGGATCGTGGGGTTCAAGGCGCACGCCAAGCTGCTCATGGTCGTGCGCCGCGAGGGGGCGACGCTCCGCCGCTACGTCCACCTCGGCACCGGCAACTACCACACGGGGACCGCCCGGGCCTACACCGACTTCAGCCTGCTCACCTGCGACGAGCGCATGGGCGAGGACGTGCACCGCCTCTTCCAGCAGATGACCGGCCTCGGACGCGTCGTGCAGCTCTCGAAGCTCCTGCAGTCGCCGTTCACGCTGCACACGCGCGTGCTCGAGCTCATCGATCAGGAGGCGGCGGCGGCGCGGGCGGGCCGGCCGGCGCGGATCGTGGCCAAGCTCAACTCGCTCTCCGAGCCGCAGGTGATCCAGGCCCTCTACCGCGCCTCGCAGGCCGGCGTGCAGGTCGACCTGATCGTGCGCGGGGTCTGCTGCCTGCGGCCGGGCGTGCCCGGGCTGTCGGAGCGGATCCGGGTGCGCGGGATCATCGGCCGCTTCCTCGAGCACAGCCGCATCTACTACTTCTACGCCGACGGCCAGGAGGTGACCTACCTGGCCTCGGCCGACTGGATGCAGCGCAACTTCTTCAAGCGGGTGGAGATCGCCTTCCCGGTCGAGACCCCGGTCGTGCGCCAGCAGGTGCTCGAGGACGGCCTGTGGACCTACCTGCAGGACAACGTCCAGGCCTGGGACCTCCTGCCTGACGGCACCTACCGCCGCAGCGCCCCCGAGGACGCGGCGCCCGCCCGCTGCGCGCAGGAGATGCTGATGGAGCGGCTCACGGGCGGCTAGTCGGAGGCTAGGCGAAGGTCAGTTCGACCCCGACCGCCGCCAGCGTCGGCCGCTCCTCCTCGAGGTCGGCCAGGGTCAACGGGTGCTCCTCGAGCCAGCTCGCCGGCAGCTCGAGGCGCAGGCGGTCCTTGTCGGCCGTGAGGGCGAACGTCGGCAGCGGGCGCGGGCTGCGGCTGCGGTTGAGCAGCACGGCCAGGCGCAGGATCACGGCCAGGCGCAAGGCCGTGGTCGCCCCCACGGGCATGTCCTCGGGGAACATGCCGCGCGAGACCTTGCGGCGATGGGCCAGGACCAGCGCCGCGAGGAGCAGCTTGTCGTCGTTGCTGAACCCGGGCATGTCCGAGTGGGTGATCAGGTAGGCCCCGTGCCGGTGGTAGCTGCTGTAGGAGATCGCCAGGCCCAGCTCGTGCAGGCGCGCCGCCCACTCGAGGACGTGCCGCAGGGGCGCCGCCTCGAGCTGCCACGCGGCCGCGACCTGCTTGAGGCCGTAGAGGGCGGTGCGCTCGACGCGGGCCGCCTGCTCCAGGTCGACGCCGTAGCGCTCGACGAGGCGTCGGATGGTCCGGTCGCGCACGTCCTCGTGCCGGATCCGGCCCAGGAGGTCGTAGAGCAGCCCCTCGCGCAGGGCGCCGGAGCAGGGCTGCATGCGCTCGACGCCCAGGCTCTCGAACGCCCCGAGCAGGATCGCCACCCCGCCGGCCAGGACGGCCGCGCGCGACGGCGAGAGCGTGGGGAGGTCCAGCTTGCTCACCTGCCCGGCGGTGACCATGGCCTTGCGCAGCTTGCGCAGCCCGGCGTGCGTGATGACGCCGGGCTCGCACAGGCCGGCGGCGCGCAGGATGTCGACGACCGCCTCGATCGTGCCCGACGACCCGAAGCACGTCTCCCAGCTCAGCGCGCGGTAGCGGCGCGCGATCGTCTGCAGCTCGAGCTGCGCGGCGATCTCGGCCTGCCGGAAGGCCTCGCGCCGCAGCTTGCCGTCGCCGAAGAAGCGCAGGCTCCACGACACGCAGCCCATGTGCATGCTGTCGGCCTGGAGGGTGTCGAACCGCTCGCCCAGGATGCACTCGGTGCTCCCGCCGCCGATGTCGATCACCAGGCGGCGCCCCGGCGCGTCGGGGACGGTGTGCGACACGCCCAGGTAGATGAGGCGCGCCTCCTCGCGGCCCGAGATGACCTCGATCCGGCGCCCCAGCGCCTTCTGCGCGCGCGCCAGGAACGCCCGGGCGTTCTTGGCCTTGCGCATGGTGTTCGTGCCCACGGCGCGCACGAGGTCGGGGTGCATGTCGCGCAGCCGCTGCCCGAAGCGCGTCAGGCAGGAGATCGCCCGCGCCTGCGCCTCCTCGGTGAGGTTGTTCTTGCCGTCGAACCCCGCCGCGAGCTGCACGGGCTCCTTGATGCGGTCGACGATGCGCAGGTCGTGCTGCTCGACCCGCGCGATGACCATGTGGAAGCTGTTGGACCCGAGGTCCACGGCCGCGGTCATCCCGGGAGCGCCGTTGCTGCTCAAGCCGATCGCCCTCAGGGGTCCGGCGGGGCGCCCGCGCCGGCGCCTGCCCCGCGCCGCGCCCGCCCCGCTCGCCCGAGTGTACCCTGGAGTCCGGACGGGCCGCGCGCCGGTCCGGGAGCGGCATGGCGACCTACGCGGTCGGAGACGTCCAGGGCTGCTGGCGGACCCTCCAGCGGCTCCTCGACCGGGCCTCGCCCGGGTCCGACGACCGGCTGTGGCTGGCCGGCGACCTCGTCAACCGGGGCCGGGGCTCGCTCGAGGTGCTCCGCTGGGCGGCCCGCCAGGGGGACGGCCTGCAGGTGGTGCTCGGCAACCACGACCTGCACCTCCTGGCCCGGGCGTCCGGCGCGCGGGGCTCGAAGGGCAAGGACACGCTCGACGACGTGCTCCGCGCCCCCGACCGCGACGACCTCCTCGACTGGCTCGCGGCCCGGCCGCTCCTCGTGCAGGAGGGCGACCACGTCCTCGTCCACGCCGGCCTCCTGCCCGCGTGGACCCCGGCCGAGGCGGTCGGGCTCGCCGCGGAGGCGGACCGCGCGCGCGCGGCCGATCGCCGCGGGTTCCTCGCCGCGCTGAACGCCGCCGCGCCGCCGCTCGCCTGGCGCGACGACCTCCCCTCGGACGACCGGCTGCGCCTGGTCGTCGCCGCTCTGACGCGCCTGCGCTGCTGCCGCCCCGACGGGGCCATGGACCTCGACTACTCGGGCCCGCCCTCGACCGCGCCCGCCGGGCTCGTGCCCTGGTTCGAGGCGCCCGGGCGCCGGAGCGCGGCGGCCACGGTCGTGTTCGGCCACTGGGCGGCGCTGGGGCTCGTGCTCGCCCGCGGCGTCGTCGCCCTCGACACCGGCTGCGTGTGGGGGCGCGCCCTCACCTGCGTGCGGCTCGACGACGGCGCGGTCCTGCAGGAGCCGGCCCACCCCAAGGACCTGCCCTGACGGCCCGGCCTTCCGCGGTCGTCTGGTCGCACGGAGCGCGGCCGGGGCGCCCTCACGTCCGGCGGGCGAGGAGCCGCAGGGCGCGCGGCTCGAGGAGCCACACGAGGCGCCCGGGCCCGGCGCCCGGCGTCAGCTCCAGGCAGGCGGCGCCGGCCTTCTTCAGGGCGGTCACGGCCCCCGGCGCCCCGAGCGCGTGCGCGACGACGAGGTCGAGGTTCGGCGCGTGCCCGACGGCCAGGACCTGGTCCACGCCGGTCCGCTCGAGCACCCGCAGGAGGTCGGCCGGCGGCGCTTCGGGCAGGAGGGCGTCGGTCGGCACGACGTCGACCGCGCGCGCGCCGAGCCCCTCGAGGGCGAGGTCCGCGGTCTGGCGCGCGCGGACGAACGGGCTCGAGAGCACGATCCGCGGCTCGGGGAACAGCGCCCGCAGGCCGCGCGCGGCCTGGAGGGTGCGGCGCTCCCCGCGTGGCGTGAGGCGCCGCTCGGGGTCGGGGGGCGTCGCCGGGTCGGCGCGGTCCTGGGCGATGCCGTGGCGCAGGAGGACGAGCTGCATGGGGGTGCCTCGCGGGGGTTACCATACCGGTCGAGCGGCGAGGGGACGACGGGCGTCCCCGCCGCGACCCACGTGCCATGGCGACCCGCGAGCACCGAAGCGAGGACCCGGGCGATCCGGGCGGGGACCGGGCCGACCCCCGCAACGACGGCGTCGTCGCGCCGCGCGACACGCTGGAGCTCGACCCCGGCCTCCCGCCCTGGGAGGGGCTCCTGGCCGCGTTCGCCAGCGTCCTGGCCTACGCGGCGGCGCAGGTCGACGACGCCGGGCGGCGCCCGGCGAGGGCCGTGCACGAGTACCGCAAGTCGATCCGCCGTGCGCGCGCCGTCGTGCGGCTCGTGCGGCCGCTGCTCAAGGGCGCGCGCTACCGCGCGCTCGACGGCGCGCTGCGCCGCGCGGTCCAGGAGACCTCGTCGGTCCGCGATGCCGAGGTCGTCGCCGAGGCGCTCGACGCCCTGCCCGCCGGGGGCGACGCGGCGCTGGCCGAGGCCGTCGCGGCCCTGCGCCACGTGCTGCTGGCGCGGCAGGCCGCGGCGCGCGCCCTCGTGGCGACCCGCGACCTGCTGGCGCGGGGCGCGGGGCCGCTGGCCCTGCTCCCGCTGCGGTTGGCCAAGGCGCTGCCCGCGCGGCTCGACCGCGCCCGGCTCGAGGAGGCGCTGGCCGAGAGCTACCGCCGGGCGCGCCGCCGCTGGCGCGCGGCGCGGCGCGACGGCGGGGCCGAGGCGATCCACGCCTGGCGCAAGCGGACCAAGGAGCTGCGTTACCAGCTCGAGCTGCTCGAGCCGGCCCCGCAGCCGCGCGAGCGCGCGCTGGGGCGGGTGGCCAAGGGCCTGGGGCGCGTGACCGACCTGGTCATCGTGGGGCACGCCGTCGCCGAGCACGCCGACGCGCTCGGGCCCGAGCACGCGCGCGCCCTGACCGCCGCGCTCGAGCGGGCCGTGCCGACCCTGTTCGAGGAGGTCGCCGAGGGCGCCGCGCCGCTCCTGGCCGAGCGGGCGCGCGCGTTCGCCCGGGCGGCGCTCTCGCCGCCGACACCGCCCGCGGACGAGGTCGCGCGCCCGCGCGCCGGCGCGGGCGAGCGCCAGGCGCAGCGCGACGGGCGGCGGCTCGGCCCCGCCGTGGTCGTCATCCCGGGCGCGCCGGCGCACGCCCTCGCGCGACCCGCGCCGGTCATGCCCCGCACGGGCCCGCCGACCCCCGCGAGCCGGCCGCCCCGGGTGTGACCGCGGTGAGCTACTCGAGCGCCTCGAGCCGACGACGCGCGTCGTCGCGGTGGTGCTCGATGTAGCGATGAGGCACGCCGCCCTCCCAGGCCGCGAGCGCCGCGGCGAAGCGGGCCCTGGCCTGCTCCCGGTCGCCCCGCGCCTCGGCGATCCGACCCAGCCCGACCACGGCCCAGGACCGCTCGATCGGATGGTACGCCAGCGCCGCGCCGAGCTCGAGGTCCGCCTCGGCGCGCCCGAGGTCGCCCTCCTGGAGGCGCACCCAGCCGCGGATCGTCCAGACCAGGCTCCGCCAGGGGTCGGCCGCGAGCAGGTCGTCGCAGAGCGCGCGCGCCCCCTGGAGGTCGCCGGTCCGCTCGGCCACGTGCGCGCGCCGGACGGCGTGGAGGGGCGTCTCCATCGGGTGGATCGACGCGTCGGGCTGCGCGCCCACGAACCTCGCGACGTCAGGCGAGTCGGCCGCGCTCCCCTCCGGCAGCCAGTAGAACACCTCGACCGTGTAGCCCACCCGATGCACGCCGCCGGCGCCTGTGACGGCGCGCTGCCGGGCGCTCAGCAGGCGCCGGGCCTCACTGTCCTCGCCCGGAGCCCGCGCCTCCGCGAGCTTCAGGGCGGCGTCCAGCGCCGGCATCGGCTGGGGCCCGCGGGGAAGCGGAGCGCGAGGCCGCTCCACCACCGGGTGCGGCGTGCGCGCGGGCGGCGGCGGCGGCGCGGGCCGCGGGACCGCCTCGCGGGACTCGACGGCCCGCGAGACGAAGGTGTGCGTCAGGGTGAACGGCAAGACCGCCACGTCCGCGGGAAGCGAGAGGAAGAGGTCGGTCAGGCTGTAAGGGAACAGCGGCCAGTACAGGGAGTCCCAGAAGCCGACGAGCGAGAGCCCCCTCCCGGCCCAGGGCGCCCAGGGCTCGGGGTCCGTCCGACGGCCGTAGGGCTCCTCCTTCACCAGGCCGGACATGCGCGCGTGGAGGCGCATGCCGCCGAAGGCGGCGGGGAACGACGACGCCGTGGCGCAGCCGTTCAAGGCCAGCGATGCGAGCAGGGCGGCGGACACGTGGCGTCGGCTCATGCCCGGCTCTCCGTGCAAGGCGACGGCCAGTCGCAAGTCCTTCTCACGTCGAGACCCGCCCGTGGCGGCTGACGAGGATCTGACGCCTCAGGCGGCCTGGAGGCGGCGCGTGGGGGCGAGCAGCGCCTCGAGCGCCAGGGCCGCCTCGGCCGCCGTGGCGTAGCGCCGCGCGGGCTCCTTGCGCGTGAGCTTCCAGATCACGGCGGCAAGGTCCGGGGAGATGGTGGCGCGCACGGCGCGCGGGTCGGGGACCTCGTCGAAGAGGTGACGCGAGAGGACCACCACGCCGCTGTCCTCGGTGAAGGGCGGGCGCCCGGTGGCGGCGTGGAACAGCGTCACGCCGAGCGAGTAGAGGTCGGACGACGGCCCGGCCTCCTTGGCGCCGCGCGCCTGCTCCGGCGCCATGTAGCGCGGCGTGCCCAGCGTGTCGCCCGAGGCGGTGGCCTCGCTGGGGAGGTCGAGCTCGCGGGCCAGGCCGAGGTCGCAGAGCTTGGCCCGGCCGTCGCAGTCGATGAGGATGTTCGCCGGCTTGACGTCGCGGTGCACGATCCCCTCGCCGTGCAGGTAGGCCAGGGCGCGCGCCACCTGCGCGCCCGCGAGCGCCACCTCGCGCTCGGGGAGGGCGCCCGCGTCCTTGAGGCGGCCGCGCAGGCTGGGGCCGTCGACCAGCTCCATGACGAAGTAGCGGCGCCCCTGGTCGACGCCGAAGGCCAGGCCGCGGACGAGGCCCTCGTGCCGCAGGCTGCAGGCGAGCTGGCTCTCCTGGACGAAGCGGCGCGCGCCGACGTCGCTGCGGGCGCGGTCCCCCGCCAGCACCTTGAGCGCCACGCGCTCGCCGGTGCGCAGGCAGCGCGCCGCGAGCACGGCCCCCATGCTGCCGCGGGCCACGCGCGCGGTGACCTCGAAGTGCCCCAGGCGGTCGCCCGGGCCCACGCCGTCGGCGTCCGGCCCGCCCTCCTCCACCCGCGGCCGCCGCCCGCTCGACGACCCGGCGCGGCGGCGCCGCGGCGCGACGAGGCCGAGCGCCGCGCGCCGGACGGCCTCCAGGCGCTCGCGGTCGATCGCCCCGCGGGCCACGAGGAGCTCCTCGAGCCGCGGCACGGGCTGCCCGGCGGCGCGCGCCGCGCGCTGCGCCTCGGCGCTGGCGACCAGGTGCGCGACCGGGACGGCGCCCGTGCGCAGGAGATGCTGGCAGAGGATGGCGTCCTCGCGGTGCTCCACGCCTGCTCCGGCTGCCCCGGCGGGAGCGCCGCGGGCTCCCCCGTCATCGGCCGGCGGCCCGCCCCGCCTTGAGCCAGGCCCGGGGGAAAGTTTCACTCACGCTGACCTCGCCGGGCGAGGCCGGTAGAATCCCCGGTCCATGAGCCTCCAGGGGCAGATCGAGGAGATGGGCCTCGGCGCGGTCATCCAGACCCTGTCGCTGAACCGCTACCGCGGCACGCTGCGCATCGAGTCGGACGAGGCGGGTAACCAGTTCTTCTTCATCTCAGAGGGCGAGATCGTCCTCGTGCGGCAGGTGCAGCGCGACCCCGTGCGCCTGGGCGACCTCCTCGTCCGCGCCGGCCGCGTCACCCACGTCCAGCTCGAGGAGGCCCTCGCCGAGCAGAAGCGGGTGGGCAAGCGCCTGGGCGAGGTCCTCGTCGACCTGGGCCTGGTCACCCCCGAGGACATCGACCGCGTCATCCGCGGCCGGTTCGAGGACGAGTTCCTGGACCTGTTCCTCCTCGACCGGGGCCGCTTCGAGTTCATCTTCGGCCTCACGCCCGAGGCGCTGTTCGCGCCCGAGGAGAAGCTCGAGCGCGTCACCCTGAACACCTCCGGCCTGATGCTCGAGGCCATGCGCCGCCTCGACGAGTGGCAGGAGATGATCAAGGCGATCGGCAGCTTCGACACGATCTTCCAGAACCGCGCCGCCTCGCTCGGGGCGAACATCATCGACTACGAGTTCAAGGGGATCACCCTGCCGGGCAAGGTCCGGGTCGAGCTCTACGAGCTCCTCGACGGCGGCCGCTCGGTGCGCGAGGTCCTGGCCCTGGCGATCCGCCAGCGCCTCGCCTCGCGCATGGAGACGTTCCAGTACCTGCACGCGCTGCGGCAGAACGAGCTCATCAAGCCCCTCGACTTCCGCACCCTGTTCCAGGGGGCCAAGGCGTCGCTCGAGGCCGGCGACGTGCCGGCCACGGCCAAGTTCATCCGCGCGATCCTCGGCCAGAAGGGCCAGCTCGACATCGGGCTGCTCAAGCGCTACCTGACCTTCCTCAAGAAGTACAAGCGGCCGCGCCTGGCCTTCGACGAGGCCAAGCTGTTCGCCGCCGTCTGCCTGTCGCGCGACGAGACCGAGCACGCGATCGCCCTGTACGAGGAGGCGCTGGCGCTCGAGTTCAAGAGCGTCGAGGTGCTCGACCGCCTGTTCTACGCGCTCCTGCGCGCCAACCGCCGCGAGCGGGCGGTCGAGGTCGGGCTGCAGGTGCGCGACTACCTGGGCGCCGACGAGGCGGTGGGCGTCGCCGCGCGCATCAGCACCAACCTGCGCGAGCTCGACCCCGAGAACCCGGCCGTGATGGAGCTGTCCGGCCTCGTCCTGCGCCGCCAGGAGCGCGTCGAGGAGGCGCTCAAGGAGCTGGAGCGGGCGCTCGAGCGCGGCGGCCCCGACTACCCGCGGCGGCGCGAGGTGGTCTCGGCGCTGCTCGAGCTGCAGCCCGACCGCAGCGACCTGCGCGACGAGTCGGAGGCGCTCCAGCTCCGGGCGGCGCGGGAGCAGCTCCAGCGGGAGTTCCGGCGCAAGCTCGGCGGTGCGGCCGCCGCGGCCCTGCTGCTCCTGACCCTCTGGCGCGGCTACCACGAGGTCCAGGCGCGCAGCGCGCTCGCCGAGGCGCGGCAGCTCGTGGCCGAGGGGCTCGAGGACTTCGAGCGGTACGGGCGGGCGAGCCGGCTCCTGCAGGACGCCATCCGCGACGGGCTCACGGGCGTGAGCGCCCAGGCGACCCGCGAGAAGCTCGAGCTCGACAAGGCCTGGGGCGAGCGCATGCGCGAGGCGGAGGCCGAGCGCACGCGCGCCCTGACGGAGCGGCGGGCGGCGGCCGAGGAGCGGCGGCGCGAGCAGGAGCGGCTGGCGCAGAAGCTCGCCCTGGAGGACGCGCTGGCCGAGCATCGCCGCCTCGTCGGCGCCCAGGACTGGGCCGGCGCCTCCCAGCGGACGCTCGACATCCGGTCGCGGTTCGCCGCGCTCGGCGACCCGCGCGCGGGCGAGCTGCCCGTCTTCGTGCAGGTAACGAGCACGCCGAGCGGCGCCGAGGTGCTCCGGGACGGCGAGCCGGCGGGCACGACGCCCTGCGCGGTGCCGGTCGGCGTGGGCGAGGAGGTGCGCCTCACCGCGCGCCTGCGCGGCTTCAGGGTCAAGGAGCAGGACGTGCGCGGGGCGGGGCACGCGACGCTGGCGCTGGCCCTCGAGCCGGGCCCGAGCTGGCGGGTCGCGCTCGAGCGGGCGCCGCTGCCGGTCATGGCCGGCTGGTCGCGCGGGGTGGTCATCGGCGACGTCGCCGGCGGGCTGCGCTCGCTCGCCTGGGCCGACGGCCGGACGCGCTGGACGCTCGACCTGAGCCGCACCCTCGCCCCGCTGGGGGACGGCGCCGCGCCGTTCGCCCTGCAGGCGCTCGCCGTCGCCGGCCAGCGGGCGGTGGTCGTCTCCGGGCAGGCGATGGCCGCCGTCGAGCTGACCACGGGGCAGGTGGACTGGACGCGGAAGCTCCCGGGCGTCGTCGAGGGCGACGCCTTCCTGGTCGCGGCGCGGCTGCTCACACAGGAGGTGGTGCTCCTCGCCCGCGGGGCCTCCCTGGTGGTGATCGACGCCGGGTCCGGGACGCCCGTGCAGCGCTTCGCGCTCCCCGCCCCTGCCGCCCATCCGCCCACCGTCGGCGGCACGACGGCCTTCGTGCTCCTGCGCGACGGCAAGCTCCTGGCGCTCGACCTCGGGCGGCGTGACGGGGCGGTCGTCTGGCAGCGCGAGCGCCTGACCGGCCGGACGGCGCCGCTCTACTCGGAGCTCGGGCAAGCCGTCCTGGTGCAGGAGGCGGACAAGCTGCGCGCCTTCGGGGTGTCCGACGGCGCGCCGCTGGCGACGCTCGAGCCCCAGCTCGGCCCGGTGCTGGGCGCCGCGCTGGCCGACGAGCGCCTGCACGTGCTCGGCGCCAGCGGCCTCCTCGCCACGCTGCGCACCTACGACGGGCAGCTCCTCCTGCGCGGGACCCGGGTGGCCCGCGCCCCCAGCGGCGGGCCGGTCGTCGTCAACCAGGACGTGTTCGTCGTCGACGGCGAGGGCGAGGTCCTGCAGCTCACCGCCAGCGCCCGCCTGCGACCCGGCAAGGTGTCGCTCGGCGGGCCGGTCACGGCGCCCCTCCTGGCCGAGGGCGGCCGGATCGTCGCGATCGTCGGCAACACCGTCGTGCTCATCGAGCCGCCGCAGCAGTAGTGTGATCGACGGCTGCGGCCGCGGATGCCGGGCGAGGGCGGGCGCGCGCGGGTCGTCGGTGTGGCCCGCCTCCGCGAGCTCCGTCCCTCGGCTGCGGCGCCGCAGTCCAGGCGGGATCTATCGCTCGTCCGAGTCCGCAGCCGCGGGCCTCCCGCTCGCTCCGGCGGCCCACCGGGGATCCGGCGATCGATACGACCCGCGCGCGCCCCCCCTCGCCTCGGCCTCCACGGCCTCGCCTCGCTCGCGGTTGCATTCCACCCGTGGCCAGGGCGGCCCCGTGTGACGACGGCTGCGGCCCCCTCGATAAGGTTCGAGGGCTGAGACGTCGCGCTTCGCACGACCGGCGAGACGTCGTGCTACGCACCACGGGGCGAGGGGGGGCACGCGGGCTCGAAGAAGCGATACGTCCGTCGTCGCCCGCGCGAGGCCGGAGGGCCTCTACGGCGCCTCGGCGCCGTGCTCGAGCAGCTCCAGCAGGTAGCGGCCGTAGTCGTTCTTGGCCATGGGCTCGGCCTGCCGGCGGAGCTGGTCGGCGTCGATCCACCCCTGGCGGAAGGCGATCTCCTCGGGGCAGGAGACGAGCAGGCCCTGCCGGTTCTGGATGGCGCCGATGAACGCCGACGCCTCGAGCAGGCTCTCGTGCGTCCCGGTGTCGAGCCAGGCGGTGCCGCGGCCGAGGGTCAGGCAGCGCAGGGCGCCGCGCTCCAGGTAGACGCGGTTGACGTCCGTGATCTCGAGCTCGCCGCGCGGGGAGGGCTTGAGCGCGCGCGCGACCTCGACCACCTGCGCGTCGTAGAAGTAGAGGCCGGGGACGGCGTAGCGCGAGCGCGGCCGGCGCGGCTTCTCCTCGATGCTCAGGACCTTGCCGCCCTCGTCGAACTCGACCACGCCGTAGCGCTCGGGGTCGCGCACGGGGTAGGCGAAGATCATGGCGCCCTCGCGCAGGCCGGCCGCCTCGCGCAGGGTGCGCACGAGGCCGTGCCCGTAGAACACGTTGTCGCCGAGCACCAGGCACGACGGCCCGTCGCCGACGAAGTCGGCCCCGATCACGAACGCCTGCGCCAGCCCCTCCGGCCGCGGCTGCTCGGCGTAGCTGAACCGCACGCCGAACTGCGCCCCGTCGCCGAGGAGCTGGCGGAAGCGCGGCAGGTCCTGCGGCGTGGAGATGATCAGCACGTCCCGGATCCCCGCCAGCATGAGGACGGAGAGCGGGTAGTAGATCATCGGCTTGTCGTAGATCGGCATGAGCTGCTTGCTCACGGCGATCGTCAGCGGATGCAGCCGGGTGCCGGCGCCGCCGGCGAGGATGATGCCCTTCATGTGGCCCTCGTCAGGGAGGCCCCCCCTGCGTCAGAACGTGCGCTCGAAGTGGGTCCGCGCCCGCGGCCGCTCGCGCCGCCGCCAGTAGCTGCCCGGCCGCTCGGCCAGGCCGAGCGGGTCGTCCTCCGGCCGCCCGCGGCGCTTCAGCCACAGGACCAGCGCCATGGGCGTGAACATGAGGAAGAAGACCAGGCCGAGGATCAGCCGCGTGTTGAACCAGCCGAGCGGCGCGGCCACGTAGCCCATCCAGAAGCGGTAGAACGGGACGAGCAGGGCGGGCGCGACGACGCCGACGAGGCCGAGCAGGGCGCCGATCGACATGAGGCAGTGCGTGGGCACGACCCCCAGGAGCTTCGCCGTGCGCACGGCGTGGACGAACGACGGGACGGCCCGGGCGGTCGTCCCGTCGGGCAGCTCGAGGGCGGCCACCCGGGCCGCGCCGAGCGGGACGACGTAGGCGGCGCCCAGGTCGCGCCGCCGGCCCGCCGCGTCCACGACCTGCAGGCGGAGCGGGACGAGCCCCTTCAGCTCGGCGGGGTCCACCGCGGCCTCGCGGCCGGCGACGACCAGCGCGTCCAGCGGGGTCGCCTGCCCGTCCGACCAGCGCGCGCGCCAGCCGTCGGTGACCCCGTCCCAGAGCGCCACGTCGATCGCCGCGCGGCCCGCCGGCGCGGCGAAAGAGACGACGACCCCGGGCCGCAGCGCCCCGTTGAAGGCGATCAGGCTCAGCCCGCCGATGATCAGCGAGAAGAAGACGAAGAACGCGACCCCGAGCTTGCGCGCCTCGCCGCGCAGGCGGGCGCGCTCCTCGACCGGGTCGCCATGGGCCTTGTAGAGGTCGGGGAGCACGGCCGCGCCGGTGGGGGGCCGGCCGGCTGCGAGGCCCGGGGCGGTGGTGTTCTGGATCGGCGAGGTCATCAGTCGAGCTCGAACTCCTTGCGCCAGTCGCCCTTGTCGTCGAACTTCGGCTGCTCCGGCTTCTTGATCAGGCAGCGCGCGATGAGCAGGTAGTCCATCTCGGTGCGCATGAAGCAGCGGTAGGCGTCCTCGGCCGTGCACACGATCGGCTCGCCGCGCACGTTGTAGGACGTGTTCACGAGGATCGGCACCCCCGTGCGCTCCTTGAACGCCTTGATCACCCGGTAGAAGACCGGGTTGTCGCGCTCGTCGACCGTCTGGATGCGCGCCGAGTAGTCGACGTGGGTGATCGCCGGCACCGACGACCGCGGCACGTTGAGCTTCTCGATGCCGAAGAGCTTCTGCTGCTCCTCCGTCATGGCGATGCGGTGCTTCTCGAGCACCGGCGCGACCATGAGCATGTAGGGCGACGGCCGGTCGTGCTCGAACCAGTCGGCGACGTCCTCGGGCAGGCACGCGGGCGCGAACGGGCGGAACGACTCGCGGTACTTGATCTTGAGGTTCATCGTCTTCTGCATGTCGCGCGAGCGCGGGTCGCCGATGATCGAGCGCCCGCCCAGCGCCCGCGGCCCGAACTCCATGCGCCCCTGGCAGAGGCCGATGACGTTGCCCTGCTCGAGCAGCTCGGCGAGGACGCCCGGGAGCTCCTCCTCGGACAGCTCGCGGAACGGCGCCCCGATCGAGGTCAGGTGGCGCTTCGCGTCGTCGTGGTCCGGCGCCGGCCCGAGGAGCGAGCCCTTCATCGCGTCGCGCCCGTCGGGCGAGACCATGCGGGGCTTGCCCAGGTACTTGTGCCACACGGCCATGGCCACGCCGAGCGCGCCGCCGGCGTCGCCGGCGGCCGGCTGGACGAAGATGTCCTTGAAGATCCCCTTGCGCAGGAGCTTGCCGTTCGACACGCAGTTGAGCGCCACGCCGCCGGCCATGCACAGGTAGTCGGCCCCCGTGACCTCCTTGACGTGGCGCGCCTGCCTCTCCATCGCCATCTCGGTCACGACCTGCACGGACGCGGCGAGGTCCATCTCGCGCTGCGTGAGCTGCGCCTCGGCCGTGCGCGGCGGCCCGCCGAACACGTCGTCGAAGCGGCTCGAGGTCATGCGCAGGCCGCTCATGTAGTCGAAGTAGTCCATGCGCAGGTGGAACGAGCCGTCCTCGCGCAGGTCCATGATCTTCGACAGGATGGCGTCGACGAACCGCGGCTGGCCGTAGGGCGCCAGGCCCATGACCTTGTACTCTCCCGAGTTCACCTTGAAGCCGGTGTAGTAGGTGAACGCCGAGTAGAGCAGCCCGATCGAGTGCGGGAAGTCGATCTGCCCCAGCAGCTCCAGCTCGTGGCCCTTGCCGCGGCCGAACGTCGTCGTGGCCCACTCGCCCACGCCGTCGATCGTGAGCACCGCCGCCTCCTCGAAGGGCGACGGGTAGAAGGCCGACGCGGCGTGCGACTCGTGGTGCTCGCCGAAGAGGATGCGCTTCCTGTAGCCCGGCAGCTCCTTGCGGATCAGCCCGGCCGTGCCCAGCTTCTCCTTCAGCCACACCGGCATGGCCATGACGAACGAGCGCAGCCCGCGCGGCGCCGTGCCCAGGTAGGTCTGGAGCAGGCGCTCGAACTTGAGCAGCGGCTTGTCGTAGAAGGCCACGTGGTCGAGGTGCGAGACGGTGATCCCCGCCTCGCGCAGGCAGTAGTCGACGGCGTTGCGCGGGAAGCGCGCGTCGTGCTTCTTGCGCGTGAAGCGCTCCTCCTGCGCGGCGGCCACGAGCTCGCCGTCCCTGACCAGGCAGGCGGCGCTGTCGTGGTAGAAGGCGCTGATCCCCAGGACGTACGTCACCGGCTCCTCCTCAGCGCCCGCCGCGCCACAGGACCATGAGGCGCGGCGTCGCCAGGTCGTCGAGCAACGCCGGGTCGAGCCGCGGCTCGCCGCCGCCCGCCGCCCCCGGCAGCCGCGCCGACGCCGACAGGAGGTCGGCCAGCGTCGGCGGCCGCGCGTAGCGGACGAGGCGCACGTCGGCGCCGGCGACGCCCGCCAGGCTGGCCGCGCGGTCGAGCGCGTCCTGCCGGTAGCCGATGTGGTCGACGAGCTTCTGCGCCAGCGCCTGGTCCGCCGTGAAGATCCGACCGTCCGCCAGCGCCTGGACCTCCTCGAGCGTCAGGCCCGTGCGCCCCCGGCCCTCGTGGACGAGCCGCGTGAACCGCGCGTGCGTCTCGTCGACCATCTGCTTGAGGATCCGCAGGTGCTCCTCGCGCAGGGGGCCGGTCGGGTTGAGCAGGTCCTTGTTGGGGCCGCTGGTGATGGTCACGTCGCGGATGCCGTACTTCTCCAGCAGGTCATGGAAGTTGAGCGTGGAGAGGACGACGCCGATGCTCCCCGTGATCGTCGTCGGCTCGCAGACGATCTCGTCGCCGGCGACCGCGATGTAGTAGCCCCCCGACGCGCACAGCGCGCCCATGTGGATGACCACCGGGCGGCCGGTCTTCTCGCGGAAGCGCTTGACGTGCTTCCAGATCTGGTCGCTGGCCGTGACCGTCCCGCCGGGGCTGTCGATCGACAGGACGAGCGCCTTGACGTCCTTGTCGTCGGCGGCCGCCTCGAGCTCGCGCCGCAGGCGGTCGACGAGGTCGACCCCGCCCCCGAACAGGCCGCCGCCCTGGACGCGGGCGATCATCCCCTCGAGCTCGACCAGCACGACCTTCGCGTCGCCCTTGCCCTGGACGGTCTCCTCGATGAGCGCGCCCGCCCGCGCCATGCCGAGCCCGGAGCCGCCGATGGCCGCGACCATGCCGAACAGCGCGCAGCCCCCCAGGAGCAGGCACCCGAGGAGGACCCACACGGGCCCCGGGACCCCGCGGCGCGGGGGCACGCGCGGCGGGACCGCCCGCGCGACCGGCGGCGGGCCCTCCTCCGGCGCGCCGGCCTTGTCCGGCGGGGGCGGGTCGTTGAGGGGGACGAACTCGCTCGACATGGGGTCCTCTGCGGTCGGAGCGGAAGGCGCAGAGGTTACCACGGGCCGCGCGGCCCGGGGCCCGCGGCCTCGGGAGCGCGCTCGCCGCGCGCGCTCCGGCCCGGCGCAGGGGCGCGGTCTCATGTAGGCTGGACCCGTGGCCCGCAAGACCGCTCCTCGCAAGAAGTCCGCGCCCCGGGCGACGAAGAAGAAGGCGGCCCTGCCCCGCGGCGCCGTTCGCACCGACGTGGTGCTCGAGGAGCGGCACGTGCGCCTGCTCGAGGCCCTCGGGCGCGCCTACCGCCTCGACCCCGAGGGCGCCGCCCCCGACCCGGCCGAGGTCCTGCGCGAGGTGCTCGACCGCTACGGCCACCGCCTCCTGCGCCTGGCCACGCCGCGCCGCGTGGGCGACGAGGAGGAGTAGTCGGCTCTTCGCGCCGGGGCCTCTCCGGATCGAGCTTGAAGACCGAGGAGCTCCGGCGGGCTCCGTCGGCGAGGTGCCCATGGACAACGCGACGCACACTCTCTGCGGCCTGGCCCTGGCGCGCATGGGCGGCGAGCGCCTCGGTCCCCTGGCCACCTCCACGCTCGTCGTCGCGGCCAACCTCCCGGACCTCGACGTCGTCGGCGTCCTGCGCGGCGGTCAGCCCTGGTACCTGTGCCACCACCGCGGCCTGACGCACGCGCTCGTCGGCCTGGCCGTCCAGGCCGTCCTCCTCGGCCTGGTGATGACCTGGCTCGGCCGCCGCCTCCCCGAGCGGCCGCGCGCGCGGGCCCTGATCGCCGCCGCCGCCCTGGGCCTGCTCTCGCACCTGGCGCTCGACGGCCTGAACACCTACGGGGTCCGCCCGTGGCTGCCGTTCTCGGGCACGTGGCACTACGGCGACACGGCGTTCATCGTCGACCCGTGGATGTGGCTGCTGCTCGGCGCGGCCGCCTGCCTGGGCGCGCCGCGGCCCGCTGCCACGACGCCGCCGGCCGACCCCGGG
>JAHBXY010000084.1 GCA_019636275.1 Planctomycetota bacterium | reverse complement strand
GGTCCTGCGCGCCGTGCGGCGCGTGGCCGCCCTGGCCGTGGGGGTCGTGGCCGGGCGCCGCCGGGGCGACGAAGGCGTCGTCGGGCGGCATGACGAAGTCGGCGATGTAGACCTGCGGCTGGCCGCCGTGGCGGCTCGAGGTCCACATGAGCTTCGTGCCGTCGGGGCTGAAGGTGGGCAGCCCGTCGAAGCCCTCGTCGTGGGTGAGCCGCACCTCGCGCTTGCTGCCGTCGGCCTTGACCAGGAACACCTCGAAGTTGCGGTGCCCGCCGACGTTGGCCGCGTAGGCCACGACCTGGCCGTCCGGATGGAAGAACGGCGCCCAGTTGACGCGCGGCTGGTCGGTGAGCTGGCGCGTCTCCTTGCCGTCGACCGAGACCAGGTAGACCTGCATGACGTCGTCGCGCTCGCGCGAGGCGCGGAAGAGCACCCAGCGGTCGTCGGGCGAGAAGAACGGCCCGCCGTCGGTCCCGGGCACGCGCACCAGCGGCCGCTGGTCGCTGCCGTCCGAGTTCATGATCCAGATGTCCGAGTCGCCGCCGTCGCGCTGCGAGGTGAAGCAGATCTTCTTGCCGTCGTGCGAGAAGGCGCACTCGGCGTCGTAGCCCGGGGCATCGGTGAGGCGCAGGACGACCTCGCCCGTGCTCACGCGCGCCAGGAAGATGTCGAACGACCCGTCGTAGTCCCAGCGGTAGCCGCGCTGCGGCGCGCCGGGGGGCGGCGGGGCGTGCGTGCGCTCGTCGAGGTGGCTCGAGGCGTAGACGAACAGGTCGGGGTCGCCCGGGTGGAAGAAGGCGCAGGTCGTCTTGCCCTTGCCCGTGCTGACCATGCGCCGGCCGGTGCCGTCGACGTTCATCACGTAGATCTGGTAGTAGGGGTGCTCCTCGCGCACCGCCTGGAACAGGATCCGCTTGCCGTCCGGGCTGAAGTAGGCCTCGCCGGCGCGCTGGTCGTCGTGCGTGAGCTGGCGCACGTTCTTCAGGTACGGCTCGTCCCCGGCGAGGAGGGGCGCGGCCAGGAGCAGGGGGAGGGACAGCAGGGCCAGGGCTCGAAGCATCTCGACGGACCTCCGGAGAGGGGCCGATCCTACCGGCTGACCCGGCCTCCGGTTGCCCTCGGAGCGTATGAAGCCATCGACGCTCGCCGGCGAGTGACCAGCCTTCGATCGGTCCGGCCTCACTCCAGCCAGTCACACGCGCAGCGGGTCGTCGGCCTCCGGCACGTCGGTGGCCCGCGCCAGGAGCGGGTCGAGGACGCCGACGAGGAAGTCGTGCACCTGCCGGGGCGCGAGGCCGACCAGGCGGTCGGTCTCGAGGACGCGCCCCGACCTGACCGGCTCGAGGGCGGCGAAGCGCGGGTCGGCCGTGACCCGCCGCCAGAACTCGCCCGGCGGGTCGGCCGTGACCCGGGCCTCGACCGCGAACCCGCGCAGGGCCTCGTGCAGGTCCTGGCGGTCGCCGCCGGCCTTCACGCCGGCGGCGAGCAGCTCCTCGACGGCCAGGAACGGCGCCTCGGCGCGCAGGCGGCGCGCGACCTGCTCGCGGTCGACCTCGAGGCCGCGCACGAGGTCGATCGCCGTGCGCAGGGCGCCGTCGGTGGCCAGGAACAGGTCGGGGAGCGCGACGCGGCGCGCGGCGCTGTCGTCGAGCGAGCGCTCGAGCCACTGCGTCATGGCCGTGTGCACGAGCACGTCGCGCAGCGACGGCACGAGCCGCGCCAGCGCGCACAGCCGCTCGGCCTTCATGGGGTTGCGCTTGTAAGGCATGGCCGAGGAGCCGACCTGCCCCGCGCCGAAGGCCTCGCGCAGCTCGCCCGTGTGCGCGAGCAGCCGCGCGTCGGTGCCGAGCTTGGAGAGGCTCACGGCCACGCCGACGAGCGCGTCGGCCAGCCGCGCGTCGAGCTTGCGCGGGGCGGTCTGCCCCGTGAGCGGGACGGTGCGCTCGAAGCCGAGCTTGCGGGCGAACAGGCGGTCGAGCGCCACGACCCGGTCGGGGTCGCCCAGGAGCTCGAGGTAGGAGGCCTGCGTGCCGGTCGTGCCCTTGAGGCCGCGGCAGGCGTAGCCGGCGAGCAGCCGCTCGACCTCCTCGAGGTCCCAGGCCGCGTCCTGCGCCCAGAGCGCGGCGCGCTTGCCCACCGTGACCGGCTGCGCCGTCTGGAAGTGCGTGTAGCCGAGCGTCGTCGTCGCCGCCTCGGCCGCGGCCAGGCGCCGGAGCCCGCGCAGGAGCGACACGAGGCGCGCCCGCACCTGCTGGAGCGCGCGCCGCTCGAGCAGCGCGTCGGCGTTGTCGTTGACGCACTGGCTCGTGGCGCCCAGGTGGATGATCGGCGCGCCCTCGGGGCACACCTCGGCCCAGGCCTTGACGTGCGCCATGACGTCGTGGCGCGTCTCGGCCTCGAGCCGGGCCACGCGCGCGAGGTCGACCTGCTCGCGCGTGGCGCGCAGGGCTTCGACCTGCGCGCGCGTGACCGGCCCGCCGAGCTCGTGCTCGGCCTCGGCCAGGGCGATCCACACGTCGCGGAACGCCAGCGCGCGGGCGCGCGGCGTGAACAGCCGGGCCATCGCCCGGCCGGCGTAGCGGTCGGCGAGCGTGCTCGGCGGGAGGTCGTCGTCGGTCATCGTGCGGCCTTCGTCGGAGGGCCGTTCATACCACGCGCCCCGCGGCCGCCGGCGAGGGCGTCCGCCGCCGGCCACGCCGAAGCGCTCGGTTCCCTCGCGGGCCATCGTGGACTACAATCCCCCGCTCGCGCGCCGGCGCTGCCCCGGCGCGCCTCCGAGCCTCCCCGAGAGAGAACACACCCGCGTGTCCCTGCACCCCCTGGAGCGGACGGTCCTCCGCGCGAGCCGCGCGTTGCTCGGCGACGGCCCCGTCGTCGTCGGCGCGTCGGGCGGCGCCGACTCGACGGCGCTCCTGGCGGCGCTCGTCGCGTGCGGGCGCCCGTCGGTCGCGGCGCACCTCGACCACGGCCTGCGCGGCGCCGGAGGGTTTCGGCGCGACGGCGACGCGGCCGGGCGTCGCCGTGGCGGCTGGGCGTCGACCTCGTCGACGGCGTGGCCGACGCGGCCGAGGAGGCCCGCCGCCGCGGCACCGGCTCGCTCGAGGCGGCGGCGCGCGCCGTGCGTTACCGCTTCCTCCTGGGCGTGGCCGTCGAGCGCGGCGCCGACCGCGTGGCCGTCGGCCACACCGCCGACGACCAGGCCGAGACCGTCCTCCTGCGCGCCCTGCGCGGCGCCGGGCTGGCGGGCCTCTCGGGGATCCCGCGCCGGCGCGCGCTCGGCGAGGGCGTCGTCCTCGTGCGCCCGCTCCTGCGCGCGACGCGGGCCGAGGTCGAGGACTACCTGCGCGCGCGCGGCCTCGACCGCCTCGTCGTCGAGGACGGGAGCAACCGCGACCGGCGCTTCCTGCGCAACCGCCTGCGCCACGACGTCCTGCCGCTCCTGCGCGAGCAGGTGAACCCGCGCGCCGACGAGGCCCTGCGCCGCCTCGCCGCCCAGGCGCGCAAGGCGCGGCGCCACCTCGACGGCGCGGCGGCGGCGCTCCTGGCCGAGGCCGAGCGCGGCTCCGGGCCCGGCGCTCGCCCCCGCTGCGGGCGCCGATCTGGCCGCGGCGCGACCAGGCGCCCAGCGCCTCGTCGCGACGCACGCGCCTGACCGCGTCCGTGCCGATCCACGTGTGCGCGCTTTGGCGCGCCTCGTCCCGCGGCCGCGGCCGCCGTGATCTCCCCGGCGGCCCGGAGGCGGTGGCGAGCGCCCACCGCTGTGTCGCTTCCAGCGTCGGGCGCCTCGATTATGTGGCGCCCGTCGCCGTGCCCGTGCCGGGCGAGGCGGCGCCGACGCGGGCCTCCTGTGTTCGAGGTTGCCCGCGCCCGCCGACGGCGCGACACCGACGTCGACCCCGCCCGCGGCGCCCGCCTCGACGCGGCCCGCGCCCGGGGCGCGCTGGCCGTGCGCCGGCGCCGCCAGGGCGACCGCTTCTGGCCGCTCGGCGCGCCAGGGACGCGGAGCCTCAAGCGCTTCCTCATCGACCGCAAGGTGCCGCGCGACGAGCGAGCAAGCACCCCGGTCGTCACGCTCGACGATCAGCCGGTGTGGATCGTAGGCCACCGGATCGACGAGCGCTTCAAGGTGACCCCCACCACCGACACGGTCCTGGAGCTCCAGGTCCGCGCGGCGGCCGGGGAGAAGGGAATGTGACCGTGACCGAAGAGCGCAACGAGGCCGTCGACCACAGCGGGCCGAGCGCGACCGAGCAGGAGCAGGGGACGACCACGGCCCAGGCCACCGAGCAGGCGCCCGCGGCGACCGACGAGGCCCCTGCGGCCGAGGAGACCCCGGCGGCCGAGCCTGCCGAGGCGACCGACGAGGCGTCCGACGACGACGCGCCGGCCGAGGAGGCCCCCGCGGCGGAGGCCCCGGCGGCCGAGCCGACCGTCAGCGACGAGGAGGACGAGGAGCGCGCCGCGCGCGAGGAGCGCGCCCGCGAGGAGGCCCAGGCCACGCCCGAGGAGCGGGCGCGCCGCCAGAGCGAGGCGCGCTTCCTGGGCGCGATCGGCTTCGGCCGCGTGACCGAGGGGCTCAAGGGCCTGTGCCTGAGCGTCCTCGGCCGTCAGACGCTGGGCCGCATGAAGGTCCTCTATGAGGCCGACGCGATCCGCACCTGCCTCGAGCAGACGCGCGAGATGCTCGGCGTCGTCGGCGAGAACCGGCGCCTGCCGCTGGCCGACATGCACGACGTCAAGGCGGTCCTCGGCCGCGCCCAGCAGCCCGACAAGGCGCTCGACGGGCGCGACCTGCGTCGGATCTGGGCCACGCTGCGCACGGCCGGCGAGGTCAAGCGCCAGCTCGAGGGGCTGTCCGAGGCCGAGGCGCCGCGCCTGCGCGCGCTGGCCTCGCACCTCGACCCGGTCGAGCCGCTGTTCCAGGCGCTCGACAAGGCCATCGACCCGCGCGGCGACTTCCGCAGCGGCGCCAGCGATCGCCTGAACGAGATCCACACCCGCCTGCGCCAGCTCAAGGACGAGGTGGAGAAGACCCTCGGCGAGTACGTGGTGAAGGGCGAGGTGGCGATCGCCCTGCACAACCCGCGGCCGGTCGTGCGCGACAACCGCCTGCTCCTGGCGGTGAAGACGCAGCGGAAGGCCGACGTGCCGGGCACGTCGCGCGGCAAGGGCCGCGGCGGCTCGATCCTGTTCATCGAGCCCGAGGTGGTGAAGCCGCAGTACGCCGAGCTCGACGCGCTCCTCGCCGAGGAGAAGACCGAGCTGCAGCGGCTGCGCCTCGAGCTGACCCGCCTGGCCGTCGCCCACCAGGCGCTCCTCGAGCGCACGGCGGGGACGCTCGGCTGGATCGACTTCACGCAGGCCAAGGCGCTGTTCGCCCGCGAGCGGCGCATGGCGGCCCCGCAGGTGGCCGACGACGGCGTGCTCGAGCTGCACGACGCCCACCACCCGCTCATGGCCCAGGCGCGGAGCAAGAAGGAGGAGCAGGGCGAGCCGGCCTCCGAGGTCGTGCCGTTCAGCCTGGCGCTCGGCGGCGCCCACGACCTGCTCGTGCTCTCGGGCCCGAAGCAGGGCGGCAAGACCGTCGTCCTGCGCACGGTCGGCCTGTGCGCGGCCATGGCCCAGTGCGGCCTGCCGGTGCCGGCGAGCGACAAGAGCCGGCTGCCGGTGTTCAAGCACCTGACGGCCGACATCAGCGAGGGCCGCACCGGCCCCGCCGGCCGCTCGCAGTTCATCACGCACCTGACGCGCGTGAAGGAGGTCGTCGCGGAGGCGGGCAAGGAGTCGCTCGTCCTCGTCGACGACCTCGGCGCCGGCACCGACCCGGCCGAGGGCGCGGCGCTGGCGCAGGCGTTCCTCGAGCGGCTGCTCGAGAGCGGGGCGAAGGGCGTGGTCGCCACGCACCTCGAGCCGCTCAAGGGCCTGGCGCTCCAGCACGCGCGCGCCGAGAACGCGGCCATGGCGTTCGACCAGGAGACGGGCAAGCCCACCTACCGCCTGCTCGTCGGCCTGCCCGGCGTGTCGGCGACGCTGGCCACGGCGCGCCGCCTCGAGCTGCCGTCCGAGCTGCTGGCCCGCGCCGAGGAGCTCCTCGGCAAGGGCGACCGGCAGGTGGCCGACCTCGTCGCGTCGCTCCAGGCGCACCAGGCCAAGGCCCAG
This sequence comes from Planctomycetota bacterium, assembly GCA_019636275.1. Classification (GTDB taxonomy): domain Bacteria; phylum Planctomycetota; class J058; order J058; family J058; genus JAMLIC01. Next base: position 32,569 of record JAHBXY010000084.1, on the reverse strand, counting down.
GAGGAGCTGCGCAAGGCGGAGCAGCTGCGCAACGGCGTCCTCGCCGAGAAGAAGCTCCTGGAGGAGGAGCGGCACGGGTTCGAGCGCAAGAAGCAGGCGCTCGCCATGGAGGCCGACATGGAGCTGGAGGAGAAGCTCGTCCCGCTGCAGAAGGCCGTGCGCGAGACGACCGAGGCGCTCAAGGGCGTCGCCGGCGCCGCCGAGCACGCGACGAAGCTGCAGGAGAAGGTCGACGCGCTCCTCGAGCACACGCCGTTCGAGCAGAAGCGGCGCGAGTTCGCCGCCAAGCTGAAGAAGGGCGAGCTGGTCTACGTGGTCTCGCTCGCGCAGGTGGGCGAGGTCGTGCAGGTCAAGCGCGACAAGGGCAAGCTCAAGGTGGCCTGCGGCGCGCTCGCGATCGAGACGACCTTCGACAACGTCTCGTGGGTCGAGAAGCGCATGGCCACCGTCGCGGCGCCCAAGCCCGTGCAGGTGATCCGCGCCGACGACGCCGAGGCGGGCGACCCCAAGAACGACGAGTACGGCTTCCGCAAGGGCCAGCGGCCGGTCAACTTCCAGGGCTTCACGAGCGGCGGCGGCGGCGGCGGCGGCGGCCGTGGCGGGCCGCGGCGGCCCCGGCAGGCATCGCGGCGGACCCCGGTGGCGCGGGCGGCGTCAGGAGGCCCCGGCGGCGGCCGTGGCGGGCCTGCGGCGCGGCCGCGGTGGCCCGGCGCAGGCGATCGTGGCCCCGGCGGCGGCGGCTTCGGCGGCGGTCGCGGCCGTGGGGCCTCGTCGGGCGCCGGCGGCGGCGGCGGCCGCTAGTCGGACCGGACGGACGTGAACGCGCGAGGGCGGGGGCCGTGGCCTCCGCCCTCGCGGCATGTACGGGGCTTTGACCGCGGACCGCCAGGCAGCCACCCTGCGGCATGAGCGACGACGACCTGCGGCGGCTCGAGCGCGCGGCGCTCGCCGCGCCGGACGATCCGGAGGCGCGGCTGGCCCTGGCGCAGGCGCTGCGCCGCGCGGGCGAGGAGGAGCGGGCCGTCTTCGAGGTGTGGCGGGCGGCGCGGCTCGGCCACCCCGTCGCGCGGGCGCTCCTCGCGGGGGGCCCGACGCCGCTCGTCACGCCGCCGCGCGTCGCGGAGGTCGCCGCCGGCGAAGACGGGTCGTCGCTCGGCTGGCCGCAAGCGGCGCACGGTCGCTGGCTGCTCGTGATGAGTCACGAGGAGACGGTGCTGCTCTCGCTCGACACGCGGTCCGTCACCTGGCGCGTGCCGGCGGAGTTCGCGCTGCTCCAGCCCGGCCTCGACGGCGCCTGCTTCGTCGTCACGCACGAGGAGGGCGCGCTGGTGCGCAGGGACGGCGCGACCGGCGAGCCGCTGGCGCGGGCCCCGCTCCCGCCCGGGCGCCTGACGTTCCTGGACCTGGCCGAGGACCGCCTGGTCGTCGCGATCGAGGACGCGCTCATCGGCCTCGACGCCGGCGCCGCGCTCGGGCGCGAGGTGTGGCGGCGATCCGTCGAGCCAGCGGCGCGGCCCCCCGAGCCTCTCGCGTCGTCGCGCCGCCAGGCGCTCGCGGCCGATCCCGGCGTCGTGGTCGTGTCCTGGGGCGACGGGCGCGACCGCCTGGAGGCGCTCGACCTCGAGACGGGCGAGGCGCGCTGGAGCGCGGTGACCACCGACGACGCGGACGAGCTCTTCGTCGACCCGCACGGGGCCCTGCTGCTCTGGAGGTCCGGCCGCGCGCGCCACCTCGACCTCGGCACGGGCGCCGCCCGGTGGGAGTCGAAGTTCAGCGGCAGGCGGCCGGTGACCGAACAGCTGCCCGCGCTCACGCGCGAGCGCGTGGTCCTGAAGCACCACGCCGCGGACGGAGCCGGGCTGCAGGGCCACGTCATCGCCCTCGACCGCGCCACGGGCCGCCTCGCCTGGAAGCGCCCGATCCCGGACGAGGTCGAGGAGTACGTCTGCCTCGTGGCGGCGGGCGAGACGGTCTACCTGGTCGGTGAGGCCGAGACACAGTTCCGCCTGGCGGCGCTGGCGGCCGCCGACGGCCGACCGCTCTGGCCGGAAGTGACCGTGAACGGCGGTCGGCCCGTGAGCACATTGGCCGCCGGCCGGGGCGTGGTGGTGAAGGCGGACGAGCGGCTGTTCCTGTTCGAGACCCCGGACGCGGTGTGACGCCGCGCCCTTGCCGCCGCCGGTGCTCCGGACACACTCGACACGGGGGACTGAGCCCATGCCTGCCGCGACGTGGATCGTCACCGACGGGGGCCCACCCCTCGTCCTCCCGACCGGCGCGCTGAAGGCCTGGCGCGGGACGCGCCGGGCCCGCTCCGGGCCGACCGACTACGAGCGCGCGGCCGACGTGCGCGGGTCGGTCGAGTCGATCTCGGTGAAAGACCACATCGGGCTCGTGCTCGGCGACGAAGCCTTCCCCACGACCTGGATCCCGGACAGGCCGGGCCCCGCGGGCGTGTTCGTCCGCGTGCGCTGCGCCCGGAGCTACGCGTCCGCCCTCCGCGGGCTGAAGGGCCTCGACACGAACGGCTGGGAGCGCGTTGCCGGGCTCGCGTTCGAGGTCCCGGACGGGGGCCTCACGATGTTCGACAGCGCGTGGGCGGGATCGGAGGCGCCCGACGCGCTCGAGCTCAGCGTCGCGCCCGGGCGCTACGCGATCTGGGAGAAGCTCTTCGAGCCCGACGAGCAGACGTCGCTCGTCCTCGCCTGGCTCCGGCCTGCAGAGGCCGAGGACGCGGCGTCACCTCGGGTCAGCTGACGAGGACGACGGCACCTCCGCGAGCACGGCGTCGATCCGGGGATCGGAGTCATAGGGGCTCGTCTTGCGCAGCGTCCGCGCAGCCCGGAGACGGAGGTCGGGCTCCGGCGCGGCCAGCGCACGGCGCAGACCGGCCAGGGCACCGTCGCGGTTGACGGGGCGGCTGACGTCTTGCTCCCAGCGCGTGACGAGCGCGCGACGGACGTCCGGCTCCAAGGCCCAGTGGCGCTCCAGGATGCGCAGGGCGTGCAAGTCCAGCGAACCGTCTCCGCCGTTCATGAGCTCGATCAGCCTGGAGGTCGCCCTGGTGGGGAGCGGCACCCGCCCCACGGAGATGCAATCGAGCGCACCGATCGCCTCCCCGCGCATGAACTCGTCCGGGCCGTCGAGCGCCTGGAGGACCTCGGGAAGGGCCGCCGCCGCGGAAGGACCGAGGTCCTGAAGTACCCAGAAGATCCAACGGCGCGCCGTCGGCTCGGTCGCCGGGCTACCCAGCGCCTCGCGAAGCGGCGGGACCAGGTCGGCACCGAACCGGCGCACGACGACCGCCCTGGAGCGGAACCAGCCCCCGAGCGGCTCCCCCCGCAGGAGTGCCAGCAGGGGCGGCAGCGCCTCGAGGCCGACCCCCTTCGCCTCGATCGCGTCGCACAGGCGCGTCATCGCCCACGACGGCGGGCCGCGCCCGGAGTTCATGCCGCTGGTCAGGAGAGCCAGGCCGAGCCCCACGGCCAGGAGGCCGACGAGCACGGCGGCCAGGAGCGAGGTGGTCGGCCTCCTCCCCCTGCGCACCTTGACGGCCGCCGCGCCGCGACCGGGCTCGACGTCGGCCGAGCGCCGCGCGCAGCCGAGCGTGGGGCAGCCACCGACGAGGGGCCAGCAGCCGCCGTGGAGGGCCGTCCTGCAGGCCGGACACGCGACCGCCTCGTGCGCGCCGAGCCCCGCGTGGCACAGGGCGCAGCGGAGGGAGGTCGAGCGCGGCGTCAGCACGCTGGCAGCATAGCGGCGCGCGCCTGCCGCGGCACGCGCCGGGCCGGCCGGCCGACCGTGTTAGGATCGGTACCGTGACCCAGGCCGTCGAGCAACGCGTGCGCACCGCCCTCGCGAGAGCGAAGAAGCGGCTCCCGCGCCACGTCGTCGCCCTCCGGCACCGGCTCGACACCGACTCGAGTGGCCAGGACGCGGTCTACGTCTGGATCATCATCGACGACGGGGCGCCGGAGGAGGTGTGGGCCTACGAGGCCACCTCACCCCTGGGCGACGTCGTCGAGCAGGCGCTCTCCGCCGCGGGGGTCGACCTCTGGCCCTACGTCCTCTTCCGCGCGAAGTCGGAGCAGGACGAGTTCGACGCCGAGCGCACGTCGGCCTGAGGGGCTCATGCTGCACCGTCAGCTCCTCGAGCAGGCCCGCCACCTCGCGCGGCGAGAGCGTGGGCGCCCGCGGCAGGCGAGCCTGCGACGGGCGGTCTCGACGGCCTACTACGCGCTCTTCCACCTGCTCGCCCACGAGGTCTCTCGCCAGCTCCTGCGCGGCCAGCGCGGCGCAGGGCTCCGGCCGCTCCTGGGGCGGGCGCTCGCCCACTCGGACATGAAGGCCGCGTCCCGCTCCTTCGCCGGAGGGACGTTGCCGGCCGTCGTCCAGGACTTCGCCGCGAGCCAGCCGTCGCCCGAGCTGCGCCGGGTCGCGAAGGCGTTCGTCCTCCTGCAGGAGCAGCGGCACGCGGCCGACTACGACCTGCGACGTCGGTTTGGCCGCCGCGAGGCGCTCACGATCGTGTCCGAGGCCGAGGCAGCCTTTCGGGCCTGGGCGGCGGCGCGTGGTCGCGCCGAGGCGCTCCTGTTCCTGGTGTGCCTGTTGACGTGGAAGCCGCTCATGGGGCGGAGTTGAGGAGGCGGCCATGCCCGACCCGGCGCCCACCTACTGGGACTACCTGAAGCTCGACCAGCTCCTCTCGCTCCAGGGCGGGCTCGAGGAGCACGACGGCCAGGTCGAGCCGGACGAGCTGCACTTCATCATCGTCCACCAGGCGTTCGAGCTGTGGTTCAAGCTCGTCCTGCGCGAGCTGCGCCTGGCGCGCGACTACCTGGCCGCGCCGCGGGTGGCCGAGGAGGCGATCCCGCACGTCGTCCACCACCTCGGGCGCGTCAACGAGATCTTCCGCCTGCTCGTCGACCAGTTCGCGATCATGGAGACGCTCACGCCGCAGGACTTCCTGGCCTTCCGCGACAAGCTCGTCCCGGCCAGCGGCTTCCAGTCGTTCCAGATGCGCGAGATCGAGCTCGTGCTCGGCCTCGAGGACGCCCAGCGCGTCGTCGAGGGCGGCCTCGACCCCATGCGCACCCTCGAGCGCATGGCCCGCCAGTCGCCCGGGGGCGCGGGCGCCTGGGCGAAGATCGACGCCGCGCGCCGCGAGACGACGCTCCTCGACGGCCTGCGCCGCTGGCTGCACCGCACGCCGATCCAGGGCTCGAGCCCCGGCGACCCGGGCGACGAGGACGCCGTCGACGCGTTCCTGGCCGACTACCTCGCGCGCCTCGAGGGCACGGGCGAGGTGGCCGCGACGAAGCTCAAGGAGATCCCGGGGACCGACGCGGCCGAGACCGACCGCCGGATCGCGGCCGGCCAGAGCCAGGCGCGCACGTTCCTCCTGGCCCTCGACCGGCCCGAGGCGGAGCGGGCCCGCGTCAAGCGCACGCGCGCGGGCCTCGTGTTCGTCGAGTCCTACCGGCGCCTGCCGCTCCTCGCCTGGCCGCGCCTCCTGATCGACACCGTGGTCGAGCTCGAGGAGCAGCTCGTGCTCTGGCGCACGCGCCACGCGCGCATGGTCGAGCGCGTGATCGGCCGCCGCGTCGGCACCGGCGGCTCGTCCGGCGTCGACTACCTCGACCAGACGGCGCGCTACCGGATCTTCGGCGAGCTGTGGACCGTGCGCACCCTGCTCCTGCCGCGCGACGACCTCCCGGCCCTCCAGCGGCCGGAGCTCTACGGGTTCGCGGTGTAGCCATGGACGTCACCCTGCGCGAGGTCGCCGACGACGACCTGCCCGTGTTCTTCGAGCACCAGCGCGACCCCGCCTACGACCACATGGCGGCGTTCACCCGCGGCGACCGCGACGACCGCGCGGGCTTCATGGCCCACTGGGCGAAGATCCGCGCCGACGCCACGATCGTGCTGCGGACGATCCTGCTCGACGGCCAGGTCGTCGGCAGCGTCGGCAGCTTCGTCCTGTTCGGCGAGCGCGAGGTCACGTACGGCGTCGGTCGCGCGCACTGGGGCCAGGGCGTGGCCACCGCGGCGCTCCGTCAGCTCCTCGCCCTCCTCCCGGAGCGCCCGCTGCACGCCCGCGCCGCCGCCGACAACCTCGGCTCGCTCCGCGTGCTCGAGAAGTGCGGCTTCGAGGTCACCGGCCGCGACCGGGGCTTCGCAGGCGCCCGCGGCCAGGAGGTCGACGAGGTCGTCCTGCGCCTGTCGGTGTGACTCCGGGGGCCGGACCGGGGAGGATCCCGCGCCCTGAGCCCCCGCGGCGCCGCGCCTGCGGCGCTTGGCGCGGGCACGCCCTTCGCGTCGCCCTGGCCCCGGCGGGCTCGCGAGGTGACGCGTGTGCGGGATCGCAGGGATCCTCGGGCGGATCGACGCCCGCAACCGCGCGGCCCTGGCGCGCATGTCGAGCGCCATGCTCCACCGCGGCCCCGACGGCGGCGGCACGTGGGTCGGCCGGCCGGACGCGGCAGGCGAGGGCTGCCTCCTCGCCCACCGCCGGCTGTCGATCATCGACCTCTCGGCCGCCGGCGACCAGCCCATGGTCGACCCGGTCGGCGGGCAGGTGATCGTCTTCAACGGCGAGGTCTACAACTACCGCGCCCTGCGCGACGAGCTCGTCGCCGCCGGCGAGGGCGAGCGCCTGGCCTCGAGCGGCGACACGGCCGTCCTCCTGCGCCTCCTCGCCGCGCGCGGGCCCGGCGCCTGCCCGCGGCTGCGCGGCATGTTCGCGTTCGGCCTGTGGGACGACGCGCGCCGCCGCCTCGTCCTCGCCCGCGACCCGCTGGGGATCAAGCCGCTCTACGTGGCCCGGAACCCCGACCCGCGCGGCGGCTGGCGCCTGGCCTTCGCCTCCGAGGTGCGCGCGCTCCTCGCGTCGGGGCTCCTCGGCGCGCCGCGCCTGGCGCCCGCGGCGCTCGCCTCGATCGTCTGGAACGGCTTCGTCGGCGGGCCGTCGACGATCGTCGCCGGGATCGAGCAGGTCTGGCCGGGCGAGGCGTTGACCGTCACGCAGGAGGAGCCGGGCGCCCCGCCGCGCGTCGAGGCGCGCGCGTTCTGGTCGCCCACGCGCCACGACGGCTGCTGGGTCGAGGCCACCCCCGGCGAGCTCGGCGCGGCCCTGCGCGGCTCGGTGCGCGAGCATCTCGAGAGCGACGTGCCGGTCGGCGTGTTCCTCTCCAGCGGGATCGACTCGAGCGCCGTGGCCAACCTCGCCCGGCAGGTGTCCGACGCGCCGGTGCACACGTTCACGCTGGCCTTCGAGGAGGCCGCCCTCAGCGAGGCCGCGCCGGCGCGGCGGATCGCCGCCGCGATCGGCGCCGAGCACCGCGAGGTGGTCCTCACCGAGCGCCGCTTCGTCGAGGCGCTCGAGCCCGCGCTCGACGCCCTCGACCAGCCCACGTTCGACGGGCTGAACTCGTTCTTCATCAGCCAGGCCGTGCGCGAGGCCGGGCTCAAGGTGGCCCTCGTCGGCACGGGCGGCGACGAGCTCTTCGGCGGCTACGCCTCGTTCCGGCAGCTCCCGCGCCTGTGCGCCCTGGCCCGCTCCACGCGCTGGCTGCCGCGCGGGTCGACCGTCGCCGCCGCGCGCCTGGTCAGCGCCGCCCTCGCCGGCCGCCGCAGGGCGCAGGTCGGCCCGCAGACGCGCTGGGCCAAGCTGCCGGACATGGTCCGCGCCGGCGAGGACCTGCTCGAGCTCTACCAGCTCGCCTACGCCCTGTTCCTGCCCGGCACCCAGCGCGAGCTGCTCGCGCCCGACGTGCAGGCCGACGGCGTGCGCCTGGGCCTGCCGGCGCCCCTGCGCGCGCGGCTCGAGGCCGAGCTGCGCGGCCGCTCGCTCCTCTCGGCCGTGAGCGTGCTGGAGCTGCGCTGCTTCCTCGGCGAGCGCCTCCTGCGCGACAGCGACGCCGCGTCCATGGCCGTCTCGCTCGAGCTGCGCCTGCCCCTCGTCGACCACCGCGTGTTCGAGGTCGCCGACCGGCTCCCCGACGCCGCGCGCTACGCCCCGCTCGGGCGCAAGGCGGCCCTGCGTCAGGCCGGCCTCGCCGGCCTCGACCCGTCGCTGTTCGAGCGGCCCAAGCGCGGCTTCGTCCTGCCCTTCGAGGCCTGGCTGCGCCGGCGCCTCGGCCGCGCCCTCGACGACACCCTGCGAGACGAGGCCGCCGCCCGGGCCGTCGGCCTCGACGGCGCCGCCGTGGCCCGCCTGTGGACGGCCTACCGCGAGGGCGCGCCGGGCATGTACTGGTCGCGCGTGTGGGCGCTCTACGTGCTGCTCCGCTGGTGCCAGCGGCACGGCGTGGCGCTGTGACGACGCGAGACCGCGCTCAGCCCGTGAGCAGCCGCAGGGCCGCGTCGACGTCCGACAGGTCGTCGAGGAGCACGTCGGGCGCGTGCTCGGCGAGCGACTCCCGCGGCGACGCGCCGGTGGCCACGGCGATCGCCAGCGCCCCGTGGGCGCGGGCGACCTCGATGTCGGCCGGCGTGTCGCCGATCACGACGGCCGCGCGCGGGTCGAACGCGCGGCCGGCGCAGGCGCGGGCGCGCTCGAGCGCCACGGGGAGCAGGTCGACGCGCCGGGGCGCCTCGTCGCCGAAGGCGCCGCAGCGGAAGGTCGCCCAGGCCAGGCCGCAGGCCTCGAGCTTGCGCCGCGCGCCGCCCTCGATGTTGCCCGTGAGCAGCGCGACCAGGCACTCCCCCTCGCGCGCGCAGAGCGCGTCGAGGAGCGCCGTGATCCCGGGCAGGCTGGCGCACCCGGCGCGCCCGACCTCGAGCTCGCGCTCGAGGTGGCGCAGGTAGACCTGCGCGATGCGCGGCAGCTCGGCCGCCGCCCGCTCCGGCGGCTCGCCCCGCAGGGCGAACGTCTCGCGCACGATCAGCGGGTCGGTCTTGCCGCCGAACCACAGGCCGCGCGTGGCCGCCTCCCAGCCGTAGAGCTCCGCCAGGGCGGCGTCGAGCGCCCGACGCCCGGCGCCGTCGGTGCGGACGAGCGTGCCGTCGATGTCGAACAGGAGCAGGCGCATGGGGGCGCATCCTGCGCGGAGGGCGCGCCCGCCTCAAGGCACGACGCGCGGCAACGCGGCGCGTCAGATGCGGCGCCGGCGGCCCGCTGCGCGCCGTTGACAGCCCCCCGGCCTCCCCCTAGATTACGCGCGCCGCGCGGGCCTCCGGCCTGCTCCCCGCACCTTCAGCCGTCGTCCCGCGCCGCCCCGGCGGCCCACCGAACCCCAGGAGTCCGACGATGAGCGTCTTCGAGGCCATGGCCAGCAACGGCGCCCACGAGCAGGTCGTGTTCTGCGAGGACCGGCGCGCCGGCCTCCGGGCGATCATCGCCATCCACGACACGACCCTGGGCCCGGCGCTGGGCGGGCTGCGCATGTGGCCCTACAAGAGCGAGGCCGAGGCCCTGCGCGACGTGCTGCGCCTGGCGCGCGGCATGACCTACAAGGCCGCGGCGGCCGGCCTGAACCTCGGCGGCGGCAAGGCCGTGATCATCGGCGACCCGCGCACCGACAAGTCGGAGGCGCTGTTCCGCGTCTTCGGCCGCTTCGTCGAGTCGCTCAACGGCCGCTACATCACGGCCGAGGACGTGGGCACGTCGGTCCACGACATGGAGTACATCTTCATGGAGACGAAGTACGTCACCGGCGTCGCCCCCGCCCACGGCGGGTCGGGCGACCCCTCGCCGGTGACGGCCTTCGGCGTGTTCCAGGGCATGAAGGCGGCCATGAAGACCGCCTTCGGCAGCGAGTCGTTCCAGGGCAAGCACGTGGCCGTGCAGGGCCTGGGCAACGTCGGCCGCCACCTGATCGACAGCCTGGTCAAGGCGGGCGCCAGGATCACGGTGACGGACATCGACGAGGAGAAGTGCGAGAAGGCGCGGCGCGACTTCGGCGCCGCCGTCGTCGCCCCCGACGCGATCTACGACGTGGCCTGCGACGTCTTCTCGCCCAACGCGCTGGGCGCCGTGATCAACGACACGACGCTGCCGCGGCTCAAGTGCAAGGTCCTCTGCGGCGGCGCCAACAACCAGCTCGCCGAGGAGCGCCACGGCATGGCGCTGCGCGAGAAGGGGATCCTCTACGCGCCCGACTTCGTGGTCAACGCGGGCGGGCTGATCAACGTCTACGTGGAGATGGAGGGCTACGTGCGCGACCGCGCCCTCCGCATGGCCGAGGGGATCTACAACACCACCGAGCGCGTGATCAACATCTCGCGCGAGCAGGGGGTCACCACGGCCGAGGCCGCCGACCGCTTCGCCGAGGAGCGCATCGAGCGCATCGGCAACGTCAAGCGCGGCTTCTTCGGCGGGATCTGACCGCGCTCACCGGTCGATCTGAGAGCGAAGCGAGCAGATCGACCGGTGAGCGCGCATCCCCGAGCGTAGGCCGCGAAGCGGCCGGAGCGAGGGCGACAGGTGCGTCACTGCGGATCGGAGCGAGGGCCGCGCTCCTGGACGTGGGCGTCACGACAGGCGACGGCCGCCGTGACCGCGCTGCCGGCGCCCCCCCGAGGGGCGCCGGCCGCCGCACGCCTCGGAGCGCATGAAGCGAGCGACTCTCGCGGCTGAGTCCCGGTGACCAGCCTCGATCGGAGCAGCACGTGAGGCGAGGGCGACGAGGCTGAGCCGCGGCGGCGAGGCGCGCGGCGACGGCGTGGCGACCTACTTCGAGCCCGCGCGCGCGCGGCCGCGGCCAGGCACGTCCTTCGCAGCCGTCGAGCACACCGCTCAGGCCCAGCGCGTCGACAGGAGCATGCGCGGCAGGTCGCGCAGGCGGAACGTGGCGACGACGCTCGACACGAGGCGCCCGCCGGCCAGCTCGGTGATCGTGCCGGTGCACGTCGTGTGCGACACGAGCAGGTTCCAGGGGCGAATGTTCACCTTCTCGCCCACGAAGCGGTGGACCGCCCCGGCGGCCTCGAAGTCCATCTCGTAGCGGATCCGCCGCCGCCCGACGTACTCCAGCGAGAGCGTGCCGCGGCAGGGGACCCAGCCGTCCGTGAGCCCCTCGGCCAGGACCTCGCCCTCGAGCGGCTGCCAGAGGAAGCGCTCGCTCGTGGGGTTGGCCCACTCGAGCAGCCGGTCGGGGCCCCAGGTGACGCGGAAGGCGAAGCGACCGGGGCCGGCGGCGCCGTCGTCGCGCCGCTCGTGCGTGCCGCTCATGACCTCGGTGACGCGGAAGCCCATCCGCCCCTCCTCAGGCCAGCTCGCGCGCCAGCCGGTCGGCCATGCGCAGCGAGAGGCCCATGATCGTCACCTGCGGGTTCACGCCCGGCGAGTCGGGCAGGACCGAGGCGTCGGCCGCCCACACGCGCCGGGCGCCGAGCACCCGCAGGTCGTGGTCGACGACGCGGCCGATCCCGGCCGTGCCCTGCGGGTGGAAGCCGCAGGTGAGCAGGTGCGCGGGCGAGAAGGCGCCCGGGTCGAGGCGCCGCAGGGCGTCGACGTCGGGGACCTCCGGGTCGACGCCGGCCAGCGGCAGGAGCACGCGCTCGGCGCCGGCCGCGAACAGCGCCTCGGCCGTGAGCACGAGCGCGCGCCCGAGGTCGCGGGCGTCGGCCGGGTCGAGGCGGTAGCGCAGGAGCCGCCGCCCGCCCGGCGTGCGCACCGAGCCGGTCGCGCGGTCGCGGACCATCATGCCGTAGGTGGCGAGGTGGTCGTAGCGCTCCATCCACCAGCGGTGCCGCCGCCCCGCCGCCTGGATCATGGGCGCCGCCGCCGCGGCCGGCGTGTGGACGCCCTCGCAGGTGACGTTCGGCAGCTCCGGCGGCCGGTAGCCCACGCCCTGCGGGACGCCGCCGTGCGGCAGGGCGTCGGGCATGAGCCCGAAGACCTTCGACGCCGGGTGCAGGCGCAGGCCGTCGCCCGCCAGGCGCCAGCGGCTCCCGAGGCGGTTGCCGCGCAGGAGCGCCGGCGTGCCCAGGGCGCCCGCGGCCAGGACGACGGCGCGCGCGCGCAGCGTGCGCCGCGCGCCGTCGGGCCCCTGCACGAGGACCTCGACGCCGCGCGCGTCCTCGGCGATCGACAGGGCCCGCGTGCCCATGAGCAGGCGCGCGCCGAGGTCCACGGCCTCGGGCAGGAAGGCGCGGTCGGTGCTCAGCTTGGCCCCGTTGGGGCAGCCGAAGCAGCAGCGCCCGCCGCCCTGGCAGTCGGGGGCGTTGCGCGGGAGGACGTGGACGTCGTCGCGGCCGAGCGCGGCGAAGCCGCGCTCGATGATCGCCGCCGAGGCGTCGAGCACCTCGCGCCGCGAGGGCCCGATCCCGCACTGCCGCTCGGCGAGGTCGAACCAGGGGTCGAGCGCGCCGCCGGCCAGGCTCGTGCCCGCCTGCGCGTCCCAGGCGGCGAGCTGCTCGGGCAGCGGCCGCAGCGACGTGCCCGAGTTGATCACGGTCGTCCCGCCGACGGCCTCGCCGGCGAGCAGCAGCACCATGCCCCGCGGGTCGGCGCTGCCCATGAAGCCCTGGTCGAGGTAGTGGCGCTCGAGCGCCTCGTGCGTGGTCGTGGCCGTGAGCAGCCGCCCGGCCTCGACGATCGCCACGCGCAGCCCGGCGCGGGCCAGCGACCACGCCGCCGGCGCGCCGCCCGCGCCGCTGCCGATCACGACGACGTCGGGGTCGGCGGCCACGTGCGACGTGCCCAGGCGCACGCGGTCCTGGCGCTCGAGGAGCGGGTGGCCCGGCACGCGCGGGGGGCCCTCGTCGGGGTAGAGCTGGTCGAGGCCGGGGTAGCGCGCCAGCGTGTACATGGCGCGCACGACCATGCTCGGGTGGTGCTGCAGCCGCGCCTCGAGGCGGTCGAACGCGTCGTCGTCGAGGGCGCGCGCGCGGCGCGGCGTGCCGAGGAGCAGGAGCGGCGCCGCCCGGTCGAGCCAGCGCTCGACCTCGGGGAAGGCGGTGGACGCCGGGAACGGGTAGCGCGCGGCCCGCTCGCGCGCGCGCCGCGCCAGCCCGGGCGCGTCGTGCGGCGACGCGCCGTGGAACATGAGCCAGCGCTCGAGGAAGGAGCTCGCCTGCGTCGCCGTGGTCACGCCCGAAATGGTAGCCCGCGGGCGGGGCCTCGCGCGCGTGCGGCGTCCGCACGTGGCGGCCGCCGGGAGGTCACACCGGAGGAGCAGAGGGAGCAGAGGGCGGGGGGTGCTTCGCGGCCCTGCCGCGTCGCGGCGAGCTCCGACGGCCGGCAGGTCGCCGATCGCGCGCGGAGGCCCATGGAACGATGTCGTAACCTCGGGGCGTCGTGGCCTTCGTGGCCCGTGTCGAGTCGACGCCGGGTCGGGCTCCGGCCGGAGGCGGCGCCGGTCCTCCGGTGTGAGCATGCTCCGAGGTCCAGAGGTAGGCGGGCGCGTGGCGTGCGAGGACCGGATCGAGGTGGAGGAGGACGGCGCCGCCCTGGCGGCGCGCCTGGCCCCGCGCCTCGCCGGCGCGACGCTGGCGCTCGCGGGGCCGGGGCAGTTCTTCGGGCGCACGGGGATCGAGCGCGTGACGCTCCTGCGCGTCGAGCCCGGCCCACCGGAGGCCCTTTGGGAGGGCGCCGTCGTGCGCGAGGAGGTGGCCGCGCTCCAGCGCGCCCTGGCGCCGGTGACGCTGCCGGGCGAGCTCGACACCATGCACGCCACGGCGTGGACGACCGCCTGGTCGGTGGCCCCGTCGCCCGCGCTGGTGGTCGACCGCGAGGGCGTCGTCCTGCGCGCGCTCGGCGACGGCCTGGTCTGGCTGCGCGACGCGGGCGCCCTGCCGCGCGACGCCCTGCGCGGCGTCGAGGCCACGCTCTCCGCCGACTGGGTCGAGCGCGCGGTGGTCATCGAGGTCGGCGACGGCCGCCGCGTGGTGGTGGCCTGCTGCGTCGAGCACATCGTGCACCTCGACCCCACCTACGACGGGCTCGACCTCCTGGTCGACGCCTGGGCGCCGGCGCTCGCGCGGGCGCTGTCGGTCGGGCTGGGCCTCCCGCTGACGCTGGCGCCCGACTACCGCTGACGCGCCCGCGGCTCGGCGGCCCGCTGCGCGGCGACCTGCTGATCGTCGGCCCGCTGCTCGGCGGTCCGCTGCTCGGCGGCCCGTTGCTCGGCGGCCCAGGCGCGCCAGCGCGCCACCTCGTCGAGCCGCGCGTGCATCGTCAGCGGCGCACAGCTCGCGGCTGCGAAGCTCGTCGCCGGGCTCGTCCGAGTCCGGCTCGTCCGAGTCGACGCGGCGTGGCCGCGACGCGCGGTCGAGCGGCAGCGCGCGGTCGTCCTCGAGAGCAGGAGCGCGCGCACGGCCTCGAGCCGCGCAGGCCTCGCGAGACGCCGGGCCCGAGCGCCCCCAGCAGCGACCCCGGCGCCCGCGCGGGCGCCGTCGGTCGGGCTGACGCGTGCCGCTGACGCTGGCGCCGGACTACCGCTGACGTGCCCGCTGCTCGGCGGCCCAGGCGCGCCAGCGCGCGACGTCGAGCCCGTGCTCGAGGCGCGTGTGCATCGTCAGCGCGGCGCACAGCTCGCGGTTGCGCAGGTCGTCGCCCGGCTCGTCCGAGTCGTCGGGGCGCAGCCGCGCCGCGAGGTCGAGCGACAGCGCGCGGTCGTCGTCGAGGAGCAGGAGCGCGCGCAGGACCTCCGAGAAGACCTCGAGCGGCTGCGCGGGCCCGTCGAGGAGGGCGAGCAGGTCCGCCCGCACGGGCGCCGGGCCGGCGCGGCCGATCGCCCTGAGCAGCGCCACGCGCGGCGACGGCCAGGCGTTCAGGCGCGGGTCGTTGGGCCCGACGAACCGCACCGGCTCGGCCGGGGCCTCGGCGACGAGCGCCACGAGGCGCCGCGCGAGCCCCTCGCCCGCGTGCGAGGGCGGTCCGGAGGCGCGCGCCAGCAGGTCGGCCGCGGCCGAGCGCACGGCCGGTTCGGGGTCGGTCTGGACGACCTTCACCAGGCGCGGGGCGGCCCGCGCCCCGAGCGACCGGGCGAGCGCCCGGCAGGCCGAGACGCGCAGCTGGAACGGGCCGGCCGGGTCGAGGAGGCGCTCGGCCCGCGCCGCGTCCGCCTCCTCGCCGACGAGCGCCAGCGCCTCGAGGCCCACGAAGGCCAGCGCGCGCGGCGGGCCCGGCTCGGTCGGCGCCACGGCGTCGAGGTGGCGCCGCAGCGCGTCGAGCCAGGCGGCGTCGCGCTGCCCGAGATGCAGGCGCACGAGCGCCACGAAGACGTCCTCGGGGAGGCTCAGGCGCAGGTAGGTGTCGCGCGGCGTCGCGTGGACCACCTGCCCCTCGCGCAGCGGGTAGCGGCCAAACGTCGGCGTAGGCACGCGCAGGGCGCCGGTGTCGTCGTCCCTCACGACGACCAGCCACACCTGCTCGTCGGGCGCGAACACGGGGCCCGGCGACGCGCTCGGGTCGTGCAGGCCGCCGACCTCCAGCGCCGTGCCCGGCGCGGCCCCCTTGAGCGACACCTCGACCCGGAAGGTGACCGTCGGGCGCCCCCGCGCGCCCTCGGCCGGCGCGCGCCCCCGGACGACGTGGACCGCCCCGGCGAGCGCCGTCGCCAGGTCGGGGTCCTCCCACACCCCGGCGCGGGCTGGGGCGGTCGCGAGGAGGAGGAAGAGGCCGATCGCCGTCGCCGTGGCTCGTCGCACGACCCCTCCCGGAGCGTGCCAGAGGGTAGCCGCGGGCACCCGCGCCAGCCAGGGCGACTCTGAGTGCCGACGCGGAAACGAGGCGGGTGCACGCCGCACTTCGACGCAGGTTCGTCTCGTCGGAACTCTAAGTGGCTGATTCGCCTGTCCACAGGCGGACGTTCGTCTCAGGCATGGTGTCTGCACTTGGACCGGCCGCTGGGAGAGGTCGCCATGATCCGATCGGAGCGCCGGGCCCTGGAACGCAACGCCCTCTTGGTGGCCCTGACGCTCGGCCTCGTCGCCACGGCGGCCGGGCCGGTCCGGGCGCAGCCGGTCGAGGACCCCTTCGAGGCGATCGTCTCCAGCCGCGACGGGTCGGACGCGGCCCTCAACGACCTGGCGTTCGCCGCGCGCAACCCGACCGGCGACGAGCTCCGCCAGTACCTCGAGGCGTTCCGCTCGATCAACCTCAACGCCACGCTGACCGTCGACCGCCGCTCGACCTTCACGGTCGTCAACGGCACGGCGCGGATCGGGCCGTTCTCGGTCAAGGACGGCACGGTGATCCGCCTGGCCGCCGGCTACGAGAAGCGCCGCGGCGAGCAGGAGGCGGTCCTGCGCAAGCTGGAGTTCATCCCCTCGAACCCCATGGCGCTCGGGCCGCTGCGCTTCAACTCGATGACGCTCGACGACAAGGGCGTCCTGCACTTCAAGCTCAACCTGAACCTCATGGGCGTGAGCTTCTGGCCGCAGGAGCTGACGATCGAGAAGATCTACCGCGACGAGGAGGGGGCCATGGTCTTCAAGACCGCCGGCTCCGGCCTCGCGGGCGCCTTCGTGCCGGACATCCGCATCAAGCGCGACGGCACGGTGCAGAGCTGGGACCGCGGCACCTGGTTCTTCGGCTGGCGCGGCGGCAAGTGGAAGGACGTGAAGCAGGACGGGCAGGTGGTCAAGCTCGAGGACACCCTGCCGATCGACCGCTGGCCGCCGCGGGCCACCGACCTGCTCGACTGGCTGCCCAAGCCGGGCGCCCAGGGCTCGCGGGCGGCGAGCAACGGCCTCGACGACCTGCGGCCCGTGCTCGACGCGATCCCGATCTCCGACCTGGCCCTGCGCTTCGAGGCCCGCGCCGACCCGCGGCGGATCACCCTGAGCGACGGGCGCGGCCACCTCGACATGAGCGACCACGAGCTGCGCTTCGCCGCGCACGGGCGCTTCGTCGGCCGCACCTACGAGAGCGACCCGCGGCGCGACAACACCTTCCTGGCCACGGGCACCGTCTCGGGCGAGGTGAACGAGCCGGGCGTCGGCCGGACCCGGATCGACCGGGCGAGCGTCCACCTCTCGGGCGAGCACCGGGCCCGCCTGCCCTTCGAGGACCCCGAGCGCGTGGACCTCGAGATCACGGCGCGCGCCCGCGCCGAGGCGAACCTGTCGGACCTGCGCGCCGAGCTGCCCGAGGGCGCCTACGTCGTGGCCCCCGGCCGCGCCCGCGCCGACTTCGAGGGCGACGCGCGCCTCGTGCTCCGGCCGCTCACCGGCAACCCCGACGACCGGCGCGAGCTGACGATCAGCCGCGACAGCCGCTACGGGCTCACGATCGACAGCCCCGTGTCGATCCACGGCGCCGACCGCCTGGGCGCCGGGCTGCCGACGCGCCTCGACCTGGCCGCCGCCGACGACCCGAGCACGCCCGGCGTCGACGAGTCGCGCGGCCCGGTGCTCTCGGCCGAGGGCGCGCTCGGCACGCGCATGGGGTTCATCTTCACGAAGGCCGAGGTGCGGCTGAACGGCGCCACGACCACGCCGGGCGTCGTGGGGATCCTCGCCGGCGAGGGCGCCGACCGCGTCGAGGCCACGACGACCCTGCGCCCGGGCGCGCGGGTGAACCTCTACGCCTACACGTTCGCGGGGATCCGCGAGCGCACCCTCGAGGGCGGCGCCGCCCGCGTGACGGTCGACGCCCGCGTCGCCGGCACCGGCGAGCGCACGCGCGTCAGCGCCGCCGGCGTCACGGCCGACCTCCCCGGCCCCGTCGACGTCGCCGCGCGCACGGCGGCCAACGTGCGCTTCGGCACGCGCGAGGGCGCCGTGACCGAGGTGCGGCGCGTGGCCGCCGAGGGCAGCGTGACCCTGCGCGAGGGGACGGGCACGGTCGAGCACGGCCTCCCCGGCGGCCCCGTCCTGCGCGGCGAGGTGGGCGCCGGCACGCGCCTGGCCGTGTCGACGGGCGACCTGCGCCGCGCCGACGTGCGCACGGGCGTGCTCGAGACCGACGGCTTCGCCCGCGGTGAGCGCGGCGCGACCTTCGAGGCGCACCTGGTGCTCGAGGCGGGCAGCGTCGCCCACCGCGACCTGGCGCTCGCCCTCCGCGGCCGGACGACGGTCGACCTGCGCGCCGCGGTCGGCTTCCGCCTGGACCCCCGCGCCCTGGCCTCGGGCGGCCAGCCGCTGGTCGGCCCGGCCAAGGTCGACCTGGCGCTCTCCGTCGACTTCGCCCGCGGGACCGCCTTCCGCACCAAGGACGCCACGAGCGAGACGACCGTCCGCCTGACCGGCCCGGCGCGCGTCACGGCGCACGGCAAGCTCGAGGTCGACGCGACCACCGGCACCCCGACCCTGCGCTCGCTCGAGGGCGTGGACGTCACGATCACGGCCGACGCGGTCGACGCCCGCTTCCTCCTCGCGCCGCTCGGCCCGTCGGCCACCGCCACGCTCGACACGCGCAGCACGGTGCGCCTGCGCGGCGTGCGCGTCGAGTTCCGCGAGGACGGCGTGGCGATCCACCACGGCGGCGTGCTCGTGGAGCTCGGCGCCGGGACGATCGTCCTCGGCCGCTGACGACCTGCGCTGAATGATGCGCTCGCGAGGGGGGCGCGATCGGCGCAAGTGCCCGGCCGACGGTGCTTGGCCCGTTCCGCGCCTCCCACACGCTGCGCTTTGGCGGGTCGAGGACGAGCACCGGGTCCAAGAGCGACCAGAACGCGGCGCTGCCTCAGCGTCGTCCCGGCCCGGGCGCCTCGACCGGCACGGCCCCCCGCCCGAGCGCCGCGCGGACCCGGTCGATCCCCTCCAGCGCCGGAGGGTGCTCAGGAACGTAGATCAGGGCGCGCTCGTAGGCGTCGAGCGCCTGCTCGAGGGCCAGGGGCGAGCCCGTGCGCTCGGCCTCGACCTCGCGCTGGCGGCCCAGCTCGATCAGCGAACCGGCCTCGCCCAGCCGGTCCTCGGGCGAGAGGAGGCGCGAGTAGATCGGGTCCTTGTAGAGGCTCCCGAGCGTCATGAGCGTGAGCGCCACGACGAAGAGCCCGCCCATGAAGCAGCACGGCCACCAGCCGGGCAGGACCCGGCGGTCCGCCGGCGACAGGTCGCGCGGCTTGCCGGCGGACGGCCTGAGGTCGAGGATGACCTGGTCGCCGTCGTCGTCTTCGTCACGCGCCGGGCCGCGATCGACGAGGTCGCGAAAGACCTCGCCGGCGGCCCCGGAGTCGCCGGCGTCGCCGGCCGTCTGGGGGGGCTCGTCAGGCAGGTCGTCCGACGGGAGGGACACGCCGCCAGGCTACACGAGGTCGAGGCGAGGGGCCGACGTGGCCGACCCCCCGCCCGACCGTGTGCGCCGACTACTCGTCGGCCGCGCCGGACCCGACGGCGGCCAGCGCCGGCTCGGCCTCGGCCTCGTCGTCGCCCGGCAGGAGCTTGGCCATGACGAGCTGCTCGACCTCGGCCGCGATGTCGGGGTTCGCCTCGAGGAACTGGATCGACTTGTCGCGGCCCTGGCCGATGCGCGTCTCGCCGAAGTTGAACCAGGCGCCGGCCTTGCGCACGACGTTCAGCTCGACCGCCTGGTCGAGGACGTCGCCGAACCACGAGATCCCGCGGTTGAACATGATGTCGAACTCGGCCTGCCGGAACGGCGGGGCGACCTTGTTCTTCACCACCTTGGCCTTCACCCGGTTGCCCGTGGCGCCGTCGCCCTCCTTGATCGAGCCGATGCGCCGGATGTCGATGCGCACCGACGAATAGAACTTGAGCGCCCGACCGCCGCTCGTCGTCTCGGGCGAGCCGAACATGACGCCGATCTTCTCGCGCAGCTGGTTGATGAAGATCAGCGCCGTGCGGCTGCGGTTGACGACGCCCGTCAGCTTGCGCAGGGCCTGCGACATGAGCCGCGCCTGCAGGCCGACGTGCGCGTCGCCCATGTTGCCCTCGAGCTCGGCCTTGGGCACGAGCGCCGCCACCGAGTCGACGACGATCACGTCGACGGCGTTCGACTGCACGAGCAGCTCGACGATCTCCAGCGCCTGCTCGCCCGAGTCGGGCTGCGAGACGAGCAGGGCGTCGAGGTTCACGCCGATCCGGCGCGCGTAGCTCGGGTCGAGCGCGTGCTCGGCGTCGACGTAGGCCACCACGCCGCCGCGGCGCTGGGCGTTGGCCGCCACGGTCAGGGCCAGCGTCGTCTTGCCCGACGACTCGGGGCCGAAGATCTCGGTCACGCGGCCGCGCGGGATCCCGCCCACGCCGATCGCCATGTCGAGCGACAGCGACCCGGTGGAGATCGCCGGGACCTCCTGCTTGAAGTCCTGCCCCAGGACCATGATCGAGCCCTGGCCGCAGCGCTTGGTGATGTGCTCGAGGGTCACCTCGAGCGCCTGCCGACGGGCCCGGGTCTCCGGATCCTCGTTGGCATCGTGGACGTCGTGCTCGGCCTTCTTCTTCCGCGCCATGTGGCAACTCTCTCGGTCTTCTGCTGCGGGCCCGGAGGGGAGGACTCGGTGGTTCTCCTCTGGTTCTCCCCGGACCGTGATTCGGTGTCCGTTCGGGCGTCGACGATCGACCCCGCCAGGACAGGCCGTAGGCTAGCAACCCCCTCCGACAGGCCCGGGCGGCCCACGCAAGGTGCTTCTCTGGGACCATTTGCGTCGTTCTTGCCGACAAAACACCTCCCGAACCGCGCTGCCCCGGGGCCCCCCGGCCGCCGCCGCCCGCCGCCCGGCCCCGGCGGCCGCCCGGCGAGGCCCATGTGGAGAACCAGGGCCGCTACAATCCCCGCCCCCAGCAGGAGGTTCCGTGACCCCGCGCCCCCTCGCCGCCGCGCTCGCCCTCGTGGCCCTGCTCGGCGGCTGCGCCCCCGAGCCGCGGGCGGAGCCGTCGCCCGAGCGGCGCTTCACCACGTCGCGGGCGACGCTCCGGGCGCTCCACGACTACCTCTCGGCCGGCTACGAGCTGCGCCTGCGCCGCGAGCTGCTCGACGCCGGCCGCCCGCTCCCCCCGGGCCTGCCCGCCGACGACGCGCGCCTGGCGCAGGCGCGCGACCAGCTCCGCCAGAGCCTGCGCGAGGACGGCGCGCCGGCCGCCCGCGTCGACGCCGAGGAGGAGCTCCTGCCGCTCGTCCACGAGGGGGCCGAGCGCAGCGGCCGCTACGCCTTCGTCTTCCCGCCCGACGGCGACTCGTTCGCCGTCGTGCGCGTCACCGAGGACGCGCCCGACCGCGACGTGACCCTCTTCGGCCGGCCTCAGCGCTACGCGCTCGTCGTCCACGACGAGACGATCGTCGACGACTACCCCACGTGGCGCGCGCGGCGCCTGACCCCCGGGGCCGCGGTCCACCGCCCGGCGACCTACCGGGCCGAGGCGCGCGAGGGGCGCTGGACCGGGCTCGTGCGCGTCGACCGGGCCGCGATCAAGGCGCTCGCCGAGCAGCAGTTCCTGCCGCAGGTCGAGGCCCTGCGCGAGGCCGCTCGGCGCGCGCGCGACGAGGCCGCCTTCCTGGCCCTCGCCGCCGAGCCGCACCACGTCGAGCTCCTGGGGCTCACCCGGGCCGCCCTGCGCTGGCGCTCGCTCGAGGGGCTGTGGTCGCTCGTCGGCAGCCGCCCGCGCGAAGCGCAGCTCGCGCGCTTCGTCGAGGACTACGCCGCCCGCGCCGAGCTGCGCGCCGCGGCCGAGCTGTTCGAGCTGGGCCGCCTGCGGCGCCCGGGCGACGAGGCGCCCCTCACGCTCGAGGAGCGGGCCACCCTCTACGAGCTCGGCGCGCTCTCGGCGATGGTCCACGGCGAGCCGCTCGGCGTCGCCGCCGACGCCCTGGCCCTCTCGGCCGCGTCGCTCCAGGGGATCGTCCCCCAGGACGACCCGACGGCGCTCGCCGCGCGCCGCGTGGTCGTTGGCCTGTGCCAGGCGCGCCGGGCCGCGCGCGGAGCAACGCCCGGAGCAACGCCCGGAGCAACGCCCGGAGCAACGCCCGGAGCAACGCCCGGAGCAACGCCCGGAGCCGAAGGCGACGCCCGCGACCTGGCCTGGCTGGCCCAGGCCGACGCCGAGGACCTGCGGGCCGCCGCCCGGGCCCTGCACGCCCAGGGCGCCCGCCGCCTCGGGCAGTGACCGCGCCCGCCGGTTCGCGCGCGCGCGCCGCCTGCTAACCTCGCCTCCCGCTCAGGGGGGAGGCCCGCCGGTGCTGCACATCCTCGTCCACCGCCCCTGCCTGGGGGTCTCGGAGCTGCACACGGTCGACGAGGCCCGCGCGGCGGCGCAGGACCCCGAGGCGGTCCTGTGGGTGGACTTCGACGGGCGCTCGGCCGAGTCGGACGCGATCCTCGGGCAGGTCTTCGGCTTTCACCCGCTGGCGATCGAGGACGTCTACAAGGAGGGCCACAACCCCAAGGTCGAGGACTACGGGCGCTACCTCTACATCGTCGTGCAGGCGCTCGTGCGCGACCAGGGCTGGGACCTGGCCGACCTCCACACGATCGAGGTGGACCTGTTCGTCGGCAAGAACTTCGTCGTGACCCACCACGCGGGCCCCCTGCCCTCGATCGAGGCCGTGCGCGCGCCGACGCTCGCCGCGGGCAAGAACCACATGGCGAGAGGCGCGACCTTCCTCACGCACGCGATCCTCGACGCGATCGTCGACCGCTTCGCCCCGCTCGCGGCGCGGTTCGAGCAGGAGATCGACGCGCTCGAGGTGCGCGTGCTCAAGGGGACCGACGAGTCGGTGCTGGCGCGGATCCTCGAGCTGATCCGCAGCCTGCACCACCTGCGCCGCGTGGCGATCCGCCAGCGCGACCTGCTCGAGCGCCTGGCCCGCGCCGAGTTCGACGAGATCCCGACCGAGGCCAAGCCGTTCTTCCGCGACGTGCACGAGCACTTCAAGGACTTCACCGAGGCGCTGGAGATCATGCGCGACGACCTCAAGTCGCTGTTCAACGCCTTCGTGTCGCTGGCCTCGCAGCGCATGAACGAGGTCATGAAGGTCCTGACGATCATCTCGACGATCATGCTCCCGCTGTCGTTCATCGCCGGGATCTACGGCATGAACTTCGAGAACATGCCCGAGCTGAAGTGGGAGAACGGCTACTACTACACGCTGACGTTCATGGCCTTCGTGGGGCTGGGCATGCTGGCCTACTTCAAGCGGCGCCGCTGGCTCTGACAGTGACCAGGCGCCCGGGGTCGGGCCGCGGGCGTTCGCGTCCGCCCGCCGAGAAGGGCCGCGGGCGGCACGGAGCGGCACGCGAGGCGAGGCCGCGGAGGCCGAGGCGAGGGGGGAGCGCGCGCGGGTCGTATCAGACGCCCTGATCTCCGGTGGGCCGCCGGAGCGAGCGGGAGGCCCGCGACTGCGGACGGCCGCGCGCGGTAGGGTCCACATGGGCTGCAGCACCGCAGCCGCGGGACGAAGCTCGCGGGGGTGGGCCACACCGACGACCCGCGCGCGCCCCCCCCTCGCCCGGCATCCGCGGCCGCAGCCGTCGAAACACGCTAAGGCGCGGAGAGGCCGTAGCGCTCGATCTTGCGGTAGATCGTGGCCCGGCCGATCCGCAGCCGCTCGGCGGCCTCCTTGACGTTCCAGCCGGTGAGCTCGAGGGCGCGCTGGATCACGCGCCGCTCCTCGTCGTCGAGCGGGCGGATGTCGGCGGCGCCGGCCGGCGCGGCGGGCTCGGCGGCGGCGGCGCGCCCGTCGAGCGCGCACACGATCGCGTCGGGGAGGCTGCCGAGCGAGATGGCGTCGCCGTCCTCGAGGATCACGGCGCGCTCGAGCACGTTCTCCAGCTCGCGCACGTTGCCCGGCCAGCGGTAGCCCTCGAGCGCCCGGCAGGCCTCGGGGGTGATCCCGCGGATCGGGCGCGCGTGGCCGTGCGCGAAGCGGCGCACGAAGGCCTGGGCGAGGAGGAGCACGTCCCCGGCCCGCTCGCGCAGCGGCGGCAGGCGCACCGGGAACACGGCCAGGCGGTAGTAGAGGTCCTCGCGGAAGGCGCGCTCGGCGACCATGGCGTCGAGCTGGCGGTTCGTGGCGGCGACCACGCGCGCGTCCACCCGCCGCGGGCGGCTGCCGCCGACGCGCTGCACGGCCCGGTCCTGCAGGACGCGCAGGAGCCGCACCTGCAGGTCGGGGCGCAGCTCGCCGACCTCGTCGAGGAAGATCGTCCCGCCGTCGGCCTGCTCGAAGCAGCCCTGGCGCGTCGCGCTCGCCCCGGTGAAGGCGCCCCGCTCGTGGCCGAACAGCTCGCTCTCGATCAGGCCGGCCGGGATCGCCCCGCAGTTGACGGCCACGAACGGGCCGCTGCGCCGCGCCCCCTCGGCGTGGACCGCGCGCGCGGCCACCTCCTTGCCGGTGCCGCTCTCCCCCTCGAGGAGCACGGTGACGTCGCTCTCGCTGGCGCGCTGCAGGAGGTCGACCGTGCGCCGCAGGGCGGCCGACTCGCCCAGAATCGCCGCGAAGCCCTCGCCGCGGCGCAGCTCGCGCGTGAGCGCGCTGACGCGCGCCTCGAGCGCGCCGCGCGCCTGGGCGTTCTTGATCGACGTGATCAGCCGCTCGCGGTCGAACGGCTTCTGCACGAAGTCGACCGCGCCCAGGCGCATGCAGTCGACGACCTCCTGGATCGCCCCCTCGGCCGTGAGCACGACCACGGGCACCCGCGGCCACCCGCCCGCCAGCCGCTCGAGGAGCGCCTTGCCGTGCACGTCGGGGAGCTGCAGGTCGAGGACGACCGTGGTCGGCTCCTCCTCTTCGAGGCGCCGCAGCGCCTCGGCCCCCGTGGCGGCGGTGATCGTCTCCAGCCCCTCCTCGCTCAGCTCGAGCTGCACGAGGCGCAGGAGCTTGGGGTCGTCGTCGACGAGGAGGACCTTCCCGCCGCTCATGCCAGGAGCTCCTCGACCGTGCGCAGGAGGTCGTCCACGTCGAACGGCTTGGCCAGGAACGCCAGCGCGCCGCGCGCGCGCGCCACCTCGACCGCCCCGGCCCGCGCGGAGAGGACGAGGACGGGCACCGGGTCGAGCGCCGGGTCGGCCTCGAGCGCGCGCAGGACGTCGCGCCCCGAGAGGCGCGGGAGCATGAGGTCGAGGACGACCAGGGCCGGCGGCGGCCCCGCCCGCAGGCGCGCCAGCGCCGCCTCGCCGTCGGCGAAGCGCTCGACGACGAGGCCGAGCGGCTCGAGGGCGAAGGCCACGAGGACGCCGATGTGCGGGTCGTCCTCCGCGAGCACGAGCCGGCGCGTCACGGCGCCACCGGCCCGCGCGCGGCGTCGACGGCCGCCCGCAGCCCCTGCGCGAGGAGGGCCAGGCCGTCGCCTGCGCCGCCCCCCTCGACGGCGCTGCGGGCGAGGGCGTCGTCGAGCGCGGCCGCCGCGGCGCTCACGGCGGGGAAGCCGTAGCTGCCGCCGCTGCCGCGCAGGTCGTGGGCCAGCTTGCGGCAGCGGCGCGCGACGTCGCCCGCGGGCAGGCCGGCGGCGACGAGGCGCTCGAGCTCCCGGGCCTCGGCCGCGGCCTCGACCAGGAAGGCCGCGCGCAGCGCCTGCAGGCGCGCCTCGCGGCCGCTCACGGCGCCGCCCCTGGCGCCGCGCGGCCCAGGGCCAGGACGCGCTCGACCTCGGCCCGCAGCGCCGCCGGCTCGACCGGGCGCGTGACGATCCCGTCGACCCCCGCGCGCAGGGCGCGCCCGATCTCCTCCGGCGCGATGACGACGACGAGCGGCGCCCCGCGCAGGGCCGGGTCCTGGCGCACGGCCCCCCAGCCGTCGGCGCCCTCGAGCTCGGGCAGGTCGGCCGCGACCAGCACGAGCGCCGGCGCCCTGCCCTGGGCCACCTCGCGCGCGCGCGCCAGGTGCGGGGCCGGGACCGCCTCGACGCCAGCCGCGCGCAGGGTCGCCTGGTAGAGCCGCTGGCGGTCGACATCGGCGTCGATCGCCAGCGCGCGCGGCCAGTCGGTCGGCGGCGGCGTCGCCTCCGACAGGCGCTCGAGCGGGCGCGCCATCGTCGTCGACGACGGGCGGTCCCGCCGCCCGCGGCCGCTGAGCCGCGCCGGCAGGAGCACGCGGAAGCAGGTCCCGCGCCCGGGCTCGCTCTCGACCTCGATCGCCCCGTGCTGCCGCTCGACGAGCGTCTTGACGATCGAGAGCCCCAGGCCCGTGCCGCCGGCGGCCCGCACGGCCGGGTCGTCGGCGCGGAAGAAGCGCTGGAAGAGCTGGTCGCGGTCGGCCGGGCGGATCCCCACGCCGGTGTCGCGCACCTCGACCCGCACCCGCTCGCCGTCGATCGCCGCGGCCACGACCGAGACGCCGCCGCGCGCCGTGTACTTGACCGCGTTCGAGAGCAGGTTGCCGAACACCTGCCGCAGCCGGTCGGGGTCGCCCACCGCCTCGAGCGCCTCGGGGGCCTCGAGCGAGAGGCTCAGCGCCTTGCGCGCGGCGCCGGCCTCCTCGACGGCCAGGGCGTCGCGCAGGAGCGGCACGAGGTCGACGCGCACCTCGGCCAGCGGCGCCTGCGCCACGCGGTCGACCTCGAGCAGGTCGGCGACGAGCGCCGTGAGCCGCGTCACGTTCTCGGCCACGATCTCGAGCAGCTCCTTCTGCTTGGCCGTGACCGCGCCGGCGCGCCCGGCGCGCAGCAGGTCGACGAAGCCGCGGATCGACGTGAGCGGGGTGCGCAGCTCGTGCGACACGTTGCCGATCAGCTCCTCCTTGGCGCGCTGGACCTTCTCCTCGACGGTCACGTCGCGCACGACGACCAGCGAGCCGAGGAACGCGCCGCCGTCGCGGACGACGGGGCTCATGGACAGCCGCAGCGTGCGCGCGCCAAGGACGCAGCGCACCGGGCCGACCTCGCGCGTGCGGTCGGCCGCCAGGAGCACGCGGTCGAAGGCCTGCGCGGGCGCCGGGGCTTGCTCGCGCAGCCGCTGCGCGAGCGCCCCGGCCGTCTCGCCATCGACGCCGTCGACGTCGACCGAGACGAGCTCGCCGAAGCGCCGGTTGGCGTAGGCGACCACCCCGCCCGGGTCGACGAGGAGCATGCCGTCGCTCGTGGCCGAGAGGATCGCCGAGCGCTGGTGCTTCTCGGCCGCGAGCGTGCGCAGCGCCTCGGGCCCGGGCGGCGTCGCCTCGGCCGGCGCGGGGGGCCCCTGCGCGTCGCGCAGGCACACGACGAAGCGCCGCTCGTCGTCGTGCAGGACCTCCTCGCAGGTGACCTCGGCCACGAAGGCCTCGCCGTCGGCCCGCTGCGCCTCGACGCGCCGCGGCCCGCCGACGAGCAGGCGCGGGCTCGCCCCGGGGGTCACGTCGCCGAGGAGGAAGCCCGCCGCCTGGGCGGGCAGGCGCAGGACCCGCGCCGCCGCGGCGTTGAGCGCCTCGACTCGCCCCTCCGGCGTGGTCACGAGCAGCGCGTCCTGCGCCCCGTCGGCCTGGGCTGGGGCGCGCAGGAGCGCCGCCGCGCGCTCGGCCCGGCGGGCTCCGCTGCTCGGCTTCGCGGCCGCGCGCCGGGCGGCGTCGGCCAGCGCCGCAGTAGCAATGGCGCCGACGAGGTCGGCGCCGGGCGGCAGGGCCTGGCCGAGCCGCGCCAGCAGGGCCTCGTCGTCGGGGTCTGCGCGCTCCGGATCGGCGCGCTCCGGATGCGCCGTCGCTTCGGTCGTCACGGTCGCGGTCGCCCCCGCGGCAAGTGTGCGGGGCGCCGCCCGCCGGGACAAGGGACGTGGGTCACTCCGGCTCGACGAGCACGGGGTCGCGGACGCCGCCCACGAGCAGGAGCTGGTGCACCCCGAGCGCCAGCTCGCGCGGCACCGCCGGGTCGCGGCGCACCTCGACGGGACGCGGCAGCAGGCGCGCCCGCAGCGCCAGCCGGGTGATCGCCTCGCCGTGGACGGTGCCGTCCTCCTCGCGCGTGAGCCGGCCGAGGTCGTCGCCGTTGACGACGACCTGCGCGGCGCCGGGCCCGGCGGTGACCAGCCGGATCTCGGAGCCTCGCCTCGGAGGCTCGGGCTGGTCGGCCGGCGGCGTCGCGGGCGGCGTCGGCGCCGGCCCGCCCCTCAGAGCGACGGCCGCCGCGACGACCGCCGCCGCGGCGAGGGCGACGAGGGCGACCGCGAGCGTCCGGTGACGTCCCTGACCCGCCGGTGGCTCCACGGGAGCGATTGTCGCAGGTCCTTGCGCGGGAGGGGCATGGGTAGGGGCCGGCTTGCGGAGCGCCACCAGGTGAGTACGGTTCCGTAGGGGGCTCGCGACAGGGAGCCCGATGACCGTCACCCCGTCCTCCGCCGCCGCCGGCCGGTTCGCGCTCGCGCTCGCGGCGTTGCTCCTGACCTCCGGGTGTCGCTCCGCGCACTACGTCGTCGTCGAGGACGACGCGCCGCTCTACGCCGACGCGCAGGGCGACGAGGTCGTCACGCGCCTGCGACGGCACCGCCACGCCCCGCTCGACGCACGCCCCGACGCCGCCGCCGACCGCGTGCCGCTGACCTACGACGGGCAGGCTGGCTGGGTCGAGCGCCGCGCGGTGCGCGTGTTCGACTACCTGCACCCGCTGCTCGACGACGGCGCCGACAAGGCGCGCGCCGTGCGTCGCGAGCTGCGCGAGCTGCAGCTCGCCGAGCTCGGGGGCGAGTGGTCCACGAACGACGTGGCCGCGATCCGCTCGGAGCGCGTCCTGGCCGGCATGACGCGCACGCAGGTCGAGGTCGCCTGGGGCTGGCCGGTGAGCGTCGAGGCCACCGGCGCGCCCGGCGGCGAGCGCTGGGTCTACCGCGACTCGCGCGTGACCGCCGTGCGCCGCTGGGTCGACTCGCCCTGGACGCACGTGGGCGCCGCCGACGGCGCCTTCGCCGGCCGCCACGACGACGCCCGCAACTACCCGGCGTGGGTCACCGTCCGCGTGCCCGTGACGATCGAGCGCGTGGTCGAGTTCGACGAGGCCGGCAAGGTCGTGCGCGTGCAGGTGCGGCGCTACCTCGACGAGGGGTCCAGCTAGCCGCTACGCGAAGAGCGCCGGGGCGCGGGCGCAGATCGCCGCGACGGCCGGGTGGCGCACGCGCCGCTCGACGGAGATGGCGTGGAACCGCTCGGTCACGCCCGGGACCTCGCCGACGCGGGCGACGCGGTACTGGCGGCACACCTCCCGCTCGACGACGGCGTGCACGGCGAAGGCGCCGGCGCCGGCCTGGCCGAACACCTTGAGCACGGCGCTGTCGGCCAGCTCGCCCACGACCTCGGGCCGGACCTCGAGGGCGTCGAACCAGCGCTCGAGCGAGGCGCGCAGGACCGTGCCCTCGGCCGGCAGGAGCATCGGCGCGCCGTGGAGCGAGCCGGGGAAGCCGCCCCGCAGGCGCCGGGCCAGCGACGGCGCGGCCACGATGCGCACGCCGCTCTCGCCCAGGAGGTGGTTGAAGGCGCGCACGCGCACGGCGGCCGAGGCCGGCGCGTCGCTGAGGACGACGTCGAGCTCGTGCACGGCGAGCTGCGCGAGCAGGCGCGGCGTCGGGCCGACCGAGACGACGATGCGCACCGGCCGGTCGAGGCCGCGCGCCGGCTCGAGCACGTGGTGCGCGAGGAGCTTCGGCAGCCCGTCGACCATGCCCACGCGCAGGGTCAGCGGCCGGCGCGCCGGCTGCGCGCGGAGGACCTCGGTCAGCTCCCGCCCGAGGGCGAAGATCTCGTCGGCGTAGCGGAACACGAGGCGCCCCGTCTCGGTGAGCGCCACGGCCCGGCCGGCGCGCTCGAGGAGCGTCTCGCCCACGACCAGCTCGAGCGCCCGCACCTGCGCGCTGACCGTCTGCGGCGAGAGCTGCAGCTCCCGGCTGGCGGCGGTGAAGCTTCCGCTGCGGGCCGTCGCCCAGAAGTACAAGAGGTGGTGATAGTTGAGCCAGTGGAGCGGGGGCCCGGACATATCGGCTTTCTCGACAGGTCAGTTCGTTGCTTTCGTGTGGGACGATAGCACGATCGGGTGCCTGATGAGTCCCCGGAAGAGGGGGGCTCATGAGCACGCAGGCGACGGACGCGATCGACCCACGCGCACCCTGGGCGCGCGACCTGCTGGCGTCGGTGGTCGTGTTCCTGGTCGCGCTCCCGCTGTGCATGGGCATCGCGATCGCGTCGGGCGTGCCGCCGGCCCTGGGCCTCGTCACCGGCGTGATCGGCGGCCTCGTCGTCGGCGCGCTGGCCGGCTCGCCGCTCCAGGTGAGCGGCCCCGCCGCCGGCCTCGCCGTGATCATCTTCCAGCTCGTCGAGGCGCACGGCCTGGCGGCGCTGGGGCCGGTCGTCCTGCTCGCGGGCGCGATCCAGTTCGCGGCGGGCGCCCTGGGCCTGGGCCAGTGGTTCCGCGCCGTCTCGCCCGCCGTGATCCAGGGCATGCTCGCCGGCATCGGCGTGCTGATCTTCGCCGGCCAGTTCCACGTCATGATCGACGACGCCCCGCGCGGCTCGGGCTGGGCGAACCTCTCCACGATCCCCGAGGCGATCCACAAGGCCTTCGTCCTCCCCTCGGGCGTCCCCGTCACCCACCGCCACGCCGCGCTCATCGGCCTGGCCACGATCGCGCTCATGGCCGCGTGGGGGCCGCTCTCGCGCCGGCTGCGCCCGGCGCTGCGCGCCCTGCCGGCGGCGCTCGTCGGCGTCGTCGTCACGTCGGCCGTGGCGACGGGCCTGGCGCTCGAGATCCGCTTCGTCGACGTCCCGGGCGGCCTGTTCGGCGCGATCATGCCGCCGACCGCCGAGGCGCTCGGCCGGCTCACCGAGGCCGCCCTGCTCGGGCAGGCCTTCGCCCTGGCCCTGATCGCCAGCGCCGAGACGCTCCTCTGCGCGACGGCGACGGACGCCATGCACAAGGGCCCGCGCACCGACTACGACAAGGAGCTGCGCGCGCAGGGCGTCGGCAACGTCATCTGCGGCGTCCTCGGGGCGCTGCCCATGACGGGCGTGATCGTGCGCAGCTCCGCCAACGTGCAGGCGGGCGCCGTGACCCGCCGATCGGCGATCCTGCACGGGGCGTGGCTGCTCCTGCTCGTCGCCCTCGTCCCGGCGGTCCTCGGGCTCATCCCGACCGCCGCCCTGGCCGCCGTGCTCGTCTTCACGGGCTACAAGCTCGTGAACCCCGACGCGGTCAAGCGGCTGCGCGCGCACGGCTGGGGCGAGGTGGCCGTGTGGGGCGTGACCGTCGGCGGCGTCGTGCTCATCGACCTGCTCACGGGCGTCCTCCTGGGCTTCGCCCTCGCCACGCTGCGGGTGCTCCTCGCGGCGACGCGCCTCGAGGTGGAGGTCGGCGCCTGCGAGGTCGACGGGGCGGTCGACGTGCGCCTGCACGGCACCGCCACGTTCCTGGCGATCCCGCGCCTCGCGCGCGCGCTCGAGGCGCTGCCCCCGGACGGCCCCGCCCTGCGCGTGTGCCTCGACCAGCTCAACTTCATGGACGCGGCCTGCCAGGACTTCCTGCGCGCCTGGGGTCGCCGCCACGCGGACTCCGGCGGCCGCCTGGAGATCTGCTGGGACACGCTCCGGTCGCGCCTCGCGCCGCTCGGAGGAGCGGCGGGACCGGTCGTCGTCACCGCTCGGGAACGACCCGCGCGGGAGCACGCGCCCGTCTGAACCGGGCGCCGCGATCGCGATAGATATGTAGTCGAGGGCAGCAGGAGGAGACCACCATGCAGAAACTGATCCAGGGCATCCTCGAGTTCCGCCGGCACGTCTTCCCGGCCTACCGGCTGACCTTCGCCAAGCTCGCGCAGAGCCAGAAGCCGGACTGCCTGTTCATCGGCTGCGCCGACAGCCGCGTCGTGCCGAACCTGTTCGCGTCGACGCAGCCGGGCGACCTGTTCGTGGTGCGCAACGTCGGCAACCTCGTGCCGAAGCACGGCGACGCGCCGGGGCCCGAGTCGTCGGTGCCCGCGGCGCTCGAGTTCGCCGTGCAGGCGCTGGGGGTCAAGGACATCGTCGTCTGCGGCCACTCGAACTGCGGCGCGATGAAGGGCCTGCTGAAGCCGCCGGCCGGGCTGCCCAACGTGAGCGCCTGGCTCGACAACGGCACCCCGGCGCTCGAGCGCATGAAGCGCAGCGGGCCGCTCGACCCGGCGATCCCGGACTACGACCAGCTCTCGCAGGTGAGCGTGCTCACGCAGGTGGAGCACGTCGAGACCTACCCGTTCATCCGCGAGCGGGTCACGAAGGGCGAGCTGCGGGTCCACGGCTGGTGGTTCGACGTGGGCACGGCCGACGTCCACGTGTACGACCCCGCGCAGAAGAAGTTCGTGATCCTCGACGAGAGCCAGGCCGAGCGCGTGCTCCAGGTGTGATCGACGGCTGCGGCCGCGGATGCCGGGCGAGGGAGGGCGCGCGCGGGTCGTCGGTGTGGCCCGCCTCGCAAGCTCCGTCCCGCGGCTGCGGTGCCGCAATCCAGGCGGCCCCCATGGCTCGCGGCCGTCCGCAGCCGCGGGCCTCCCGCTCGCTCCGGCGGCCCACCGGGGATCAGGGCGTCTGATACGACCCGCGCGCGCTCCCCCCTCGCCTCGGCCTCCGCGCCCTCGCCTCGCTTGTGGTTCCATGCCACTCGGGTTCGAGCGTATCGATCACAGGTTGCCCGTTTGAAGACAGGCCCTAGTCATAGGACGTGAGGCGGCCCACGAAGTCGCGGCCGAGGCGGACCCGGTCGCGGACGGGGTCGTGGTAGCCGAGGGCCCAGGGGACGACCTCGGCCGCGATCGCCGCGAGCGGGCTCGCGCGGCCCGGGACCAGCAGCTCGAGGCCGCCGCG
>JAHBXY010000083.1 GCA_019636275.1 Planctomycetota bacterium | reverse complement strand
GAGCCCCAGCGCCTGCGCCGCGCCGGTGGCCGCCGCGCCCAGGAGCAGGAGCCCAGCGCCCAGGATGGCGAGGGGCCACCTCGACCAGGGCGCGCCCCCGGCGAGGCCCTGGCCGACCCCGACCGCGATCGCCGCGAGGCACGCGCCGGCCGCGAGGGCCTCCGGAGGCAGTCCCGTCACCGCTCGCTCCCGTGCCCCCCCGCCCAAGTGCTTCGTCCCGCGAGCGGCTCGCCCGGCGTCACCCGGCCAACCCGGTCCGCCGGGCCGCCGCGCGGGCCTGTTGGGGGTTTACAGCCGACGCACCGCTGAATATAACTCGCAGCCCCGCGGGCGCGGGCGACGAGTCCTCGCCGCCGCGCCCCACCCCATGACGCGTTGCTCCTCGCGCCGGCGAGGACCCGAGAGGACCCAGAAACCCGATGAACTCCCGACTCTTGCGCACCCTCCTCAACGGGA
This sequence comes from Planctomycetota bacterium, assembly GCA_019636275.1. Classification (GTDB taxonomy): domain Bacteria; phylum Planctomycetota; class J058; order J058; family J058; genus JAMLIC01. The sequence continues at coordinate 38,426 of JAHBXY010000083.1, read as the reverse complement.
TGTGGGTGGTGCTGCTGCTCGCCACCATCTTCTACGCGCTGCCCGCGTTCGCGCAGGACGGCCCGACCGGCGAGCAGCCGCACGGCCCCGCCATTCACGGCCCCGGCCACCACGTGAGCGAGGCGACGATGGTCCTGCCGGACTTCGCCGCGAAGGTGTTCGTGGCGGGGCTGAACGGGCGGACGCTCCTCATGCTCGGCCTGGGCGTGTGCGCCCTCGGCCTCATCTTCGGCATCGTGATCTACGGGCAGCTCAAGAACCTGCCCGTGCACAAGTCGATGCTCGAGGTCTCGGAGCTGATCTACGAGACCTGCAAGACCTACCTGGTCACGCAGGGCAAGTTCATCGCCATCCTCTGGGCGTTCATCGCGCTCATCATGGCGATCTACTTCGGCGCCCTGCGCGAGGAGTTCACCGCCACGAAGGTGGTGATCATCATCCTGTTCAGCATCGTCGGCATCCTCGGCAGCTACGGCGTCGCGTGGTTCGGCATCCGCGTGAACACGTTCGCCAACTCGCGCGCCGCGTTCGCCACGCTCAAGGGCAAGCCCTTCCCCGCCTACGAGATCCCGCTCAAGGCCGGCATGAGCATCGGCATGCTGCTGATCTCGGTCGAGCTCCTGATCATGCTGGCGATCCTGCTCTTCGTGCCGCGCGACCTGGCCGGCCCGTGCTTCATCGGCTTCGCCATCGGCGAGTCGCTGGGCGCGTCGGCGCTGCGCATCGCGGGCGGCATCTTCACGAAGATCGCCGACATCGGCTCGGACCTGATGAAGATCGTCTTCAACATCAAGGAGGACGACGCGCGCAACCCCGGCGTGATCGCCGACTGCGTGGGCGACAACGCCGGCGACTCGGTCGGCCCGAGCGCCGACGGCTTCGAGACCTACGGCGTGACGGGCGTGGCCCTGATCCTCGTGATCATGCTCGCGGCCGGCCAGCCGGGCAACGACGCGGCCACGGCCGACATCCAGACCTCGCTCCTGGTGTGGATCTTCATGATGCGCGTCATGATGGTCATCGCGTCGGGCATGTCGTACCTGATCAACGAGGCCATGGCGAAGGCCAAGTACGCCGCGGCCGACGTGATGAACTTCGAGCACCCGCTGACGATCCTCGTGGTCCTCACCTCGGGCGTCTCGGTCGTCATGACCTACATCGTCTCCTGGCTGCTCATCGGCGACCTGCCCTACGGTGACGGGGGCCTGTGGTGGAAGCTGTCGACGATCATCAGCTGCGGCACGCTCGCCGGCGCGATCATCCCGGAGCTGGTCAAGGTCTTCACCTCGACCGAGTCGCGCCACGTCGAGGAGGTCGTCACCTCCTCGCGTGAGGGCGGCGCGTCGCTGAACGTGCTCTCGGGCCTCACGGCCGGCAACTTCAGCGCCTACTGGCTGGGCATCGCGATCGTCGGCCTCATGGGCGTCGCGTACCTCATGGCGATCTGGGGCGGCGAGGTCGGCGTCTCGGCGCTGTTCTTCAACCACCTGGCCGCGCCGGTGTTCGCGTTCGGCCTGGTGGCCTTCGGCTTCCTGGGCATGGGCCCGGTGACGATCGCCGTCGACTCCTACGGCCCGGTGACCGACAACGCCCAGTCGGTGTTCGAGCTGTCGACGATCGAGTCGCTCCCCGGCATCAAGGAGGAGCTGAAGCGCGACTTCAACTTCGACGTCGACTTCGAGAAGGCCAAGCACTTCCTCGAGGAGAACGACGGCGCGGGCAACACGTTCAAGGCCACGGCCAAGCCGGTGCTCATCGGCACGGCCGTCGTGGGCGCCACGGCCATGATCTTCTCGATCGTCGTGCTGCTCACGCAGGGCCTCCAGCCGGTGCTGCTGGCGAACCTGTCGCTCCTGCACCCGCCCTTCCTCCTCGGCCTGATCACGGGCGGCGCGGTGATCTACTGGTTCACCGGCGCCTCGACGCAGGCCGTGAGCACGGGCGCCTACCGGGCGGTCGAGTTCATCAAGGGCAACATCAAGCTCGAGGGCGCCGAGAAGGCCTCGATCGAGGACAGCAAGAAGGTCGTCGAGATCTGCACGCGGTACGCCCAGGCCGGCATGTTCAACATCTTCCTGGTCGTGTTCTTCTCGACCCTGGCCTTCGCCTGCCTGGAGAGCTACTTCTTCATCGGCTACCTGGTGTCGATCGCGATCTTCGGCCTCTACCAGGCGATCTTCATGGCCAACGCCGGCGGCGCCTGGGACAACGCCAAGAAGGTCGTCGAGGTGAAGCTGAAGCAGAAGGGCACGCCGCTGCACGCCGCGAGCGTCGTCGGCGACACGATCGGCGACCCCTTCAAGGACACCTCGTCGGTGGCCATGAACCCGATCATCAAGTTCACGACGCTGTTCGGGATCCTGGCCGTCGAGCTGGCGATCACCATGCCGCGCGACCTGAGCAAGACCCTCGCGGTGGTGTTCTTCGTGATCTCGATGGCGTTCGTCTACCGGTCGTTCTACGGCATGCGCATCGAGACCGGCGGCGAGTCCGGCGCGCCCGCGCCGAAGCCGCCGGAGCCGGCGACGACCACGTCGGCCTGAGCGCATCGGCCTGAGCGCATGCGTCTCTGGAGCGGGGGGCGGTCCGGCGAGCGCCGGGCGGCCCCCCGCGCCCATGTACGGCGGGGACGGGTCCGGGGGAGCGGCCCTCGCGCCGCGCGGCTATGATGGCGGAGCGGCCGCGCGCCTCTGGCCGCCGCAGGCGACCAGCGCCCGAGAGCCACCCGTGACCGAGCTCCTCACCACCCCCTCCGCCGCGGTCGACCAGGACCACCTGGTCGTCCTGCACGGCGCGACGTGGGCCGACTACCAGCGCCTGCTCGAGCTCCGCGGCGAGGGGAGTACGCCGCGGCTGACCTACCTGGAGGGGAGGCTGGAGCTCATGAGCCCGGGCCGTCGTCACGAGCTGGTCGCCTCCATGATCGGCCGCCTCGTCGAGGCGTGGTGCCTCGAGACCGGCGTGGGCATCACGCCGTATGGCCGCTGGACGCTCGAGCGCAAGGAGCTGGAGCGGGGCTGCGAGCCCGATGAGTGCTACGTGCTCGGCGCCGAGGAGGAGCCCGCCCTGCCCGACCTGGCGATCGAGGTCATCGTCACGTCAGGGGGCCTGAGCAAGCTGGACGTCTACCGGCCGCTCGGCGTGCGCGAGGTGTGGTTCTGGCGGGCCGGGGCGATCTCGCTCCACGCCCTGCGCGGGGACCGCTACGAGGCGATCCCCCGCAGCGAGGTCCTCGCGGGGCTCGACCTGGACCTGCTCCTGCGCTTCGTCGACGTCCGGCCGATGACGCGCGCCGTCGAGGAGTACCGCGCGGCCCTCCGCGCACGCGCCGCCGGCGCGCCCTGACGGCCCCTCGCCGGAGGACGTCGGACCCGCCGATATAGTGAGGGTCGGCCCCGTGCCGGAGGGGGACCTCATGCCCGCGCCCCGAAAGCCCAAGGTCCTCCCGCCGCTCGAGCCGGACGACAGGAACGTCGCCGACAGGAGCGTCGCCGACAGGAGCGTCGACGACCGCCTCGTCGCCCCGGAGCCGCGGGCCGGCGACGACGACAAGAGCTTGCGCCCGACGACCTTCGACGAGTTCGTCGGTCAGGCGCGGGTGGTCGAGAACCTGCGCACCTGGACGCAGGCCGCGCAGCGGAGCGCGCGGCCGCTCGACCACATCCTCTTCACCGGCCCGCCCGGCCTGGGCAAGACGACGCTCGCGCACCTCGTCGCGAGCACGCTCGGCGCCGAGATGACCACGACGTCGGGGCCCGTGCTCGAGCGGCCGCGCGACCTGGCCGGCATGCTCACGAAGCTCGGCCGCGGCGACGTGCTGTTCATCGACGAGATCCACCGCCTGCGCACGCACGTCGAGGAGTACCTCTACAGCGCGATGGAGGACTTCAAGATCGACCTGGCGATCGACGAGGGCCCCTACGCGCGCAGCGTCACGGTGCCCTTGCAGCGCTTCACGCTCATCGGCGCGACGACGCGCGCCGGGCTCCTGTCGAAGCCGTTCCGCGACCGGTTCGGCATCCAGGAGCGGCTCATGCCCTACGAGCCGCTCGAGCTGGAGCGGATCGTGACCCGCTCGGCGCGGGTCCTGGGCATGCCGATCGCCGGCGAGGCGGCCGCCGTGATCGCGAGGCGCGCGCGCGGCACGCCGCGCATCGCCAACCGCTTCCTGGCGCGGGTGCGCGACGTGGCGCAGGCGGGCGGCCAGCCGCGGATCACCGAGGCCACGGCCGAGCAGGGGCTCGCCATGCTCGGCGTCGACCAGGAGGGCCTCGACGAGCTCGACCGGCGGATCCTGGCCGTCCTGGCCGAGAGCCCCGGGACCGCCGTCGGCCTGAAGACGCTGGCCGTGGCCACGGGCGAGGAGGAGGGCACGATCGAGGAGGTCTACGAGCCGTACCTGATCGTGCGCGGGTTCGTGCGCAAGACGGCGCGCGGGCGGGTCCTCGGCCCCAACGGCCTGGCGCTCCTGGGGATCGACCCCCCGCCGCCCCCGCCGCCGGGCGACCCGGCGCGGCTGCCGCAGGGGATGCTCTTCGCGTGAGCCGGCGCGCGCGCAAGCGGCCGCGCCGGCGCGGGGGCGAGCGGGCGGCGCTCGTCCGGGTGTGGCGCCGTCGCCTGCGGGGGCGGCCGACATCGGCCGGTGGTCGCCCACACCGCGCTCGCGGGCCTGGGCGCTCGGCCGCGCGCGCTGGCCGGGGCGCGGCGCCGCCTGCCGCGCGGGGTCCGGCGGCGCCTCCCGCAGGCGCTGGCGGCGCTCGCCGCCGTGCTCACGATCGCCTGCTACACGCAGACGCCGCGCCCCGCGCGCCCGCCGCGCGCCGAGGCGCCGGCGACCCTGTCCATACGCGAGGAGCCGCGCGTGCGCGTGGCCCTGGTCGAGGCCGCGCCCGAGCTCACGCTGGCCCTGCCCGGCGCCTGGGTCGTGACGCCCGACCGCGGCGAGGCCGTGGCCCTGGCCGACCAGGAGGCGGTGGTCATCCGCCCGGTGGCCGACGGCCTGGCGCTCGAGGCGTCGGCGCGCAGCGTCGGCTGGCCGGGCGCGAAGGGGCTGACGATCGCGCCGGGCCCGGCGGCCGGCCGCGCCTTGCCGCCGGCCTTCGGCCTGGGGAGCCGGCGCTACCGCGGCGACGTGCGCGTCTCGCGCCTCGACGACGGCCGCCTGCGCCTGGTCACGGGCGTGGCGCTCGAGGAGTACCTCGTCGGCGTGATCGGCCACGAGATGCCGCTCACCTGGTCCGACGCGGCCCTGCACGCGCAGGCGATCGCGGCCCGCACCTACGCCCTCGTGAACCTCAAGCCGAAGGCCGACCACGACCTCAAGGCCGACGAGCGCAGCCAGGTCTTCGGCGGGGTGACCGCGCTCGAGGCCCGCGCGCGGAGCATCGTCGAGGCCACGCGCGGGATGGTCCTCACCTGGCAGGGCAAGCCCTTCACGACCTACTTCCACTCGACCTGCGGCGGCGACACGGTCCCGGCGGCCTGGATCTTCGGCGCGGGCCCGGGCAACGCGCTGCCGCCGCTCGACGGCGCCAGCGGCTGCAAGTGCCAGGCGTCGAAGGTCTACCGCTGGACGCTCGAGGTGGACCTCGCCACCGATGCGGCCCTGCGCAAGCTGGTCCTCGAGCTGCCCCTGCGCGAGGTCAAGGTCGAGGCCTGGCCGCGCGGCGGCTACGCCAGGACGGTGACGTTCGTCGACGCCGGCGGCGACCGGGTCACCCGCCCGGCGACCGAGGTGCGCGCGGCGTTCTACCCGCGGCTCAAGAGCACGGCCTTCGAGGTCGACCTCGACCCCGGCGGCACCCGCCTGACCTTCCGCGGCCGCGGCTGGGGGCACGGCGTCGGCCTGTGCCAGTACGGCGCCGAGGGCTTCGCCAAGGAGGGGCTCACGGGCGAGCAGATCCTCGCGCGCGCCTACCCCGGCGCGAAGCTGGAGCGGCTCGGCTACTGACCGCACTCACCGCTTGGTCCGAGAGCGAAGCGAGCAGATCGAGCGGTGGCGCGCATCCCCCGCGCGAAGGCCGCGGAGCGGCCGGGGCGAGGCGACAGGTGCCTCACTGCGGATCGGAGCAAGGGTCCCGCTCCATGACGTGGACATCATGAAGCGACGGCCGCTGTGAGCCGCCCTGCCCTGCCCCGCCCCGCGCGGCTGGTGTAGGCTGTCGCGCCTGAGAGGTGCCCCGTGGCCCTGAGCCCCGACCTGCTGGAGATCCTCTGCTGCCCCGAGGACCGCACCCCGGTCAAGCCGGCCGACGCCGGCCTCGTCGATCGCCTCAACGCGGCCATCGCCGCCGGCAAGGTGAAGAACCGCGGCGGGCACCCGGTCACCGAGGCCGTGCAGACGGCGCTCGTGCGCGAGGACGGCAAGGTCCTCTACCCGGTGCGCGACGACATCCCGGTCATGATCGTCGACGAGGGGATCTCGACCGAGGCGCTCTGACCGCGCGACGGGCGGCGCCGCGCGCGACGAGCGCGTGGCCCTCATCTCACGTCGCGTCGTCGGGATGCACCGCCGGGCCCGCATCGGCCTCCTCGGGGGCGTCCTCCGCGGGGAGCTCAGCGCGTGAGGCCCAGCGCGTTGATCCGCGCCGCGGCGTAGCCGGCGCCGAAGCCGTTGTCGATGTTCACGACCGTCAGCCCCGGCGCGCACGAGTTGAGCATGCCGAGGAGCGCTGCCAGGCCGCCGAAGGCCGCGCCGTAGCCGACGCTCGTGGGCACGGCGATCACCGGCCGGTCGATGAGCCCCCCCACGACGCTGGGCAGCGCGCCCTCCATGCCGGCCACGACGACGACCACGCCGGCGCGCCTGAGCACCTGCGTGTGCGCGAGCAGGCGGTGGATCCCCGCCACGCCCACGTCGTAGAGCGTCTCGACGCGCGAGCCGCAGGCCTCGGCGGTCACGCGGGCCTCCTCGGCCACCGGCAGGTCCGACGTGCCGGCGGCGACGACGAGCACGGGGTCGGGCGGCGTGGGCCGCGCCTCGCGCCGGAGCGTGATCGTGCGCGCCCGCGGCTCGTGGTGCGCGGCCGGGACGGCGGCGAGGACGGCCTCGGCCTGCGCCGCGTCGACGCGCGTGACGAGGAGGTCGTGGCCGCGGTCGACGATCGCCCGGGCGATCGCGGCCAGGTGGTCCGGCGCCTTGCCCTGGCCGAAGATGACCTCCGGAACGCCCAGGCGCAGGGCGCGGTGGTGGTCGACCTTGGCGAAGCCCAGGTCCTGGAAGGGCAGCTCCTTGAGCGCGAGGAGCGCGGCGTCGGGCGTGCGACGCCCCTGGGCCACCTCCTCGAGCAGGGCCCTGATCGCGTCAGGCGTCATGCCAGCTCCGAGCGCGCCTCGGCGAAGCGCGAAAGCTCGTCGTCCGCGGGCGCGCCCGCGCGCAGCCGCGCGGCGGCGAGCGCCGCGACCATGGCGGCGTTGTCGGTGCAGTAGGCGGGCGGCGTGAGGACCACGCGCAGGCCCTGCGCCTCGCCGCGCTCGCGCGCGAGCGCCCGCAACCGCCCATTGCAGGCCACGCCGCCGCCGAGCGCGATCGCCGGCACGCCCTCCTCGAGGGCGGCCTCGACCGTCACGTCGACCAGCAGGTCGCAGACGGCCTCCTGGAACGACGCCGCCACGTCGGCCACGACCGTGCCAGGCAGGAGCGGCGCCTCCTTCGGCTGGTTGCGCCCGCGCGTCCCGTAGAGCACGGCGGTCTTCAGGCCGCTGAAGCTCACGTCGTACTTGCGCCGCTTCACCCGCGCGCGCGGGAAGGCGTAGGCGCGCGGGTCGCCGCCGCGGGCGGCCGCCTCCACGTGCGGCCCGCCCGGGTAGGGGAGGCCGAGGAGGATGGCCACCTTGTCGAACGCCTCCCCCGCCGCGTCGTCGACGGTGCGCCCCAGCCGGCGCACCTGCCCCGGGCCGTCGTAGCGGTAGAGGCCCGTGTGGCCGCCCGACGCCAGCAGGGCCACGAGCGGCGGCGCGACCGCGGGGCCGGCGTCGTCGGAGCCGGGCGGCGGCAGCGTGCAGGCGTGGACGTGCGCCTCGAGGTGATCGATCGCCACGAACGGCACGTCGCGCGCGACCGCGAAGCCCTTGCCCCAGGAGAGGCCGACGACGAGGCAGTTGACGAGGCCGGGCGCGCGCGTGGCCGCCACGGCGTCGACCTGCGCCGGCGCGCGGCCGGCCGCGCGGAAGGCCTCGTCCGCGACGAGGTCGATCACCTCGCTGTGGGCGCGGGCGGCGATGTCCGGGACCACGCCGCCGAACGGGGCGTGGCGCTCGATCTGCGAGCGGACCGCGCTCGCGAGCACCCGGCCGTCCTCGACCAGGGCCACCGCCGTCTCGTCGCAGGAGCTCTCGACCCCGAGGACCAGCACCGCGCCTCCCACCTCAGGAGAGGATCGCAGATTCCCCGCGACGGGCCAGCCGAATGGCAAGGCGCCTGCCGTCCGCCGCCGGATCCTCGGGTGGACCACGACCTCCGCCTCGAGTCGATGTGAGGAGAGGCGCGCGCGGGCGACGTCGTCTCGGCATGCTCCTGGCGCGCGCCGCCCCGTCCCGCCGAGCATTCGCGGCCGCAACCGTCGGGCGAAGCTCGCGGACGACCAGCCTCGATCGGAAAAGCACGTGAGGCGAAGGCGACGAGGCTGAGCCGCGGCGGCGAGGCGCGCGGGCGACGACGTAGCGACCTACTTCGAGCCCGCGCGCGCGCCGCCGCGGCCAGCATCGCCGCCCGCAGCCGTCGAGCACACCACTCAGCGGTCCTGAAGCAGGGCATCCAGCTCGGCGCTGGGGCCGAAGCGCTGCCGGAACTCGAGCACGACGCGCGGCGGGAGCCTCAGGAGCGGCTCCTGCCGCGCACGCCGCCACGACGCGAGGACATCGTCTGCCCGCGAGCGGACGGAGGCCAGCTCGAGCCGCCCCTGGACCAGGTGCAGGTCGGGGCGGTCGGGCTCGAGCTCGCGGGCGCGCAGGAACAGGTCCTGCGCCCCCTGGAGGGCGAACCCCGGGAGCTGGGCGTCGAGGATCATGCTCGCCAGGGCCAGGCTGGGCGCCGCGCCCTCGGAGACCTCCCGCAGGACCGTCACCTCGCGCATGAAGCCGCCGACGCGGAACACGCTGGTCGGATCGCCCTCGGTCAGGCTGCGGATGGTCTGGTGACCGATGCACAGGAGCTCGACCGTCACCGCCCGCGAGTCGATCAGCCCGAGCTGGGTCAGGGCGCGCTGGAGCACCTCCCGCGCGGCGTCCGGCTCGGGCGGGTCCCGCCCGAGGAGCAGCTCGGCCTGGAGCACCAGCGCGGCCGTGTGCTGCGGGTCGAGCGCCAGCGCCGCCTCGACCGCGGCCGCCGCCTTCTCCGGCCGGCCGCGCAGCCGCTCGGCCTCGGCCAGGGCGACGAGGCCCTCGACGTGGTCCGGCTCGGCCTCGGCCACGGCGCGGTAGCGGCGCTCGGCATCGGACAGCCGCCCGCGCCGCAGGGAGAGCTCGCCCTCGAGCCGCCCGACCTCGGCGCCCGCCCCGCCGGCCGCGCGCAGGGCGGCCAGCGCCTGCTCGGCCGCCGCGTGGGCGTCGCGGCCGAGGCTCAGGCGCGCCCGCTCGAGGAGCACCTCGGGCCCCTCGCGCACGCCCGCGAGGGCGGCCTCGATCTCCCGCCAGGGGCGCCCGCGGATGGCCCGGACCAGCGCCTCGCGCACCCCCGCCCGGGCGTCCTCGGGGACGCGCTGCGCCCGCGCTTCGACCCGCGCGGCGAGCTCGCTGTTGCCCTGCCGGGGCGGCGCCTGCGGCGGCGGCTGCCGCGGCTGCGGCTGCGGGGGCTGCGGCGGTGGCTGCTGCGCGGCCTCGCCGCCGAGGGCCTGACGCACGCGCTGGCGGAGGTGCGGCTGGGCTCGGAGCTGCGCGTTGACGTGCTCGCGGTCGAGGCGCTCGGCCGCGCGCCAGTCCGTCTCGGCCGCCGTCGTCCGTCCCAGCTCGTCGTTGATGACGCCGCGCAGGAACAGGAGCTCGGCGTCGTCCGGCCGGAGCTCGAGGGCGCGGTCGAGGTCGCGGAGGGCGCCGTGCTTGTCGTTCTCCGCGCGCCGGACGAGCGCGCGCCAGCCGAGCGTCGTCGGGTCCGGCTGCGGCTCGCCGAGCTCGACCGCGCGGTCGAACGCCGCGAGCGCCTGCATGCGGCGCTCGAGCCCGTGGAGGGCGATCCCGCGGATCGCGTGGCAGAGCTGGTCGTCGGGCGCGAGCTCCAGGCAGCGGTCGGCCTCCGCCAGCGCCTGGGCGTGCTCCTTCACGAGGTTCTGCGCTTGCGCCAGCCGGGCGCGCGCCAGGAGGGAGTGCGGCTCGGCCGCGTGCGCCAGCCCCGCCAGCCGAGACGCCTCCGCGGGCCGCTCCACCTCGAACGCGGCGGCCCGCGCCAGGAGCCCCGGCGCGCCCTCCGGGTCCTCGGCGGCCAGGCGCCGGAACTGCTCGGCCGCGTCGGACCGCCGCCCGAGGCGGCCGAAGAGGACGCCGCGCAGGAGCCTGGCCTCGAGCCCGAGGCGCCCGCCCTCCACCAGCGCGTGCTCGACGCGCGCGAGCGCCTGCGAGTACTGCGCGCGGCGCCGCAGGTGCTCGGCGGCCGCGAGGTGCAGGGCGGCCTGGAGCGAGAGGTCGTCGCGCGCCAGCTCGATGGCCGCGTCGAGCGCCCGCAAGACGTCGGCCGAGCTCCGCTCCTCCGGGCGGCGGGCGAGGGTGATCGCGGCGAGGGCCCGCTCGAACGCGCGGATGTCGGCCCCCGCGTCGGGGTCGGCCGCGAGCGCCGCCGCTTCCTCTCGCAGCCGCGCCAGCTCGACCCGGCCCGAGAACAGCCCCTCGCGCGCCGCCGCCGCCCGCGCCGCCAGCTCGCGCGCCGCTCGGCCCGCGCCGCGGTGGCCGCCTCGCGCTCCCGCGCCTCGTTGGCCGCCGCGTGGTCGGACCACGCGCGCGCCAGCCCAGCGCCGAGCCCGCCAGGCGCGAGCGCCAGCGCCGCCGCGCCGACGAGCCGCCCCGTCCAGCGGTCGCGCGCGCGCCCCTCCCGCGCGGGCGCCCGGACGCCGCGCCCGGCCAGGTAGCGCTCCAGGTCGCGGGCCAGGGCGCGCGCCTGGTCGTAGCGCCCGGCGCGGTCGCGGGCCAGGGCGCGCCGGCAGACCAGCTCGAGCGCGGGCGGCGCCGTCGGGGCGACGGTCCGCAGGGCGGGCGCGTCTTCCATGATGACCCGCTCGGCGAGCTGCACGGTCGTGGCGGCGACGTGCGGGCGGCGGCCGGCGAGGCACTCGAAGAGGATGACCCCGAGCGCGTACACGTCGACGCGGTGGTCCACGTCGCGCTCGCCCTTGAGCTGCTCGGGGGCCATGTAAGCCGGCGTGCCCAGGAGCTCGCCGGTGCGCGAGAGCCCGGCGTTGGCGCCGACGTCGCGGGCCACGCCGAAGTCCATCACGCGCGGCCGGCCGGAGCCCTCCTCGATGATGATGTTCGCCGGCTTGAGGTCGCGGTGGACGACGCCGCGGTCGTGCGCCGCCTGGACCGTGCGGGCCAGCGAGAGCACGAGCCGCGCGGCGTCGTCGTGCGGCATGGGGCCGTCCATGAGCCGCGCCTCGAGCGTCGGCCCCGGGCAGAACTCCATCACGTAGTAGTATCGGCCGCCGTCGCAGCCCGTGTCGTAGACGGCGATGATCCCCGGGTCGTCGACCTTGCTCGCGACGGCGGCCTCGCGCTTGAAGCGCGCCACGGCCTCCTCGTCGCGGGCCATGTCCCCCAGGAGCAGCTTGATGGCGAAGCGGCGCTCGAGCCCCGGCCGGCGGGCGAGGAAGATGACCCCGCCGGCGCCGCGGCCGATCTCCTGCAGGAGCGTGTAGGGACCGATCGTGCGCCCGCCGCCGGGCAGGCCCAGCACGCGCCCGTCGCGGACGGTCGAGTCGACGGGCTCGTGCGCCGGCGCGCGCAGCGTGTCGTCGACGACGACCGACGCGCGCGCCGCCGCGGCCTGCGCCCGCCGCTTGTTCTTGTCGATGACGGTCGCCTCGGCGTCCCAGGCGTCGGGCGGCGGGACGCTGGCCGGCGGCGCGCTGGCGGTCGGCGCCGGCGGGGGTAGCGGCCCGCTCGGCCGCCGGGCCGCCGGGTGGACGCCGGTGGCGCGCGGGCCGCTCCCGGGGCCCATCGCGCCCGGGTTGACGGCGCCGAAGGTGCCGGTCGCGCGCGCGGCGGGGTGGTAGCCGCTGGGCTGGGCGGCCGGGTAGGTGCCGGTCGGGCGCACGGCGGGATGCGCGCCGGTCGGGCGCGGCGGCTCGGGCGCCGTCAGGCCGCCGTCGGAGGCGGACGGATCGACGAAGGCGAGCGGCCCGGCGCAGCGCGGGCAGGCGAGGCGCTCGAGGCGCGCGAGGCCATCGTAGCGGGCGCGCTCCCCGCAGCGCTCGCAGGCGAAGCCGCCGCGCGTCAGGTCGCGAAGGAGGCCGGCCACGACGGCCGGGGCGAGGAGCTTCCCGGCGAGGAGGAGCTGGGCCAGCGGCTCGTCCGAGCCCACGTCCCGGCGCAGCTCGCGCGCGGCGCGGACGACCTCGGGCGGGAGCACGCCGCGGCGCGCGCCGAGCTCGACGAAGGCCTCGTCCTGCGCGTTCGCCAAGCCCTCGCCGCCCCTCCGACCCCTGCCGCCCCTGTGCACACGATAGCAACGCGCGCCGCCCCGCGCCGAGCCCCGGCCTCCCGGAAGAGCGCCCCGAACGGGGCGCCCCGATCGGGCAGCTCAAACGGGCACCGGTGACCCGCGTATCATGCGCACCACACCGGGAGCCCTTCGGAGGACCCATGCGCCCCACGCGTCCGTCGCTGTCGACCACCTTCTTCGCGCTGTCCGCGCTCCTCCTGGGGCTCGCCCCGACGGCCCTGGCCCAGGGCTCCGGCAGCTACGTCCGCTGGGCCGACGGCCAGCGGCGCGAGGACGGGGCCCTCCAGACGGCCGTGGCCACCTTCCGTCACCCCACCCGCGACCAGGTCGTCGTGCTCTATGGCGTGGTCCACATCGCCGACGACGACTACTACGCGCGGGTGCAGCGCGACCTCGACAGCTACACGACCGTCCTCTACGAGGGCGTGGCCCCGGGCAAGGACGAGCCGACCGAGGCCGACAAGAGCCTGGGCGACATGCAGAAGGTCATGGGCGAGCTGCTCGGCCTCACCTTCCAGAAGGACGGGATCGACTACACCCGCTCGAACCTGGTCCACGCCGACATGACCATGGACCAGCTCAAGGAGGCCATGGGCGGGGGCACGATCAACCCCATGGGCCAGCTGATGGACGAGAAGCAGCTCGCCAACATGGCCCCGATCATGAAGATGCTCGCCGGCGTGGGCAAGATGCTCATGCAGGGCAACCCCGCCATGCGCGACCAGTTCAAGCGGCAGATGGCCCAGCAGCTCGCCAACGCCGACATGAGCCAGCTCGGCGGCATGGGCGAGAAGATGCACCGGGTGATCCTGATCGAGCGCAACATCGTCTGCATGGAGGTCCTCGAGCGGCAGCTCGAGACCCAGCGCGACGGGTCGATCGGGATCTTCTACGGCGCGGCCCACATGCCCGACCTCGAGGAGCGCCTCGAGAAGCTCGGCTTCACGCTGACCGAGAAGCGCTGGATGTCGGCGTGGCAGGTCGGCGGCGGCGCCGACGACGGGTGGGTGGCCCCCGAGGCCACCACGCCGCGCGCCCGGCCGGCGCAGCCGGTCCCGGCGGCCCCGCAGGGCGAGGGCAAGCGCTGGTTCTGACCCGACGCCCGCCGGCGCGGGCGTGATCGAGCGAGCGACGGCCAGGGCGATGCGCCCTGGCCGTCTGCGTTCCGGATCCGCCGTCTGCTTCGGGGTCGGCCGTCTGCTTCGGGGTCGGGCCCTCGGCCGTCTGCTTCGGGGTCGGCCGTCTGCTGCGGGATCCGCCGTCTGCTTCGGGGTCGGCCGTCTGCTTCCGGGTCGACCGTCTGCTTCGGGTCGACCGTCTGCTTCGGGTCGATCGTCTGCTTCCGGGTCGACCGTCTGCTTCGGGTCGACCGTCTGCTTCGGGTCGATCGTCTGCTTCGGGGTCGATCGTCTGCTTCGGGGTCGATCGTCTGCTTCGGGGTCGATCGTCTGCTTCGGGGTCGATCGTCTGCTTCGGGGTCGATCGTCTGCTTCGGGGTCGGCCGTCTGCTCGCGCTCGGCCGCCTGCTCCGGGCTCGGCCCCCTGCTTCGTGCTCGGCAGCCTGCGCTTCGGGCTCGGCCGCCTGCTCCGGGCTCGGCAGCCTGCGCTTCGGGCTCGGCCGCCTGCTCCGGGCTCGGCCGTCGGCTCCGGGCTCGGCCTTCTGCTCCGGGCTCGGCCGCCTGCGCTTCGGGCTCAGCCGCCCTTGAGCTGCGAGAGCTCCTGCTCCAGAGCGTCCCGCTCTTCCTGCAGGCCGACGAGCTCCTCGTTGATCTCGTCGACCTGCTGGCGGAACTCGTCGGCGTCGCGGCGGGCGGCTTCGAGCTGCTCCCGGAGCGCGTCCACCTCGCCGGGGTCGCCGGCTCCGCCGCGGAGGGCGTCGGCCTCGGCTCGGGCCTGCTCAGCGGCCTGCTCCGCCTTCGCGCGGGCGTCGTCGCGCGCGGCCAGGTCGGCGCGCAGGGCCTCGAGCTCGGACCGGGCCTGGGCGGCGGCCTGCTCGGCCTTGGCGCGGGCGTCGTCCCGGACGGCGAGATCGGCGCGCAGGGCGTCGAGCTCGGCCGCGGCCTGAGCGGCGGCCTGCTCGGCCTTCGCGCGGGCGTCGTCGCGCGCGGCCAGGTCGGCGCGCAGGGCGTCGAGCTCGGCCGTGGCCTGCTCGGCCTTCGCGCGGGCGTCGTCGCGCGCGGCCAGGTCGGCGCGCAGGGCGTCGAGCCGGCGTCGGCGCGAGGCCGCGGCCGCGCTGGCTGGGCGGCGGCCTGCTCGGCCTTTCGCGCGAGAGCGCGTCGTCCCGGGCGTCGAGGCTCGGCCCGGGCCTGGGCGGCAGCCTGCTCGGCCTTGGCGCGGGCGTCGTCGCTCGCGGCCAGGTCGGCGCGCAGCGCGTCGAGCTCGGCGTCGGCGCGAGCCGCGGCCGCGCTGGCCTGGGCGGCGGCCTGCTCGGCCTTCGCGCGAGCGTCGTCCCGGACGGCGAGGTCGGCGCGCAGGGCGTCGAGCTCGGTCCGGACCTGGGCGGCGGCCTGCTCGGCCTTCGCGCGGGCGTCGTCCCGGGCGGCAAGTTCGGCGCGCAGGGCCGCCAGCTCCGCCGCCTCGGCCTGGAGCCGCGGCGGCGCCCCGGCCCGCGGTCCGGCCCGGAGCGTCGAGCTCCGCCCTGCCCCTGCGCGCCGCGGTGGCGCGGCCTCCTCGCGCTGAGCCTCCAGCGCCCGCGCGCGGCCGCTGCTCTCCACGAGCTCGGCGCGGGCAGCCTCGGCGGCGGCGCCGCCTGGGCCACCTCGGCCAGCGCGCCGTCGCGCGCGGCGCGGGCGGCCTCGGCCGCGGCGGCCGCCTCGTCGCGCCCCGCCCGGAGGGGCGGCCAGCTCACGGACCTCGGCCGCCTGCCGCTCGGTCGCGCTGGCGCGCGTGGGGCCGCGAGCCCTCGAGGGCCGAGGCCCGCCGCTCGCGCTCCGTGGCCGCCGCCCGGGCGGCCTCGCCCTCGGCGCGGCGCGGTCACGCTTTCGGCGGTCACGTCGGCCAGGGTTCGCCTGCTCGCGTCCGGCCGCGTCCTCGAGCGCCCGCTGCCGCTGGGCCTGCTCGGCGGCGGCGCGGGCGGCCTCGGCCTTCTGGCGCTCGAGGCGCCTGCTCAGGTCGTCGCGCTCGCGCGCGCGCGGGCGAGGTCGCCCGCGCTCGCTCGGCCTCGGCGCGCGCCTCGGCGGCGGCGGCCGTCGGCCTCGTGCCCCCGCCTTGAGGCGGGCCAGCTCCTCGCCCCTGCTCGCGGGCGCGCGCGGCCAGCCCGTCACGCTCGGCGGCCAGCGCGTCACGCTCCCCGGCGGACGGCGGCGACCTGGGCGTCGGCGCCCTGCGCCGCCCTCGTCCTGCTGCTGCGCCGCCGCGTCGAGCCGCTCCTGGAGCCGGCGCGCGTCGTCCCTCCGCGCCCTGCGCCCTCGCGCACCCTCGCGCTCGGCGCGCGCCTCGTCTCGCTCCCGGCGCGCCTGCGCCAGCTCCGCGCGGGCGGCGTCGGCGTCTCGCGCCCGGCCGGCGCCCTCGGCCTCGGGCGCTCCGCGCGCAGCCGCGCCGCCTCGGCCTCGAGGTCCGCCGCCCGCGCCGCCTGCCGCTGGCTCTCGTCGGCCGCCTGCGCTCGGGCCGCCTCGAGGACGCCGCGCTCCGTCCGGACCTGCTCCAGCGCCTCCTCGAGGCGCGACTGCTCGGCGCGGGCCCGCTCGGCGGCGGCGCGCCCCTCGTCGCGCAGCCCGCCGACCTCGCGCTCGAGGGCCGCCAGCCGGGCCGCGGAGCTCGTCGCGCGGCGCGCACGGCGCCGAGCCTCCTCCTGGCTCCGTCGCTGCTCGACGGCGGTCCAGCGCCGCCTGCAGGCGGACGCGCTCGGCCCTCCGCGGCGGCGGCGCGCGGACCTGGCGCCTGCCCGCTCGGCGGCCGCCATCGCGTCACCCCGCGCGGCGTCATCCCGCGGTCGCCTTCTTGCCGGCGGCCACGGCGGCGTCGCGCTCGACGACGGCGCCGTCGCAGCTCGGCCGCCGCCTTCTGGCCGGCGGCGACGGCGGCGTCGCGCTCGGCGGTCGCCTTCTGCCCGGCGGCGACGGCGGCGTCGCGCTCGGCCGCCGCCTTCTGGCCGGCGGCGACGGCGGCGTCGCGCTCGGCGGTCGCCTTCTGGCCGGCGGCGACGGCGGCGTCGCGCTCGGCCGCCGCCTTCTGGCTGGCGGCGACGGCGGCGTCGCGCTCGGCGGTCGCCTTCTGCCCGGCGGCGACGGCGGCGTCGCGCTCGGCCGCTTCCTTCTGGCCGGCGGCGACGGCGGCGTCGCGCTCGGCGGTCGCCTTCTGACCGGCGGCAACGGCGGCGTCGCGCTCGGCTGCGACCTTCTCGCGCTCGATGGTCGCCTTCTCGCGCTCGGCGACGGCGGCGTCGCGCTCCGCGCGGAGCGCGCCCTCCGCCGCCGCGGCCTGATCTCGCGCCCGGACCGCCTCGTCGCGCGCGCGCTCGACCTCGGCGAGCCGGACGACCAGCGCGTCCCGCTCCGCGGCCGCCTGCCCGGCGACGCCCACGTCCTGGTCGCGAGCGCGGAGGGCCTCATCGCGCGCCTGCTCGGCGGCGGCGAGCGCCGCGCGTGCCTGGTCGCGCTCCGCCCAGGCGGCGTCGGCCTCGGCCCGCGAGGCCGCCGCCTGCGCCTCGGCGGCGGCGGCCTGGGCGGCGCTCGCGTCGACCTCCGCGCGCGATGCTCGAGCGCGGCCTCGCGCTCGCCCCGCCGTCGCCGCGCGCTCAAGGCGCGCAGCGCCTCGCCGCGGGCGCGTCTCGACGGCGCGCCGCGATCGCGGCCGCGTCCGGCGCTCCGCCCGTCGCCTGGTCGGCGGCCGGCGCGGCCGGCGCGGGCTCCTCCAGACGCCCGGCCGCCGGCGCGGGCTTCTCGAACCGCCCGGTGCCCGGCGCCGGCCTCTCGAACCGGCCCGTGCCCGGCGCCGGCTTCTCGAACCGGCCCGTGGCCGGCGCGGGCTTCTCGAACCGCCCGGTCCCGGGCGCGGCCGGGGGCGCCTCGATCTGGCTCGCGTCGACGAAGCGGACGCGGGTCTTGCCGAACGTGATCTCGTCGCCCGAGCGGAGGCGCGCCTCGTCGACCCGGGCGCCGTTGACGAACGTCCCCTCGGTCGAGCGCAGATCGCGCAGGACGAACGCGTCGCCCTCGTAGACGATCCGCGCGTGGGAGTACGAGATCCCGCGGTCCGGGATGCGCAGCTTGGCCCGCCGCGACGTGCCCACGTCGCACGCCTCGTCCGAGGTGACGTCGACGACCTTGCCGGCTTCTTTCCCGTCGAGGACCTCGAACCTGGGCATCGCCTTCCCCCGTCGCCGCCGAGGATAATCAAAGCCCGCGCCGGGGGACACGGAGGCCGGCGCGCAGGCGCCCGTCCCGGTGGCTCGCCCCCGGCCCCCTCCCGTATGATCCGCGCCGGGAGGGGGGAGCGTGCGAGCACCTGCGTCGCGCTGGTGGGCGGGCCCGCTCGCCCTGGCCGCCGCGTGCGCGCTCGCCCCGGCGGCGCGGGCGCAGGAGGAGCGGACCGAGCCGGGCCGCCCCGAGGGCTTCCCGCAGCGGCCCGAGCTCCCCCACGACCTCGACGACCTGCGCGACCTCGACTCCTTCGAGGAGCTCGAGCGCTGGATCACGCTGCGCGACGAGGCGGCGACGCCGCCCCCGCTGGTCCGCCTGCAGCTCGGGCCCGTGTTCTGGGTGGACATCCAGTCGGAGATCCGCGCCGACCGGCGCGGCATCCGCGGCACGCGGCTGACGGCCCTCGAGCGGCGGCAGGGGCTCCACTCCAGCGGCGTCTCGCCGTGGCTCGAGCTCTCCGTCGGCCGCGACATCCGCGGCGGCGTCGACGTCCTGCACCTCCACCGCGAGGGGTCGTCGCGGCGCCAGGAGGAGACCATCCTGTTCGACGGCGTCGAGCTGGCGCGGCCGGGCGACCTCGTCATCGGGCGCTTCGAGCTCTTCACCACGTCGGGCTTCGTCGAGTGGGACCCGCTCTACGGGCGCACCTACCGCTTCGGGCTCCTGGGCGGCGCGCGCTACTTCCGCCTGCAGGGCTCCCTCCGGGCCACGCGGCCCGGCCTCGACCCGGTGGGGCTGACGCTCCGCCGGCGCGGCGAGCTGGTCTCCCCGTTCTTCGGGGGCTTCGTCGAGCTCACGCCGTTCGACTACCTGACCGTCAGCTCGCGCGTGCAGTTCATGAACTGGTCGTGGAGCAACGCCGGCCTGAAGAACGCGCGCTACCTGGAGTTCCGGCTCGGCGGGACGATCCACATCATCCCCGACGTCCTGGGCGTGGGCGCCGAGTTCCGCTACCTCGTCGTCCGGGCCGAGTCGAGCCGCGATGCCGACCGACAGCTCGAGGCCGGCATGGCCGCGTCGGGCTTCGCGTTCACGCTGACGCTGACCTTCTGAAGGCGGCGTCGCTCGCGGTCACAGCGGGAAGCCGCGCGGCGGCGCCTCGGCCCGGTCGAGGCTGCGCACGAGCCGGTGGAGGCGGTGGCCGAAGACCACGCGGCGCGCCAGCGGCGCGTCGCTCAGCGCTTGCCCCAGGACCGTCGCCTCGTCGAACCCGGTCACGCGCCCGCGCACGAGGGCGGCGGCCCGTCCCTCGGCCGTGCGCCGCTGCAGGAGCGGCTCGAGCGCCCGCCGGTAGGCGCGCAGCGGCTCGGGCTCGTCGCCGGCGACGTAGGCCGCGGCCGCCGCGCCGGCGGCCAGCCCCGAGCGGACCGCCGCCTCGAGGCCCAGGCCCAGCGCCAGGCACAGGCCGGCCGCGTCGCCCGCGAGCAGCACGGCCCCCTGCCCGAGCGCCGGCCCGCCGCGCGCGAGCCAGCCGAACTCGGCGCCTCGCTCCCTGCGCAGCGCCAGGCCGAGCGGCCCGAGGGCGAAGGCCAGGCCGGCGGCGTGGGCCGCCTTCCAGTCGGTCGGGCGCTTGAGCGTCGTCGTGATCGACACGCCGTCGGGGCCGTCGGGGTCGATCGCCACGAGCGCCTGCGCGCCCAGGAGGAGCAGGTCGCGCCCCTCGGGCGGCCGCCCCGGGTAGCGGACCCGGCCGCCGAACACGAGGTCGCGCCGCCCGGGCCCGAAGGGGACCAGGGCCGAGGTGGCCCCGGCGGCGACGACGACGCACCGGGCGAGGAGCGCCTCGCCGCCCTCGAGCAGGAGGCGCGTCGGCGCGCCAGGACGGGTCGGCAGGTCGATGCGCTCCACGCGCGCGTCGTGGCGCACCTCGGCGCCGGAGCGGGCCAGGAGGTGCCCGTCGAAGGCCCGCCGCAGGACGCGCACGGCCGGCCAGCCGGGCCGCAGGTCGTAGCGCTCGCGCGGGCCGAGGTGCAGCCGGACCGCCGGGAGGAGCGCCGGCGTCGCCAGGGCGTCGGCCGGGGTCGGGCCGAAGCGCTCCTCGACCAGCCCGAGGGCTCCGGCGGCGATGACGCCGGCGCAGGGCTTGCCGCGCAGGGGCGGCCGCGCCTCGAGCACGAGGGCGGGACGGCCGAGGTCGGCGGCTGCGCGGGCGGCGGCCGCGCCCGCCGGCCCGCCCCCGATCACGACGAGGTCGCGCTCCTCCCCCACCCGGCCGACTCTACCCGGCGCGCCGAGGATCGCGGGTTCAGGCGGGCGCGCCCCCCTGCCGATAGGCCGGAGGAGAGCGCCGGAGCGGCGCCAGCGAGGAGGACAAGGTGAGGAGCTTTCGCGGGCTCGGGGTCGCGCTCCTGGTCGCGTCGGGCGCGGGGTGCGTCCCGCTGAGCGACTATCGCGCGCTCGAGCGTCAGTTCGATGAGCAGGAGAAGTTCGTCGTCGCCCACAAGGACACGGTCCGGGAGCTGGAGCGCCGGGAGCAGGCGATCACGCTCAGGACCCGGGAGCAGGAGCAGCAGCTCGAGCTCCTGCGCGGGCGACTGGAGAAGTCGGAGACGCTCCGGACGCGCCTCGAGGAGCGGCTGCGCGCGGGCGACGGGCAGACGGCCTCGGTCCCGGCGTCGGCGCCGCGCCAGGAGGCGCCCACCGTCCTCGGCCTGGAGGTGAACCCGGAGACGCGCGGCCTCGTGCTCGAGAGCGCGCTGCTGTTCCCCGCCGGGCGCTGGGAGCTGAAGCCGGAGGGTAAGGCGGCGATCGACCGCGTCGTCGCCGAGCTGAACGGCCCGCGCTACCGCGACAAGGGGATCCGCATCGACGGGCACACCGACGACGCGCCGATCCAGCGCTCGCGCGACAAGAACCAGAGCAACTGGGAGCTGTCGGCGAAGCGGGCCCTGGCCGTGATCCACTACATGGAGGAGAAGGGGGTCGACCCGGCCCGCCTGTCGTTCGCCGGCTTCGGGCCGCACAGCCCCTTCCAGAAGGGGAGCGACGACAAGGCGCGGGCGCGCAACCGGCGCGTCGAGGTCGTCCTGATCCAGGACTGAGGCCCTGAGCGAGGGCCGGGAGCGACGAGCGAGGCGCGGGCGGAGGCCCGCGCCTCGCGCGCTTCCGGAGCGCCCTTGCCTCCGCCCGGGGAGGCCCCGTATAGTCGCCCGCCGGCAAGGCTTCCGTAAATCCCCGAGGGACCAGGGCGTGCCCACCGAAGCGGATGTCCAGTTCGGCGAGATCGCCGTCAAGAACAAGCTCATCACCAAGAAGCAGCACGACGAGGCCGTCGACGCGCTCAAGAAGCTCGAGTCCGAGCTGAAGAAGCGCGGGCAGCTGGGCAAGAAGCGCCCGCGGCTCGTCGACGTGCTCGTGCAGAAGAAGGTGATCAGCGGGTCGCAGGCCAAGAGCGTCGAGAACGCCCGCCTCTACCGGCAGGTGCGGCTCGACGACAAGCTCTACGGCCGCATCGCCCTGAAGAGCAAGTTCTGCGCCGACAAGGCCCTGCGCAAGGCGCTCGAGCGCCAGCAGAAGGACTATCTCAAGGGCAAGAAGCCGGCGCGGGTGTCGAAGTACCTCCTCGACGACGAGGCGCTCACCGACGAGCAGCACGACGCGATCATGGAGGTGATCGCCAAGCTCGACGCGGAGGAGTACTTCACCCGCACCAAGAAGAAGAAGGGCGCCAAGGCGCCGTCCTCGGACGACGACGACGACGACGCCGACGAGTCGGAGGTCGACGAGGGCGACCTCGAGGAGCTCGACGAGGACGACCTCGAGCTGGACCTCGACGCCGACGACGACGATGACGACGACGATGACGACGACGGCAAGAAGAAGGGCGGCGGCAAGGCCAAGGCGCTCGACGACGAGCGCTCGGCGCGCGCGATCGACTCGGCGATCGACGCCAAGCTGTCGAGCATCGACGACGAGATCGAGGAGGCCAGCGGCAGCCGCAAGACCAAGCCGGCCGCGAAGAAGCCGGCCAAGGGCGGCTCCTCGGACGAGCTCGAGGTCGAGGACTCGACCGACGACGACGACCTCGACGGGCTCGACCTCGACGACGACGACGACGTCCCGAGCAAGCCGGCGGCGAAGAAGGGCGCGGCGGCGAAGAAGGACGAGTCGAGCGACGACCTCGACCTCGACGACCTCGACCTCGACGAGGACTCCTCGCCCAAGGGCAAGAAGGCTCCGGCGAAGAAGAAGGCCTCGGACGACGACCTCGACGACCTCGACCTCGACGACGACGAGGACTCCTCGCCCAAGGGCAAGAAGGCTCCGGCGAAGAAGAAGGCCTCGGACGACGACCTCGACGACCTCGACGACCTGGACCTCGACGACGACGAGGACTCCTCGCCCAAGGGCAAGAAGCCCGCGCCGAAGAAGGCGTCGGACGACGACGACCTCGACGACCTCGACGACCTGGACCTCGACGACGACGAGGACTCCTCGCCCAAGGGCAAGAAGCCCGCGCCGAAGCCGGCCGGGAAGAAGCCGGCCCCGGCGGCGAAGAAGAAGGTCGACGACGACGACCTCGACGACCTCGACCTCGACCTCGACGACTGACGTGTGCTCGACGGCTGCGGCCGCGGATGCTGGGCGGGGCGGCGCGCGCGCGGGCTAGAAGTATGCCGATACGACGTCGCCCGCGCGCGCGCCGCCTCGCCTCAGCCTCCGCGGCCTCGCCTCGCCCGTTGCTTCGATCGGAGGCTGGTCACAGGACTCGCCGGCGAGCGTCGATGGCTTCAGACGCTCTGGGCCGGGCCGGGTCGCGCACGCGTGAGGCGCCTACGGGGCCGCCCGCCGTCGGGCCCCTCTCGGCCGTGACCGCCCGTCGTCGCGGCGCAGCCTGCCGCGCCGACGGGGTCCGCTCGCCGTCGGGCCCCTCGCGGCCGTGACCGCCGGTCGTCGCGGCGCAGCCTGCCGCGCCGACGGGGCCGCTCGCGGAGGCGCCACGCTTTCCCGTGACCGACGGCCGTCGCGGCGCAGCGCTCGCCGAGCTTCGACCTCGGGGTGACGCGCGGCCGTGGCGGCGTGGCCTGCTCAGCCGACGGGGCCGCCCGCCGATGGCTTGACCCCGGGCCGCGGCGACGGCCGAGCTACGACCCCGCCTTCTCCGGCGGGCGCGGCGGCGGCGCCGGCAGGACGCGCCCGAGGAACACGCGCTCGATCGCCCGCGCCACGGGCCACTCGGCGTCGGCGCGGCGCAGGACGGCGCGGGCGTCGCGCCGCTCCTCGAGGGCCTCGATGAGCGCCATCGGCCGCTCGGGGACCACGTGGTCGCCGATCGCCTGGATGCCGGCGCGCGGGAGGACCACGCCGCGGACGCGGGCCCACAGAACGAAGGCGAAGCGCAGGCGCGGGTCGTCGCGCACCAGGAGGCGCAGCATCGACGGCAGGCGCTGCGCGAACACGCGCGGGGCGAACTCGTGCAGGCGCGCGTCGACCTCGGCCCACGCGACCTGCTCCTCCTGCCCCAGGGCGTGGATCAGCGCCAGCTGCTCGGTGAGGTGCCCGAGGACCACGCGCGAGGCCTGCCGCCCGAGGCGCGTGACCCGCTTGGCCGCCTCGCGCGCGTCCTGCCCGGGCCCGCTCCA
Organism: Planctomycetota bacterium; assembly: GCA_019636275.1. Taxonomy (GTDB): domain Bacteria; phylum Planctomycetota; class J058; order J058; family J058; genus JAMLIC01. The sequence continues at coordinate 14,841 of JAHBXY010000083.1, read as the reverse complement.
GGCCAGGACGTCGGCCGCCACGAGGGCGTCCTCGTGCGCCAGGCGATGCTGCGACAGGCCGTAGACCTCGTGGATCACGCGCGCGGCGCCGCGCGCCAGGAGGTCCGGGCCGCGCTCGCCCTTGGCCGCGGCGAAGCGCGCCAGCCGCCCCGGCAGCCGCTCGGCCGCGCTCGGCGCGTCGTCGGCCGGCTCGCCCAGGGCGTCGCGGAGGTCGCGGTCGAGCGGGTCCACGAGCTCGCCGCGCAGGGCCGGGTCGATCGTCGGCGCCGGCTCGGCCAGGGCGGCGAGCAGGCCGATCAGCCCCAGCGCCGCGGCGTCCTCGCGCAGCGCCTCCCAGCGGTCGTCGCTCAGGGCGTCCGCCCCGGGCGCCCGCCGGGCGTGCTCCACGAACCCCGCCGCCGTCTCGTCCTGCCCGAGCATGGGCCCCCTCCTGGTCGCGGCCGCCGCGTCGGCGGTCGGACAAACCTCGCATGCTCCGGCGCCGCGCTCCACTCCCTGACGGGGCGAGCGCTCCGGAAAGGCTTCGAGCCCGACGGCAACGCACCGTCGGGCTCGAAGGGGTTTGAACCTGAGAGGGGAAGGGCGGGGGGAACAGGTCCCTCTCAGGCTCGGTTGTTGTCCGCGGGACCTCTGAGCGACGGACGTGCCGCGAGGTCGGCGCGCGGAAACCTCGCAGTGACCGTCGCGGGGGTCTCCGGTGACGCGCGCCTGTAAACCGATTCTTGCCGACCCGGCATCCCCCCGGGCGAAATGGGGCGGGACCGGGGGTCTGGCGGATCAGGTATGGTGAGCCCGCCTCACGTTCCCAGGACCCCGAACGCGCGCACGGCGCACGGCAGGTGCGAGGGTGGCCATCTCCCGCCGGGTGACCGAGTTCATGCAGGCGGCCTCGTGGATCCGCCGCATGTTCGAGCAGGGCAACGAGCTCCGGCGCATCCACGGCCCGGAGAACGTCTTCGACTTCAGCCTGGGCAACCCCGACCTCGAGCCGCCGCGCGCCTTCCAGGAGGCGCTCGAGGCGGTGGTCCACGACCCGACCCCGGGGCTGCACCGCTACATGTCGAACGCCGGCTTCCCCGACGCGCGCGCCCGCGTCGCCGCCCGCGTGGCCGAGACGCACGCGGTCGACCCCGAGGCGGACGGCGTCGTCCTCACGGTCGGCGCGGCGGGCGCCCTGAACGTGGCCCTCAAGGCCCTGCTCGACCCGGGGAGCGAGGTCATCGTCCTCGCCCCGTACTTCCCCGAGTACCGCTTCTACATCGACAACCACGGCGGGAAGATGGTCGTCGTCCCGACCGACGCCCGCTTCGACCTCGACGTCGACGCCGTGGCCGCCGCGCTCACGCCGGCGACGCGAGCCGTGATCATCAACTCGCCCAACAACCCCACGGGGCGCGTCTACGCGCAGGCGCGCCTCGACGCGCTCGGCCGCCTCCTCGACGAGCGCGCCCCCGACGCGACGCTCATCACGGACGAGCCCTACCGGCGCGTCGTCTACGACGGCATGGACCCGGGCAGCGTCCTGCGCGCCACGCCGCGCAGCATGGTCGCCACGTCCTTCAGCAAGGACCTCGGCCTGGCCGGCGAGCGCATCGGCTACCTCGCCGTCCACCCGGGTCACCCCGACCGCCGCGCGATGCTGGCCGCCGCGGTCTTCGCCAACCGCACGCTCGGCTTCGTCAACGCCCCGGCCCTCATGCAGCGGGTGATCGCGCGCATGCCCGACGTCAGCGTCGACGTGCCCACCTACGCCGCCCGCCGCCGCCTGCTCCTCGACGGCCTTCGCGACGCCGGCTACGACTGCGTGACCCCCGAGGGCGCCTTCTACCTGTTCCCGCGCGCCCCGCTCCCCGACGACCTCGCGTTCATCTCCGCCGCCCTCGAGGAGCGCCTCCTCGTCGTCCCCGGCGCGGGCTTCGGCACCCCCGGCTACTTCCGCATCTCCTACGCCGTGCCCACGGAGACCATCGTCCGCGCCATCCCCGCCTTCAAGCGCGCCCGCGAGCGTGTGCTGGGCTGAAGCCGACAGGCCGGTCGCCGCCGCGCCGCCCTCGCGAGCGCAGCCCCGCCACACCTCCCGCCAGAGCGAGCGATGGGGACGGCGCATCGGGCCGCGCACCCAGCTCGGCCCCGTCGTCGCAGGCGCCGCCCCTCGCGAGCGCAGCCCCGCTCACACCTCCCGCCAGAGCGAGCGATGGGGACGGCGCATCGGGCCGCGCACCCAGCTCGGCCCCGTTGTCGCAGGCGCCGCCCCTCGCGAGCGCAGCCCCGCTCACACCTCCCGCCAGAGCGAGCGATGGGGACGGCGCATCGGGCCGCGCACCCGCCTCGGCCCCGATGTCGCAGGCGCCGCCCCTCGCGAGCGCAGCCCCGCTCACACCTCCCGCCAGAGCGAGCGATGGGGACGGCGCATCGGGCCGCGCACCCAGCTCGGCCCCGTCGTCGCAGGCGCCGCCCCTCGCGAGCGCATCATTTATCCTGATGACGGATGAGCACGCGTCGCCTGCTGCGGATCGAGCGCGAGGCCCGCTTCGAGGCGGCGCGGGGGACCCTCATCGCGAGGCTCGGCCAGGCCCACCGCGACGACGGCTGGTTCAGGACGCCGGGCGTCGTGGCCCGCTGGCGCGGCCGCGATGTCGAGGTGCGCTTCCCCGGCGGCGCCGACGCCGCCCTCGCGCGCGTGGCCGTCCGCGTGCGCACCGGCGGCGCGTTCCGCGCCCGCCCGCGCGGGCGGCTCCTGCGCTGGGTCGGCCTGCACCCGGTCGCCTGCTCGGGCGAGGTCCCGCCGCAGCCGGTGCGCTTCGTCATCGAGCGCCTCGTCCTGGACCTGGGCGCCCTGCGCGTGAGCGCGGGCGACGGGCAGGTGCGCGCCGAGGTCGCCTGGGACCCGGCCGCGCCCGACCCCGAGCGGCTGCTCAAGGTCCTCGAGCGCCTCGAGCGCCTGGCCCTGGACCTCGAGGACGTGACCGCCCCCCGCGAGGAGTCCGGCGGCGCCCTCACCTGCCCCTACTGCCGCGACCCGATCGCGGGCGAGTCCCCGGTGGCCCGCTGCGCGGCCTGCGGCACCCCCTACCACCCGTCCTGCTTCGAGGAGAGCGGCGGCTGCGCGATCTACGGCTGCCGCCACCGGCTCGCCCGGTCGTCGTCGGGGCGCTTCCCCGCCCCCGACCCCAAGGCGGTCGACCCCGACGGGGACGGCGGGTGACGCGTCGCCCTCCCGTCCGGACGAACGCGCGCTAGACTACCGACCTCCCGGGGGACAGACCCCACCCGACACACACGGAGGATCACTGTGAACGACCGCGAGCTCGAGCTGGTCATCAAGAGCCGCACCATCGTCATCTCGGAGGACGTGAACTCGTCGATGGCCGGCGAGATCTCGCGCCTCGTCAACTACATGGAGGCGGACAACCCGAGCGAGCCGATCCTCGTCACGATCAACTCGCCCGGCGGCGAGGCCTACACGGGCCTCGGCATCCACGACACGCTGCGCGCGACGTCGTGCCCGGTGTTCACGCTGGTCAACGGCCTCTGCGCCAGCGCCGGCATCGTCATCCTCCTCGCGGCCGAGAAGGAGAACCGCTACTCGCTGCCCAGCTCGCGGTTCATGATCCACCAGCCGAGCGGCGGCGCGTCGGGCACGGCGGCGGACATCGAGATCAAGGCCGAGAACATGAAGGCGCTCCGCCACATGTACTTCGAGATCATCGCCAAGGCGTGCGGCCGCACGGTCGAGGAGGTCTCGGAGAAGGCCAAGCGCGACTTCTGGCTCAGCTCGGAGGAGTCCCGCAGCTACGGCCTGATCGACAAGATCATCACCAAGAAGGTGGAGATCTGGCGCACGCGCCGCTAGACGCGAGGTCGTCGCCGACCGGGGGGCGCGGCGCTGGCCGCGCCCTCGCCACGTACCCATGCCCCGCCTGAGCGTCATCGTCTCCACCTACGAGCGGCCGCAGGACCTGGCGCGGGCGCTCGAGGGCCTGTGCCGGCAGACGCTCGACGACTTCGAGGTCCTCGTCTGCGACGACGGGTCGGGCGAGGCCACGCGCGCGCTCGTCGACGAGGTCCGCGCGCGGGCGCCGGTCGAGGTGCGGCACCTCTGGCAGGAGCACCGCGGCTTCCGCGCGGCGGCCGTCCGCAACCTCGGCGCGCGCGCCGCGCGCGCCGAGGCCCTCGTCCTGCTCGACGGCGACTGCGTGCCCTGGCCCGACCTCCTCGAGCGCCACCTCACGGCGCTCGAGGCAGGCGGCTTCGTCGTCGCCGAGCGCCACATGCTCGAGCCCGACGAGACGGCCGCCGTGACCCTGCCCCGAATCGCCTCGGGCGAGGCCTTCGCGGCCGCCCCGGCGCGTGAGGTCCGGCGCCTGCGCCGCGTGGCGCGCAAGGCGGGGCTCTATCGCCTGCTCGGGATCAAGCGCGACCGGCCGCGCCTCATGACGTCGAACTGCGCCCTGCCGCGGGCCGCCCTCGAGGCGGTCAACGGCCTCGACGAGCGCTTCGAGGGCTGGGGGCACGAGGACGACGACCTGCGCCGGCGCCTCGTCGCGCGCGGGTTCACCGCGCAGGTCGCCATCACCCAGGCCCGCTGCCTGCACCTGTGGCACGAGGTCGACCCCACCTTCCTCGGCAAGCGCAAGCGCTCGCCCAACTGGCGCTACGTCGACCGCGGCTTCTTCCTCTCCCGCTGCCGCCGCGGCCTCGTCGCGCGCCCGCTCGCCGACGTGGCGGCGCGCGTCGTCGGCCCCGACGCCGACGCCGCGCGCGCGGCCCTCGGCCTGGGCGAGGCCCGCGGCGCGCGCGTCGAGGTCGAGGTCCTGCTCGACCTCGACCCGCTCGCGCCGCCGCCGCGCCCGAGCGGCGCAGCCGAGGTCGTGGTCGCCGTCGCCGCCGCGGCCGACTCAGGCGCGCGCGGCACTTTGCACCTGCTGCTCGCGCCCGACCTGCCGGTCGCGGGCGGCGGCTACCGGGCGAGGCCTGGCCGGCGGTGGCCCCGGCGCTGGCGCGCGCCGGCGTCAAGGCCACCCGGCCGGTGCCGGCCGGGCGGGCGGCCGCCCTGGCGGCGGCCCGCGGCATCCTCGACGCGATCCTGTAGCATCGGCCCGGCGTGAGCCCAGGCGCGATCATCGCCACGACGACGGCCATCGGCGCGGGCGCCCTCGCCCTGCGCGCCCTGCGCGCGGGCCCCGCCACGCCCGTGCTCCGCTACCACCTCGTCGGGCCGACGCTCCCCGGCTCGGCGATCAACGACCAGCGGCTGCCCATGAGCCAGCTCGAGCCGCAGCTCCGCCACCTGGCGCGCCGCGGCTTCGAGGCCGTGACCCTCTCCGAGGCGCTCGCGCGGCGCGGCCGGCCCGGCCGCCGCGTGGCCCTGACCTTCGACGGGCCGTGGGCCGCGTTCGGCCGCGCCGCGTGGCCGGCCCTGCGCCGGGCCGGCCTGGCCCGGGCCACGCTGTTCTTCCCCGCCGCCCGGCTCGGCCACCCGCTCCTGGACGTCGGCGAGGGCCGCCCCGAGCCGCTCCTCCCGACCGCCGACCTGGCCCACCTGGCGGCGACCGGGGTCGAGGTCGGCGTCCAGTGGACGCGCCGGCCGGTCGACGGCCGCCTCGACGACGCCCTGCGCGCCGCGCGCCTCCGCCTCGAGGCCGCCATCGGCCAGCCCGTGACCCTCCTCGCCCTCCCGGCGGGCGCGCCGGACGGCGCCCTCCTGCGGGCGGCCCGCCGGGCAGGCTTCCGCGGCGGCGCGCGGCAGGGCGGCGGCGGGCTCCTGCGCCGCCGGACGTCGCCGTGGGACGTCCCGCGGCTGCCCGTCGAGCGCGACCTGGCGCTCCTGGACCTCGCCGGCGTCCTCGGCGCCGCGGGCTAACCCGGATCATCCACGAGCACCGCAAAGCTCTGGCAGAAGAGGAAGAATTGAACCGCCAAGACGCCACGCGCGCACGCGGGGACCCGCTTCGCGGGTCCCCGCGTGCGCGCGCGCCAAGGAAGGAAAGTAGGTAAGAACGAAGAGCTCGTGGCGGAGCATCTCTCACCCCCTTGGCGCTCGGTTGCTGACCCGGGACCCGCGAAGCGGGTCCCGGGTCAGCGACCGAGTGGCGTCTTGGCGGTTCAATTCTTCGCCTTGGGGGTGTCGCGACGCGAACACTCGTGAGAACGAAGGCCTGTTCACGATCCTGGTCTGTTGTCGGCCGTTCTTGGCGGTTGCATGGCCTCGCTCTGCATGATCCAGGCTAGCGGCGCTTGAGGACGCTCACGATGCGCTGCTTGAGCTCGTCCGACGACCAGCTCGGCAGGAGCCCGCGGAAGGTCTCCTCGTAGCCCGGCACGTCGAGGAGGGTGCGCCCGCGCAGGGCGCGCTTCGTCGCCGCGTAGGCCTGGTCGGGGTGCGCGGCGAGCGCGGCCAGGCGCTCGCGCGCCACCGCCGCGGCGTCGGCCGAGACCTCGTCGACGAGCCCCAGGCGCAGGGCGCCCTCGGGCCCGTGGAGCCCGGCGCCCAGGAGCACCTCGCAGAGGTGCGCCGGCGAGAGCCGCTCGCGCACCAGGCGCAGGACCCCCGGCGGGAAGCGCAGGCCCAGGGCCACCTCGTTCAGGCCCACGCGCGCCCCCGCGTCCGCCTTCAGGACGCGATGGTCGCAGCACAGGGCCAGGATGCAGCCGCCGGCGATCGCGTGGCCGTTGACGAGGGCGACCGTCGGCCCCGGATAGGTGTAGAGCGTCGAGAAGAGGCGCTCGAGCTTGCGCAGGAACGCCTCCATGCCGGCCGCGTCGAGCGCGTGGACCTCCTTGAGGTTCAGCCCGGCCGAGAAGGCGTCGCCGGCGCCCGTGAGGAGCAGCGGGTGGCCGCCCGCCTGCTCGATGCGCTCGAGCAGGTGGTCCATCATCGCCGTCCCGAGCGCGTTCTTGCCCGGGCCCTCCATGACGATCTCGATCACGCGCACCTCCCCCACGGGGGCCGCCATGGTCGCCGCCGGGCCCCGCCGGGGCCAGGGCGCCCCTGACGGTGACGTCGACGCGACGAAGACCGCAGGGCGTGGTGCTGTCGGGCTGGCCCGACCGGGCGCGAGACTCGCGTGCGTCGAGTCGAGGACGGGTGGAGTGACCGCACGCCCTCTGCGTCCTCTGCTCCTCTGCGGTGATCACTCCTCCGGAACAGGGCGACGAGACGCTCCCGCCATCCGCCGGTAGCATGATGTCTCCCCATGGCCGCCTCCTCCCTCGCCCAGCAGCTGCGCGACCTCGTCGAGGCCGACCCGGCCTTCGCCACCGCCCTCGAGGCGCTCGGCGCGGGCCGCCGCGTGGTGATGAGCGGCCTGCCGCAGGGCGCGCAGACCGTGCTCATCGCGGCGCTGGCCCGGCGGCGCCCGGTCCTCGTCGTCGCGCCGGCCGAGGACGACCTGCCGAGCCTCGAGGAGGACCTGCGGGCCCTCCTCGGCGACGACGCGCCGGGCGCGCTCCTGCGCAACCCGTCGCTCGACCTCCCCGACGAGGACGAGGGCGACCCCGACGACCCGGAGCTGGTCGAGGCCCTGGGCCCCAGCCCCGGCCTGGGCGCTCGGCTGCGCGTGCTCGTGGCCCTGCAGGAGCGGCCGGCGCCGGCCGCGCTCCTCACCGGCGTGACGTCGCTCCTCGAGCGCGTGCCGGCGGCCTCGCTCGCCACCCGCGCCACCCTCGAGGTCCGCGTCGGCGCGACCCTCGACCCGCACGCCCTGGCGCAGCACCTCGTGCAGGTGGGCCACGCGCGCGTGCCGCTGGTCGAGGCGCCGGGCGAGTTCGCGATCCGCGGCGGGATCATGGACGTGTTCCCCACGGGCGCCGCCGCGCCGGTGCGCATCGAGCTGTTCGGCGAGGAGGTCGAGTCGCTCCGGCGCTTCGAGCCGGGCTCGCAGCGCTCGATCGAGACCCTCGACCGGCTCGTGCTGCCCCTGCTCTCGGCCTCGGCCTACGTGCGCGAGCGCCGGGCCGCGGGCGCCAGCCTCCTCGCCCACCTCCCGGCGGACGCCGTCGTCGTCGTGCGCGCGCCATCCCGGTGCAGGGCGCGCCTGGCCCAGGGGGCCGAGCGCTTCGCCGGGCGGGCGGCCGACCTGCTCGCGCCGGCCGAGGTCGAGGCCGCCCTCGGCGGCCGCGCGCTCCTCCTCGTGGGCGAGGGCGCCGAGCAGGACGCCCTGGCCGCGGGCGCCGTCGACCTGGAGCTGCCGCTCGAGGCGGCCGACGCGTTCGGCGCCGGCCGCGAGCCGGGCGCCGTCCTCAACGACGTCGCCCGCGCCGTCGCCCGCGGGGAGCGGCTCACGGTCGCCTGCCTCACCGAGGCCGAGCGCGAGCACCTCGGCCAGCTCCTCGAGAAGAGCGGCCTCACGCCCGAGCTCGCCGAGCGCCTGCGCACGAAGGACGACCCGCCCGGCGTGACGCTGGTCACGTGGCCGCTCGACGGCGGCTTCCGCGACCCGGCCCGCGGCGTGTGGCTCGTCGCCTCGCACCGCCTCTTCGCCCGCCACCGCCGCGGCGAGGTCGCCGCGCGCCGGCCGCGCGGGCGCTTCGGGGCGGCGCACCAGACGATCGAGTCGTTCGCCGACCTCGAGGAGGGGCAGCCGGTCGTCCACGTGAGCTACGGCGTGGCGCTGTTCCGCGGGATCGTGCGCCGCGACCGCGACGGGCAGCCGCGCGACTTCCTCGAGCTCGAGCTCGACGGCGGCAGCGTGTTCATCCCGACCGACCGGATCGGGCTCGTCCGCCGCTACATCGGCCCGACCGGCGTCCCGCCGAAGCTGTCGAAGCTCGGCGGCACCGGCTGGAAGGCCAAGACCAAGAAGGCCGCCGAGGCGGCGCGCGACCTCGCGGCCGAGCTCCTCGAGGTGCAGGCCGAGCGGCGCCTGCGCCCCGGCCACGCCCTGCCGCCCGACGACCGCGAGCAGATCCTGTTCGAGGAGAGCTTCGGCTACACCGACACCGAGGACCAGGCGCGCGTCACGGTCGAGGTCAAGGCCGACCTCGAGCGGCCCATGGCCATGGACCGCCTCGTGTGCGGCGACGTCGGCTACGGCAAGACCGAGATCGCCGTGCGGGCCGCCTTCAAGTGCGCGGCCAACGGCAAGCAGGTGGCCGTGCTCGTGCCGACGACGGTGCTCGCCCACCAGCACCACCGCACGTTCAGCGAGCGCATGGCGCAGTGGCCGCTGCGCGTCGACGTCGTCTCGCGCTTCCGCTCGACGGCCGAGCAGCGGCAGGTGCTCAGGGACGCGCGCGCGGGCAAGGTCGACGTGCTCATCGGCACGCACCGCCTGCTCTCGAAGGACGTCGACTTCAAGGACCTGGGCCTCGTGATCATCGACGAGGAGCAGCGCTTCGGCGTCGAGCACAAGGAGCGCCTCAAGGCCCTGCGGCGCACGGTCCACGTGCTGACCCTCTCGGCGACGCCCATCCCGCGCACGCTGCACATGGCGCTCTCCGGCGCGCGCGACATCTCGCTCCTGCAGACGCCGCCGCCCGGCCGCGCGCCGGTGGAGACGAAGGTCGCCCGCTTCAGCCGCGGGCTCGTGCGCCGGGCGCTCGAGCGCGAGCTGGCCCGCGACGGGCAGGTGTTCGTCGTCCACGACCGCGTGAAGTCGATCGAGGAGCTGGCGCAGACGATCCGCGACCTCGTGCCCACGGCGCGCGTGCTCGTGGCCCACGGGCAGCTCCCCGAGCACGAGATCGAGGAGCGCATGCTGGCGTTCTTCGAGCACGAGGCCGACGTGCTCGTGGCCACGACGCTCATCGAGAACGGCCTCGACGTGCGCCGCGCCAACACGCTCGTCGTCGACCGCGCGCACCACTACGGGCTGTCCGAGCTGCACCAGCTCCGCGGCCGCGTGGGCCGCTCGGACGTGCGCGCCTACGCGTTCATGCTCCTGCCCGAGCACGGCGGGCTGTCGGACGTCGCTGCCCGGCGCCTGCGCGCGATCGAGGAGTTCAGCGACCTCGGCGCCGGCTTCCAGATCGCCCTGCGCGACCTGGAGATCCGCGGCGCCGGCAACGTCCTCGGCGCCGAGCAGAGCGGGCACATCGCCAGCGTCGGCTACGACCTCTACTGCCGGCTGCTGAAGAAGGCCATGGCCGAGCTGCAGGGCAAGCAGGGGCCGACCGGCAAGGCGAAGGAGCTCGACCTCGAGCACGACCTCGACCTCGAGGCGGGCGAGGTGGAGCTCGTCCTCGACGTGCCGGCCTACGTGCCCGACGCCTACGTGGCCGACGTCGCGCTCAAGATCGAGTGCTACCGCAAGCTCGCCTCGGCCGAGCAGGAGGACGAGCTCGAGCAGCTCGAGGGCGAGCTGCGCGACCGCTACGGGCCGCTGCCCGAGGTGCTCGACAACCTGTTCAAGCTGCGGCGGGCGCGCATCCGCGCCGCCGGGCACGGGGTCGTCAAGATCACCCGGCAGGACCGCGTGCTCCAGCTCCGCTGCCGCGACCACGAGCGGCTGGCGCGGGGCATCCGCGCCCGCCACGACAAGCTGCGCCCGATCGACCCGACCATGCTCTACCTCGTCGTCGACCCGAGCGCCGACGACGCCGCCCTGCTCGACGTGCTGCTCGAGGTGTTGCGCCCGCTGGGCGAGGTTCCGGCGGCCGAGGCGGCCGGCGCGCCCGACGACGCGCAGCGCGAGCGCCAGCGGCGGCTGCGCGCCCGCGGGGCGCGGCGGCGGCGGGCGCGGAGCAAGGGGTAGCGGTCACCGACCTCCGAGCGGCCCTCGAGCTCCCGCGCGCGCTCGGTGCAGCTCTCGTTCGGTTGGAGCCGCAGCGCCTCGCGCGCGTCGTCGAGCGCGGGCGCCAGGTCGCTCCGCGCCTCGTGGATCCGCGACCGGACGTCGAGACGGGCCGCGCGCTCCCGCGCATCGGTCGTCGCCGCGACCGCGGTGAGGCCGCTCACGGGCGGATGATGGCGGGCCAGTCGCCGGGCCCGCGAGCGAGCAGGGCGCCCCGCTCAGCCCCGTCAGCGCCGGCCGCCGCGCGCCTCGAGCGCCCGCACGCGCGCGGCGCGAGCGTCGAGCGGCAGGAGGCGCTGGGCCTCGACCGCGTCGCGGAGCGCGAGGTCGAGGTCGCCGCGCGCCTCGTGCAGCCTCGAGCGCTCGGTGAGGAGCGCCGCGCGCACGTTCTTGGCGCTGGCGAGCGCGACGGCCCGGTCCGCGTCCTGCAGGGCGCCGTCGAGGTCTCCGAGCGACCACCGGGCCCCGCTCCGGCCCGAGAGTCCGGCGATGTCGTCCGGCGCCGCGGTCAGGAACGCCTCCCAGGCGGCGAGCGCCTCCTCGCGCCGGCCGAGGTGAGGCAGGATCTGCGCCCGGAGCTCGTGGCCGGCGGCCGCCCTGAGGTCGACCGCGCGGCCGGCGGCGCGAAGGGCCGCCTCGTGCTGCTCGTGGTGCTGGTGGAGCGCCCGCGCGGCGTCGAGCCACGCCCGGGCGTCGGGGGCCGGGGCCTCCTTCTCGAGGCCGTCCAGGTACCGCTGCGCCCAGTCCGGCGCCCGGCGCTCCAGCGCTTCGAGCTGACGGGCGACGTGGGCGTAGTCGGCGAGGTCGCCGGGGGCGGCCGCCGCGAGGAGTTGCTCGTAGGCCGCCGCCGCGCGCCCCGGCTCGCCGGCCTGCAGCAGCGCGTCGCCCTCGAGCCGGCGGAGGGTCACGCACCCCCACGCCGGAAGGGCGGCCTCGAGCGCCTCGAGCGCGGCCGCCGGCTGGCCCTCGAGGAGGAGCGCCTGGACGTGCCCGACCACGAACGCGCGCCCCTCCCGGCCGCCCTGGAGCGCCGCGGCCCGGAGCGCGTCGCTCGTCGCCAGGGCGAGCTCGCCGCGCGCTCGGCGCAGGGTGGCGCGGTGCTCCCGGGCGCGGGCCCGGAGCGGGTCGAGGCGCACCGCCGCGGACAGGTCCGCCTCGGCCGCCGCCAGCGCGCCCTCGTTGATTCGCAGGCCCGCGCGCTCGACGAGCGCGTCCACGCAGACCGGGTCGAGCTCGAGCGCCTGGTCGAGCGCCGCCCGCGCGTCGGCCGGGCGGTGGGCGCGGAGGGCAATCGAGGCGGCGAGGCGCCGCGTGAGGAGGGCCGCGGTCGGATCGGCCGGCAGCCCGCGGAGCTGCTCGAGGCGCCGCTCCGCGTCCTCGAGGTCATCGAGGAGCGCGACGGCGAACAGCCCCTCGGCCCATGAGGCGAAGTAGAGCTGGCTCCTGAGCGCCTGGACGTCGCGCCCGCTGCGGCCCTCGCTCGCGCGCGCCTGGACGCGCGCGACGAGCACGTCCTGCTCGGTGGAGTCCGCCAGCGGCCCGGTCGAGAAGGCCTCCCGGGCCGCGTGTGGCCGCCCGGCCGCGAGGAGGGCCCGGCCGTGGGCGAGCCAGGCCTCCCGCGGCCCGTCGAGGGCAGGCGGCTCGAGGGCGGCGTCGAGCGCCCCGGCGCCGGCCCGCGCCCGTCGGAGGGCCAGGTGCAGCTCGACGTCGGGCGGCAGGCGTCCCACCGCCGCCTCGAGGGCCGCGGCCGCCGCCGCGTGCGCGTCGCGGAGCATCAGCGCCCGGGCGAGGCGCACGGCGTCGGCCGGCGTCTCCGCCCCGTCGAGGGCGGCGAGGAGGCCGACGGCGGGGTCCTCGGCCGCCGGCGCCCCGTCCGTCGGCGCGGCGACGACCCGCGGGGGCTCGGACGTCGGGCGCGCTGCCGGCCACGCGACCCACGCGACGCCCCCGCCGACCAGCGCCGCCAGCCCGAGGACGATCGGCGCCGCGGCCCGCCGCCGGGGGGCGCCCTGCCCCCCCTGCGCCAGCGCGGCCCGCAGGGCCTCCATCGTCGGCGGGCGCTCCGCGGGGTCCTTGGCCAGGCAGGCGAGGACGAGGCGCTCGAGCGGCGGGTCGAGGCCGGGGCGCAGGCGCGAGGGCGGCGTGGGCGCGGCGGTCAGCACGGCGTGGAACACGGCCATCGCGCTGCCGCCGTCGAACGGCGGGCGCCCCGTGAGCAGCGTGTAGAGCGTCGCGCCGAGGCCATAGACGTCGGTGCGCGCGTCGACGGGGCGGCCGTCGGCCTGCTCGGGCGCCATGAAGGCCGGCGTGCCCAGGACCTCGCCCGTGCGCGTCAGGTGCCCGAGCGAGCCGGCGCCCGCCTGCAGCTTCGCCAGCCCGAAGTCGATCAGCCGCGCGCGCCCAGCCTCGTCGACGAGGACGTTCGCCGGCTTGAGGTCGCGGTGGAGCACCCCCCTGGCGTGCGCGTGCGCCAGCGCGTCCGCGACCTCGCTGGCGAGCGCCACCGCCTCCGCCGGGGCGAGCGGCCCGCCGCGGTCGAGCCGGCGCTGCAGCGACTCGCCCGCGACGAGGTCCATGACCATGAACGGCCCGCCGGGCGCCTGGCCGAGCGTGTGGACGCGCACGACCCCCGGATGGTCCAGGCGCCCGACCGCCCGGCCCTCGACCACGAACCGGTCCACGGCCTCCCGGTCGAGCGCCCCGCCGAGGACGCGCTTGAGCGCGACCCGGCGCCCCGTGGCGCGCTCGACGGCCTCGTGGACCACCCCCATGCCGCCCTTCGCCAGGACGCGCACCAGGTCGTAGTCTTCCAGGCGGCTCACGGCCCGCCCTTCGGGCCCAGGCGCTCGAGCGCGGCGCGCGCCTCCTCGACGAACGGACCCGTCAGCCGCTCGAGCGCGCGCGTGAGGTCGGCGCGGGCCCGGTCGGCCTGGCCCTGCGCAGCGAGGGCCAGGCCGCGGACGAGCATGGCCTCCGGGTAGGTCGGCGCGAGCGTCAGGGCGGCCGACGCGTCCGACGTGGCCGTGGCCGCGTCGCCCCGGGCGAGCGCGAGCCGCGCCCGGACGACGAGGGCCTCGGGGTAGTCCGGGGCCCTCCCGAGGGCCTCGTCGAGGGCGGCTCGCGCCCCGGCGACGTCGTCGGCCCGCAGGCGCGTTCGGGCGAGGTGGCACCAGGCGGCCAGGTCGTGGGGGTCGAGCTCCACCGCCTGCTCGAGGTCGGCGATCGCGCCGGCGACGTCGCCCGCGAGGAGGCGCGCGCCGCTGCGGTACGCGTAGGCCGCCGACCACTCCGGGTCGAGCTCCACCGCGCGGTCGCAGTCGGCGAGCGCCCCGGCCGCGTCGCCCGCGACGGTGCGCGCGGCGCCCCGGTGCGCCCAGATCATGGGCTCGCGCGGCTCGAGAAGCACGGCGCGGTCGCAGTCCTCGAGCGCGCCGGCGTGGTCGCCCAGGTGCGCCCGGCGCAGGCCGCGCTCGGCGAGCAGGTACCCGTCGTCGGGGCGCCGCTCGAGGCCGCGCGTCCACTCGGCCACAGCGCCCGCGAGGTCCCCGAAGCTCGCCCGCGCGTGCCCGAGCTCGGACCAGTAGCCCGTGTCGTCGGGGTCCAGCTCGGCGGCGCGCCGCAGGTCGGCCAGGCCGGCCTCGACCTCGTGCTCGCCCAGCCGCACGCGGCCGCGCGCGGCCCACGCCTCGGCCCGCGTCGGGTCGAGCTCGACGGCGCGGTCGAGGTCCTGCAGCCCGCGCGCCGGGTCGTCGCGGAGGCGCGCCAGCCCGCGCTCCAGCCAGGCCTCGGCCCGGTCGGGCTCGAGCTCGATCGCGCGCGCGCAGTCGGCCAGCGCCTCCGTCACGCGGCCGTAGCGGACGAGGATCCGGGCGCGCGTGACCCGGTGGCTGGCGGCCAGTGGTTCGAGGTCGATCGCGCGGTCGCACGCGGCCAGGGCCGCCTCGACGTCGCCCGCGCTGGCCAGGAGCGCACCCTGGAGGGCGTGCGCCATGGCCAGCCGCGAGTCGAGCTCGAGCGCGCGGCGGCAGTCCGCGGTCGCGTCCTCGTCCTCGCCCTGCGCCTGGCGGGCGCCCGCGCGGAGGGCCCAGGCCTCGGCCGCGCCGGGCTC
>JAHBXY010000082.1 GCA_019636275.1 Planctomycetota bacterium | reverse complement strand
GCGGGTCGTGGGCCAGGGCGGCCTGGCGGCCGCGGCCGACCGCGTGACCTGGGACGCGGCGGCGAATCGGGCCACGCTCGAGGTCCGCCCGGGCACGCCGCCCTGCCGCGTCGCGTCGGCCGAGGGGTCGCTCGAGGCGGCGCGCGTGGACGTCTGGCCGTCGTCCAGCCCGGGCCGCGGGCGCGCGCTCGTCCTGGCGAGCTCGCCTGACGGCGGACGGGCGCGTCTGCGCGGGCGGCTCCCCGGCGCCGAGGCGCCCGTCGAGCTCTCGAGCGAGTGGGTGGCGGTCGAGGTCTGGGAGCCGGCGCGGACCGACGAACGCCGCGAGGCCCGGGCGACCCCGGACGACGCGCGGGACGGCGCACCGGTGCGCGCACCGGCGCCCGCTCCGGACGGCGAGTCCCCGAGCCGCGCCGCGACCCGCGCCCAGCGGCGCGACGCCCCCGACCGGGCGCTCGCCGACCGGGCGCTCGCCGAGCGCGGGCCGGCGCCCTTCGGCCTGCTCGTCGCCGGCGGCGCGGGCGGGGTGGAGGTCGACGGGGCCCTCGCCGGTGACGGCGCCGCCGCCGCGCCGCTCCGGATGCGCGCCGCGCGCCTCAGCGGTGACGGCGCCGCGGAGACGCTGCGCCTCGACGGGACCCCCGGTCGTCCGGTGCTGCTGGCCCGGGGCGAGCTGGAGCTCGAGGCGCCGCGCGCTCGCCTGGCCCTCGTCCGCGCGCGGGAGGCCCTGCGCGTGGACCTCGACGGCCCGTGGCGCTGCAGCCTCCCGGCGACCGGCGGCGGCGGCGCACGGCCCGACGCGCCGCCCGGCCGCGCCAGCGGCGGCGGCGCCCTCACCGCCGTGCTCGACGCCGGCGGGGGTCGTCCGTCGGGCGGCGCGCCGAAGGACCCCGCCGCGCTCCTCCGCTCGCTCCTCGAGCTCGAGGGCGCGGGCGGCTTCGAGGTCGTCACGCCGGCCGTGCGCGCCCGCGCCGACGCCGTGTCGCTCGGCCGCCCGGGCGAGCTGGTCCTGCGCGGCGACCCGGTCGAGGTCAGCCGCGGCGCCCTGCGCAGCCGCGGCCTCGAGCAGGTCCTCCGCGTCGACGAGCTCACGCGCCCGCGGTGACCTCACGACCGCCACGGCCGCGAGGTCCGGGGCCCTCGCCGTCGCGCGGCGCACGGTCGTGATGAGCGCGAGCGGTCACCAAGGACGCCAAGGGTTTCGAGGACCAGGGACCTCGGTGACCTCGGCGTGGCCTCGGTGACGGTCTTCTACTCGTCACCGCGCTCGCCGGTCGTCGTGCTGGACGTCCACCGTGCGACCGCGCTCACCGCTTGATCTGACCGCGCCCACCGCTTGACCTGCGAGCGAAGCGAGCAGATCGAGCGGTGGCGCGCATCCCCGAGCGGAGGCCGCGCAGCGGCCGGAGCGAGGGCGACAGGTGCCTCACTGCGGATCGGAGCTCGGGCCGCGCTCCATGACGTGGACATCTGAACAAGCGACGGCCGCTGTGAGAGCGAAGCGAGCAGCTCGAGCGGTGGCGCGCATCCGCGAGCGAAGGCCGCGAAGCGGCCGGAGCGAGGCCGACAGGTGCCTCACTGCGGATCGGAGCAAGGGTCCCGCTCCATGACGTGGACGTCGACACAAGCGACGGCCGCTGTGAGCTCCCAGGGCACGAAGGGTTTCGAAGGTCAACGAAGGACCCGCAGGTCATGTCCTCTCGTGCCGTCCGTCGTCTTCGTCGCCTTCGTGTCCCACGGGCTGCCAGCGCGCTGACGTCGCGGCGTCAGCTCGAGCGGTCAGCCCACCGGCTCGGCGGGGCCGTCGCTCGCCGCCGTGCCGGCACCGGACGCGCGGCCGCGCCGCCGCCGCCGGGGCGCCTCCTCGGCCGGGGCGGCGCCGTCGGCGGCCGCGGCCACGCGCGCCAGCTCGGCGGCCTGGATGTGGAACCCGAGGCGCGCGCGGCGGGCCGTGCGGCGCACCGACACGCGCAGGACCAGGTCGTAGGGCACCGCCTCGACCCCGATGTCGTCCTGGGTGCGCGCCACCCCGTCCTCGCCCACGCCCTCGAACACGGCCATGACCACGTAGCGCTCGGCGACCGCGACGATCTCGACGAGGTCCAGCCGCTCGCCGTCGGCGAGATGCACCAGGCAGGCGTTCTCCTGCTCGGGCGGGCAGGGGCTGGCGGCGATCATCCGGGGCAGGACGACGGCGAAGAACTCCGGGCCGAAGGGCGCGTCGCGCCGGCCCGACGCCCCCGCGGGCTCCGGCCTCGCCGCGCGCGACGCGCGCGCCTTGCGCTTCGCCTTCTTGCGGGCCACGGTCAGGGCTCCTCGCGCTCACGGCGCAGACGCGCCGCCATGGCCTCGTACGGGTCGGCCGGCGGCGCAACCCCGGCGGGCGGGCGCGGCTGGACCGTGAAGACGCCCGTGTCGGCCTTGCCCGGATCGCTCGCGGCGGGCGCGGCCGGCGCCGCGCGCGGCGTCGTCGGTGCCGCCGGCGTCGGTGCCGCCGGCGTCGCAGCCGGCGGCATCGGAGGCGGCGGGGGCGCCGGAGGGAGGCTCAGCGTGACCGGGTTGTCGCTCGTGAAGGGGCGCACGACCTCGAACAGGCGGGCCTCCTCGGCGCGCTTGACGCGGCGGAAGCGCGCCAGCTCGCGCCGGCGCTCGACGAGCCGCGCCTCGTTGCGCGCCATCTCCTCGCGCTTGCGCGCGATCAGCCGCTCGACCTCCTCGGCCAGGCGCGCGTTCTCGGCGGCCACGTCGGCGGCGACCTTGTCGACCTTCTCCTCGAGGAACCGCTCGAACTTGTCCAGCGCCTGGTCGCGCGCGGCGGCGTCCTCGACGATCGACTCGACCGTGACCCCGGCGCCCTCGAGCAGCACGGCGACGGCTCCGGCGCGGGCCCGCTCGTCGAGCTGCGCCAGGCGCGGGTCGGCCAGCATCGACGCGATCCGCTCCAGCGTGAAGCCGTGGGCCGGCCGGCCGAGCTTCGCCACGGCGTAGACCTGCTCGACCCGCGCCGGCGGGTCGCCGCCGTCGTCGAGCGGGTCCCGGACAGCCGCGGGCGTGACGGCGGCGGGGGACACGGCGGCCGGAGGCGGAGCTGGCGCCGCGACCGGCGGCCGCGGCGCGTCGGGCGACGGGCCTGACGGCGGCGCCGCGACCTCGGACGGCGCCCCGACGGGGCTCCCGGCGGCCAGCGTCTGCGCCGGGGCAGTGGTCCGCGCCTCCGCCAGCAGCGCCTCGATGTCGGGGTCGGCCGCCGTCGGCGCCGGCGGCAGCAGGTCGACGGCGCGGCGCGGCCCCGACGGGCCGCCGGGCGCGCCGCCGGCCGCCGGACTCCCCGGACTCCCCAGGCTCGTCGGCGCCCGGGCCGGACCGACCGTGGCCTGGCCGCCACCCGGCTCACCCGCCCCGGTCGGCGGCTGGGCCGGACCGCTCGAGGCCGGACGGACCTCGACGATGTAGCGGTTGATCCAGTCCGCCAGGCTCACGCGCCCGGGCGCCCGCGCCGCAGGAGCTCGCGGAAGCGCCGCGTGACCTCCTCGCGGTCGAGCCGGGCCAGCCGGCGCGGGAGGAAGCGCTTGTCCGAGCACTCGATGATCGCCGCCAGCATCTGCAGCTCGAGCTCCTCGAGCGGCAGGTTGGGGATGTAGTTGCCGGCCTCGGCGACGAGGTCGTCGCGCGTGACATCCGTGCGCCCCTGGATGTAGGCGCGCCGCTTGGAGCGGATCAGGATCGACTCGACCTCGGCGCCCGAGAGGCCGGACTCGGCCAGGAAGTCCTGCACGACCTCGTCGACCGTGCGCAGGGCGTCCTGGTCGTCGTCCTCGTCGTGCGCCTGGCCGTGGGCGTGGTCGTGGTCCTCCTCGCAGCCCGGTCCGTGCTCGTGGCCGTGCGCGTGGGTGGTCCCGTCGGCGTGCCGGTGCTCGTGCTCGTGCGCGTGACCGTGCGCGTGGTCCTCCTCGGCCCCCGGCGCGTGGGCGTGCGGATGGGCGTGGCGCGTGCCGTCCGTGTGCTCGTGCTCGTGGGCGTGCTCGTCGAGCGTCCCCGCCGACATGGCCCACTGCCCCTTGAGGTCGACCGCGAGCGCGTCCTCGCACAGCTTGACGCCGCACTTCTTCGCCAGGATCGAGAGCATGGTCCGCCGCTCGTCGGGCGACTCCGGATAGAACAGCGGGATGTGGATCTCGGCCCGGCCCTGCCGCTTGAGGTCGATCGGCAGGAGGTCGGGGCGGCAGGTGAGGAGGAACCACAGGATGTGCCCGCGGTAGCGCGTGTCGCCCATCTGCGCGGCGAGCATCGAGAACACGCGCTTCGACGTGCCGCTGTCGTGCGCGTCGCGGTCGCCCACGGCCGCGTCGGCCTCGTCGATCACGACCCCGACGGGGCCGGTCGCCTTGAGCACGTTCAGGATCTTCTCCCAGTTGCCCTCGGTCACGCCCTGCCACTGCGAGCGGAAGTTGAGCAGCTTGACGCAGGGGATCCCGATGTCGTGCGTGTAGCACTGGGCCATGAACGTCTTGCCCGTGCCGACCGGCCCGCAGATCAGGTAGCCCATGGGCAGGGCGTCGATCCGCCCCTCGCGGATGAGCCGCGCGTCCTCGAGGAGCCACTGCTTCTGCGCCTCGTGGCCGCACACGACCTCGAGGCCGTGCTTGGGCACGAGGAACTCGAGCAGGCCGTAGCACTCCTTCTCGATCAGCGCCTTCTTCTGCGCGGCCACGAAGTCAGCCGTGATCCGCCGCTCGTTCCCGACGGCCTGGCTGGTGATGTGGTTGAGGTTCACGCGCGACAGGCCGGCCGTGAGCTTGGCGAACTGGCCCAGGTCGATGTCGGCCAGCTTCGTCAGCCCCGGCTCGTGCTCGAAGCGCCAGGCCAGGTAGTCGCGCCGCTCGGCCTCGTCGGGGTGCTGGATCTCGACGCGGCCGATGTGCGGGCTCTTGACCAGCACCTGGCTGACCTCGGCCAGGTTCTCGGCCACGATCGCCACCGTCAGGTCCGAGCGCAGGAACACCGGGTCGTTGGCCCAGCGCAGGAGCGTGACGAGGACGGCCTGCTCGTCGCCCGACAGGTGCGACAGGTCCTGGCTGGGGACGACGAGGTTGCCGAACTCGATCACGAGCGCCACGCTCTTCGGCTCGGCGCCGCCGCGCGGGTCGACCTTGGCGCGCATGTAGCGGTCGATCAGGTCGAGCGCCCGCCACGGGTCGCGCGGGGCGCCGACCTGCGCGTACTTCGTGCCCTTGGCCGCGTCGACCGCCTGCATGACGCGGTGGAAGTCGCCGAAGGTCTCGTCGTCGCGGAAGGAGATCCCGCGGCTCGGGTCGAAGTAGATGACGTGGTCGCGGCGCGGGAAGAGCTGCCGGGCCAGGAACTCGCGCAGGGAGAGGAACGTCTGCCGCCCGCCGACCTCGGCCGGCACGAGGTCGTGGATGTTGCCGTGGACGAGGAACTCGATGATCGTCCCGCCGCGGTACTGCTCGGCGAGCTGCGTCGCCCAGCGGGGGAACTTGCCCGTCGTCGCCTGCGCCGCGCGCGTCGTGGTGGCCATGGCCCCTCCTCCCGCTCCGGTGGGCAGGGAGCTTATCAGAGCCGGGCCGCCGCAGGCACAGGCCGGCGCCCGGGCGGCAGGCGGGCGCGCGGCGCAAAGGCCGGCGCCCGAGGCGCGCGGCGCCCTCGGGCCTCGATCGGCGCTCTCGGGCCTCCCGGGCCGGAGACCGGCTGGCCGTGGCGCGGCGCCGGCCGGGGGTAGAATGCGCCGCCTGACGGCCGCGCGGACGCGCGGCGCGGAGGTCTCCCATGGCCGAGAGGCGCTACAGCAGGACGCACGAGTGGTGCGAGGTCGACGGCGACGTCGCCACGTGCGGGATCACGAAGCACGCCGCCGACGAGCTCGGCGACCTGACGTTCCTCGACTTCCGCGTGGCCGTGGGCGCCAGCGTGAAGCAGGGCGACGTCTTCGGCGAGATCGACTCGGTCAAGGCCACCTCCGAGCTGTTCTCGCCCCTGAGCGGGACCGTGGAGGCGATCAACGAGCGCTTCCGCGACGCCGACCAGCTCGGCGCGCTCTCCGCCGCGCCCGAGACCGACGGGTGGATGATCAAGCTCCGGCTGAGCGCGCCCGCCGAGGCGGGCAAGCTGCTCACCCGGGCCGACTACGAGAAGTTCTGCGCCGAGGGCGCGGGGCACTGAGGGCAGCATGATCGCTGGACGGGCAGTCGAAGGATCCACGGAGGCGCCGGAGGCGCGCCCCGCGCGGCCCGCGGCCGCGGCGTCGGCCGAGCTGGCGCTCCTGGGGACCGGGCTCGACGCCCGCGCCCCCGCCGGCGCCGGCCTCGTGGGCGAGCGCCTGCTCGCCCCGCAGGACGGCTTCGTGCGCCGCCACATCGGCCCCGACCCCGCCGAGGTCGAGGCCATGCTGCGCGTCGTCGGCGCGCCGTCGCTCGACGCCCTGATCGACGAGACCGTCCCGGCCGCGATCCGCGCCCGCGCCCCGCTGCAGGCGGGCGGCGCGCCGCGCGGCGAGCAGGAGGTCCTGGCCGAGCTGCGCGAGATGGCCCGGCACAACCGCGTCGTCCGCTCCTACATCGGCGGCGGCTACCACGACTGCATCACGCCGCCCGTGATCCAGCGCAACATCCTCGAGAGCCCGGGCTGGTACACGCAGTACACGCCCTACCAGGCGGAGATCTCCCAGGGCCGGCTCGAGGCGCT
Organism: Planctomycetota bacterium; assembly: GCA_019636275.1. GTDB lineage: Bacteria > Planctomycetota > J058 > J058 > J058 > JAMLIC01. The sequence continues at coordinate 32,337 of JAHBXY010000082.1, read as the reverse complement.
GCTCAACTTCCAGACGATGATCGCCGACCTCGCCGGCCTGCCGCTGTCGAACGCGTCGCTCCTCGACGAGGCCACCGCCGCGGCCGAGGCCCTGCACATGTGCCTGCCCGCGGGCGGCGCGCGCGGCGCCGTCTTCTGGCTGGCGAGCGACGTGCACCCGCAGACGCGGGCCGTCGTCGAGACGCGCGCCGAGCCGCTCGGCGTCCGCGTCGTCGTCGGCGACCCCGAGGCCCCCGACTTCGCTGCCGGCCAGGGCCTGGCGGGCGTCCTGGTCCAGTACCCCTCGACCGACGGCCGCGTGCGCGACCCGTCGCGCCTGATCGAGCGCGCCCACGCGGCCGGCGCCAAGGTCGTCGTCGCCTGCGACCTCCTGGCGCTGACGCTCCTGCGCCCGCCGGGCGAGCTGGGGGCCGACATCGCCGTCGGCTCCGCCCAGCGCTTCGGCGTGCCCATGGGCTTCGGCGGGCCGCACGCCGGCTTCCTCGCCGCCCGCGAGGAGTTCAGCCGCAAGATGCCCGGCCGCATCGTCGGCGTGGCCAAGGACCGCCACGGGCGGACCGCCTACCGCCTGGCGCTCCAGACGCGCGAGCAGCACATCCGCCGCGACAAGGCCACGAGCAACATCTGCACGGCGCAGGTGCTCCTGGCGATCATGGCCGGCATGTACGCCGTGTACCACGGTCCCGAGGGGCTGCGCGCCATCGCCACGCGCGTCCACGGCCTCACGGCGGTGCTCGCGGCCGGCCTGCGCCGGCTCGGGCACCGCGTGGGCGAGGCGCCCTACTTCGACACGCTGCGCGTGCCGCTCGACGTGACGGCGGCCGGGCGCGTCCTGCGCGCCGCGCGCGACCGCGGGATCAACCTGCGCCGCTACGACGACCACTCGCTCGGCGTGGCCCTGGACGAGACGACGACGGTCGCCGACCTGCGCGACCTGCTGACGATCTTCGCCCCCGGCGGCGCGGTCGGGTTCACCGTCGAGGAGCTGGCCGCGCACGTCGACCCGGCCCTGCCCATGACCCTGAGGCGCACGAGCCGCTACCTGACGCACCCGGTCTTCAACCGCTACCACTCGGAGCACGAGCTGCTGCGCTACATGCACCGGCTGCAGCAGCGCGACCTGTCGCTCACGACGTCCATGATCCCGCTGGGCTCCTGCACCATGAAGCTCAACGGGACCGTGGAGATGCTCCCGGTCACCTGGCCCGAGTTCGGGCGGCTGCACCCGTTCGCGCCGGCCGAGCAGACGATCGGCTACAGCAAGCTCTTCGCGCAGCTCGAGGCGTGGCTGGCCGAGCTCACCGGCTTCGCGGCCGTGTCGCTCCAGCCCAACGCCGGCTCGCAGGGCGAGTACGCCGGGCTCCTCGTGATCCGCGCCTACCACCGCGACCGCGGGCAGGGGCACCGCGACGTGTGCCTGATCCCGACCTCCGCGCACGGGACCAACCCGGCCAGCGCCGCCCTGGCCGGGATGAAGATCGTCGCCGTCGCCTGCGACGACCACGGCAACGTGGACCTCGACGACCTGCGGGCCAAGGCCGCCGCGCACGCCGACGCGCTGTCGGCGCTCATGATCACCTACCCGTCGACGCACGGCGTGTTCGAGGAGCGCGTGCGGGAGATGTGCGAGGTCGTGCACCAGCACGGCGGGCAGGTCTACCTCGACGGCGCCAACATGAACGCGCAGGTCGGCCTGTGCCGCCCGGGCGACTACGGCGCCGACGTGTGCCACCTCAACCTGCACAAGACCTTCTGCATCCCGCACGGCGGCGGCGGGCCGGGCATGGGGCCGATCGGCGTGGCGGCGCACCTCGCGCCCTTCCTCCCCGGCCACCCCGCCATGGCGCCGCGGCAGAAGGCCACCGGGCCGGTCGCCGCCGCGCCCTACGGCAGCCCGAGCATCCTGGTCATCCCGTGGGTCTACATCGCCGTCATGGGCGGCGCCGGGCTGACGCTGGCCACGAAGGTCGCGATCCTCAACGCCAACTACATGGCCAAGCGGCTCGAGGGCCACTACGAGGTGCTGTACTCCAACGCGCGCGGCCGGGTGGCGCACGAGTTCATCATCGACGCGCGGCCGTTCAAGGCCTCGGCCGACGTGACCGTGGAGGACATCGCCAAGCGGCTCATGGACTACGGCTTCCACGCGCCGACGGTGTCGTTCCCGGTCGCCGGCACGCTCATGATCGAGCCGACCGAGAGCGAGGCGCAGGGCGAGCTCGACCGCCTGTGCGACGCGCTCATCCAGATCCGCGCCGAGATCCGCGCCATCGAGGAGGGCCGCGCCGACCGGCGCGACAACCCGCTCAAGAACGCGCCGCACACGCTGGCCGAGGTCACGGCCAGCGCGTGGTCGCACCCGTACCCCCGCGAGGAGGCCGCCTACCCGGCGCCCTGGGTGCGCGAGCACAAGTTCTGGCCGGCGGTGTCGCGCATCGACGGGGCCGCGGGCGACCGGCACCTGATCTGCACCTGCCCGCCGGTGGAAGACTTCGTCTAGCTCCAGCGGTTCGACGCAGAGGGCGCAGCGGACGCTCCTCGAGCTCAGCGTTCCCTGCGTCGAACGAGCGCCCGGCGACGTCACCTCCTGGCGACGACCCCTTCGGGCAAGGTGGGCGCGCAGTCGCTGGCGCGTACGCTCGGGGGGGTGAAGATCGTCGCCGCCGAGGACCGCGGTCGGACGCTCGAGGACGCCGAGCGGCTCCTGGACGCCGTCCGCCGGCTCGCGGCGGCGCGCACGCTCGACGACGTGACGGGCGTCGTGCGGCGCGCGGCGCGCGCGCTCACGGGCGCCGACGGGGTGACGTTCGTCCTGCGCGAGGGCGAGCAGGTCTTCTACGCCGACGAGGACGCGATCGGTCCCTTGTGGAAGGGGCGGCGCTTCCCCGCGCGGGCGTGCAGTCAGACCGACTGAAGAGATCGGCGCTACCACGTCTCACTGGTGACCAGCCCGCGATCGGAGCAGCGAGCGAGGCGAGGGCGCGGAGGCCGAGGCGAGGGGGGAGCGCGCGCGGGTCGTATCGATCGCCGGATCCTACGACCCGCGCGCGCCCCCCCTCGCCCGGCATCCGCGGCCGCAGCCGTCGATCACACGGGGCCGGAAGGCGTGGGCGCCGTCGGGCGGGAGCGCGCCGCCGATGACCCGCGCCAGCTCCTCGGTGAGCCGCGCCGCGCGCGCGCGGTGCGGCAGGTCGGGGCGGTAGGCGGCGACGTCGATCGGCGGGTGGTAGTGGACGACGATCTTGCCCGGGCGCGGCAAGGCGCGCTCGCGGGGCCAGCAGCGGCGCGCGCCGGAGACGGTCACGGGCACGATCGGCACGCCCGCCCGGATCGCCATGCGGGCGGCGCCGGTCTTCAGGGGCTGGTTGAGGCCCCAGCCGAACGAGCGCTCGCCCTCGAAGAACAGGCCCAGCAGCCGACCGTGGGCCAGCGTGGCGTAGGCGGTCTTGATGCTCGTCGGGCGCGGCCGGACGATGTTCAGCGGGATCGCCCGGTAGAGGCGCATGATCTGCCCGGCGATCGGCCAGCCGAGCGCCTCGTCGAAGGCCAGCCACGTGACCCAGCGCCGCGTGCCGAAGGCCACCGTGAACGGGTCCATGATCGTCGGGTGGTTGCTCACGAGGATCGCCGCGCCGCTGCGCGGGATCCGGTGGGCGTGGCGGTGCTCGGCGCCGAACACCCAGCGCAGGGCCCAGCGCGTCAGCCCGCGGCCCATGCGCTCGCTCAGGTCGCTCGGCAGCGGGGCCGGCGCGTAGGCCCGCGCCCACGCCCGCCGCGGGCGCGCGGCGGGCGCGTCTGGCGCCAGGAGCTCCGTGGTCGTCGACTCCACGCGGGGGGCACTCTACCAGCGCGGCCGCCCCGGCGGGCCGGCCCGCGCTCAGGAGGCCTTGCGCTCACCGCCGATCGCGTCGGTCCAGATGCGGATGTCGTCGGCGGTCATGGCGCAGTCCGGGCGCAGGCGGGCGTCCTCGTGGCCCCACTCGCGCACGTCGACGCAGTACTGCTCGCGCGACAGCAGCGTCCCGCGGCACAGGCCCTCGTCGCCGTTGCGCTCGGGGAGGGCCTGCTCGGCCTGGAAGCGCGCGAGGAGGCCCTGCGTGACCCAGTCGGGCACGTGGTGGCGCAGCCCCGGGTAGACGAAGCCGAACAGGACCACGTAAGAGAAGAGCACGCGCCAGCGGTCGCCGAAGCGGCGCAGGAGCCGCTCCCAGTCGAGGCGCGGCGCCGTGGCCCGCAGGAGGTGCATGACGTCGGCGCCGTCGTAGCGCTCGCGCTCCTGCACCCAGGCCTTCGACCAGATCATCTCCTCGGGCGGGATCACGCGCACGCTGCGACCGAACGACACGCCCTCCACGGCGTGGATGAACCACTCGTCGTCGACCACGGCCACGCCGTTGCCCGAGGCGTAGATCAGGTCGACGTAGCGGTCGCCCCACCTGGCCTTGGCGAGCCAGTGCGGGAAGCTGCGCTCGGTCTCGAGGCCGGACGCCTCGAGGACCGCCAGGGCCACCTCGACGTCCTCGCGCCGCATGAAGACGTCGAGGTCCTTCGTGTGCCGGGCGATCCCGGTGTACTGCGTCAGGGCGTAGGCGCCGCCGAGCAGGAACGGGACGCCCGAGCGCTCGAGCGTGTCGAGCGCGCGCACGTAGAACTCGGCGGTGTCACGATCGAGCCCTCGCGTGTGGCTGAGGTCCATGACGCCTCCCTGGCCGCTGCGGGCCGGAGACTCACCCCCCTTGGTGAGCGCGGGGGTAGAGGTTGCACGTTGCGTACCCTTCGCGTGTCGCGCGGGCGGCGCGCGCGCATGGATGCTCGCCCGGTCGGGTGAGGCTCCGGCGAGATGGGACACGCCTGACGCCGGTCCGGGACACCCGTGTCCTGCCGGCGTAGGATCGGCGCCCACAACGGAGGCAGCTCATGCGCACGCGGATCATGGGGGTGATCTTCGGGACGGCCGGCGTGGAGTGCCCGGTCGGCGACGCCGGGCTGGCGCTCTTGCGCGTGTTCGCCGGGCTGGCGCTCGCGCTCGCCCACGGGCTCGGCAAGACGCCGCCGACCGAGCGCTTCGTCGAGGGCGTCGCGGCGCTGGGCTTCCCGGCGCCGGTCCTGTTCGCCTGGGCGGCGTCGCTGGCCGAGCTGGGCGGCGGGCTCCTCGTCGCCCTCGGGCTGGCCACGCGCCCGGCCGCGGCCATGGCCGGGTTCACCATGCTCGTGGCGGCCTTCGGCGCCCACGCCGCCGACCCGTTCTCCAAGAAGGAGATGGCCCTGCTCTACCTGGCGATCATGGTCGCGTTCGTGTTCATGGGCTCCGGGCGCTTCGGCCTCGACGCCCTGGTCCGGCGCCGCCTGGCTACCTGAGCGGCAGCGCCACCCGGAACCCGACGTCGTGGTCGCGCGAGTCGGGGACCTGCCCCGAGGAGTCGGACTTCGTCAGGTCCCCGATGCCGGGCCGGCGGAACGCGGCGTGGCAATGCCCGACGTCGCCGGGCCGCGTCCGCCACGAGCCGCCGCGGAGCACGCGGAAGGCGTACGACGGCTCGTCCTCGCCCCCGTGGCACGGGTCCCGCCGCGGGCCGTCGCCGCCCCTCAGGAACCCGTCGAACGGCGCGAACACGTCCACCACCCACTCCCAGGCGTTGCCGCTCATGTGCAGGGCGCCCACCCAGCTCGCGCCGTCCACGCCGTGGTCGACCGCCCGCGGCGCGCCCTCCCTGCGGTCGAGCCCGAAGACGGCGCGCCCCCGTCCGCCGGGCGCGGGGTCCTGGTCGCCCCACGGGTAGCGGCGGCCCTCGGGACCGCGGGCCGCCCACTCCCACTGCGCCTCCGTCGGCAGGGCCAGGCCGGCCCACGCGCAGTACGCCCGCGCCTGGTGCCAGGTCACGTCCACGGCCGGGCTCGCGTCGCCGAAGCGCGCGTCGGGCCGGCGCGGCCCGTCGGCGCCGGTCTCCTCCAGCCAGGCCTCGAGCTGGCGCCAGGAGACCTCGTGCCGGCCGATCAGGAAGGCGCCGACGGAGACGGGGTGCGGCGGCGCGCTCACCCGCATGTCGTGCTCGCCGAGCTCCCGCCCGAGCGACATGCGGTAGTTGCACTCGTCGCTCCCCAGGACGAACTCGCCCGGCGGCACGTAGACGAGCACGCTCCCGTCCTGGGCGCGGTAGACCTCCTCGCCCTCGTCGAAGACGATGGCCCGCCCCCGCAGGTCGCGCACCTCCTCGGGCGGGGGCGGCTCGAACGCGGGGTGCCGCTCGATCTTCAGCGGGGCCGCCGCGAGGTGCCAGGCGCCGTGACCGTCCTGGACCTCGAGCCGGACGACGTTCGGGCCGAGCGCCAGCGGCGCGCGCCCGACGAAGCGCCAGCCGGCGTCGCCGCTCGCCACGACCCGGTCGCCGACGAGGAGGCGCGCCCGCCGCGCGCCGCCCTCGACCTCGACCCGCACCGAGAGCCAGCCGAGCCGGGTCCGTTCGCGCTGGTGCGCCGCCACGAGGCTGCCGCGCGCGGGCACCTGCGGCGGCGCCGGGGCCTCGAAGTAGCTCGCCAGGTGCGGCCACGTGCGCCGGAGCGCCGCGCCGCCGCCGACGACGGCGGCCAGCAGGAGCGCCGCCCCGAGCGCCCGCCGCAGGACCCGCCAGCGCCGGCGGGCGCCCTCCTCGTCACGGCCGAGCACCGCCTCGCCGCGCGCCAGGCGCTCGAGGTCCTGGGCCAGCGCCTGCGCCGTCGGGTAGCGGTCGGCGGGGTCCTTCGCCAGGGCCTTGAGGACGACGCGGTCGACGTCCGGCGACAGCCCCGCGACCACCTCGGAGGGCGGGGTCGGCGCCTCCATGAGCACGGCGCGGATGGTCTGGGCGGCCCCGCCCTCGAACGGCGGCCGCCCCGTGACCGCGTGGTAGAGCACGGCCCCGAGGCCGTAGACGTCGGTGCGCTCGTCGATCGACCGCCGCGCGCCATCCGCCTGCTCGGGCGCCATGTAGGCCGGCGTGCCCACGAGGTCACCCGTGCGCGTGAGCGCCTCCTCGCCCTGCACGCGGGCGATCCCGAAGTCGACCAGGCGCGGGGTCCCCGCCGCGTCGAACAGCACGTTCTGGGGCTTCAGGTCGCGGTGGAGGATCCCCGCCCGGTGCACGTGGGCCAGGCCGCGCGCGAGGTCGGCGACCACGCGCGCCGCCTCCCGCGGCGGCAGCGGCCCCGCGCGCAGCCGCGCCGCCAGGTCGCCGCCCTCGGCCAGCTCCATGACGAGGAAGGGCGCCCCGTCCTGCTCGCCCGCGCCGAGCACCCGGAGCACGTTGGGGTGGCGGTCGACCGCCGCCTGGGCCACCCCCTCGCGCCGGAAGCGCGCCCGCGCCTGCCCGTCGACCGCGGCCAGGACCTTGATCGCCACGTGCGCGTCGGTGCGCGGGTCGACCCCGGCGTAGACCGCGCCCATGCCGCCCCGCCCGAGCAGCCGCTCGATGCGGTAGCCGCCGACCTCGTCGCCCGGCTCGAGCTCGACCGGGCGCAGCACCCGCGCGTCCTCGCTCGTGCGCCCGAGGGCTTGCCCGCTGGGCGGCCCGTGCCGGAGCGCCTGGACCTGCGCGGGCGTGAGGAACCGCTGGGCGAGGAGCGCCCGGAGCCCGGGGGAGCGGCCGGCGACGGCCAGCTCCGCCTCGAGCCGCCGGGCGGCCTCGAGCTGCTCGGTCGTGAGGAACCCGCGAGCGAGGGCGGCCTGGACGATCGGGTCGTCGTCGCGCACCCGGGGAGCATACAGGGCCGGGGGCCCGCGGCGACGTGGTGCGACCGAGCGGCGCTCTGACCGCTCTGGCCTTGAGCGGTCTCCCCCCTCTTCCTTCCTCCCCCTCTTCCTGGCGTCCTCGGCGTCCTGGCGGGGTCGGAGCTTGCGATCGACACGCTCGAACCCGAGTGGAATGGAACCACAAGGGAGGCGAGGGCGCGGAGGCCGAGGCGAGGGGGGAGCGCGCGCGGGTCGTATCGATCGCCGGATCCTACGACCCGCGCGCGCCCCCCGTCGCCCGGCATCCGCGGCCGCAGCCGTCGATCACACTACGGACCGGCGGGCGCAGGGCGTCCCACGAGGTGATCGGGTCGAAGTGGCCCAGGGCCTCGAGCGTGGAGGACGAGCCGATGCGGCGGGCGACGGGCGAGGTGGTGTTCATGGCTCTCCGGTCATCGGCATACGAACCGGTCGGCTTGACGCCTTACATCCGTTCGGTGCCATCCGCTCCCCGACAACCCCTCATACGACGGGGGCGGCCGGAGGTTCCTTCGCCTGACGGACGGCCCCGCGGACCGCGACGACCGCCTCCACCACGAGCAGGGCCGCCAGCCCGAGCAGGACCAGGGACACGAGCCCGTTGACCAGCCGTGCCAGCGCGAGCCCCCCGTCGGGGGCCCGGACGGCGGCCAGGTCGTTCCAGGCCAGGTGGCCGAGCGCCCACACCGTGATCGCCATGACGAAGACCGTGGGGCCCAGCGCGAACCAGCACGGGCGCCCGCTGCGGCGCAGCCACACCGTGACGCCGAGGAGCGTCAGGGCGGCCAGGAGCTGGTTCGACGCGCCGAACAGCGTCCAGAACTGCATGTAGGTGGCCGGCTTGCCCGGCTGCGGCGCGTCGGCCGTGACGATGAACAGGAGCGGCAGGGTCAGCGTGGCCGCCGTGGCCGCGACCGAGGCCGCGCGGGTGCGCCAGTCGAGGAGCTCCTCGAGGATGTAGCGGCCCAGGCGGGTGGCCACGTCGAGCGTGTCGAAGACGAAGGTCGAGAAGGCCATGGCGCCGAAGACCTTCGCCGCGAGCAGGTAGTCGCGCGGGAGGATGACGCACAGGTACTCGGCGATCCCGTCGCCGTAGATCGCCCCCGGCGAGCCCTTCGGCGCCTCGAGGATCATGACGGTCGACAGGGCGATCAGCGCCACGAGCCCCTCGAGCAGCATGCCGCCGTAGCCGACGGTGCGGCAGTGGCTCTCCTTGTCGAGCTGCTTCGAGGTCGTGCCGCTGCACACGAGGCCGTGGAAGCCGCTGCAGGCGCCGCAGGCGATCGTCACGAACAGGAACGGGAACAGGAGCGCCGCCGGGCCGGGCGCGTCGGCGACCAGCCCCTTGAAGGCCGGCTGCTTGACCTCGAAGCCGCCGGCGAACACGCCGACGACGCCGACGGCGAGCACGATGTAGAGGACGAACCCGCCCAGGTAGCCGCGCGGCTGGATCAGCAGCCACACGGGCAGGAGCGAGGCCACGAAGCAGTAGCCCAGGAGCAGCACGCCCCAGACCTTCTGCGGGTGGACGTCGCCGAGCGGCCCGAGCGCCAGGAGCTTCGAGACGGCCGGGACCGTGCTCAGCGCCACGAGCCCCAGCGTGGCCGGCACGAAGATCACCGTCGTCAGCCACAGCGGCGGGTTGAAGCGCCGCTGCACGAGGCCCATGACCACCGCGAGCGACAGGTAGGTCACGCTGGCGAAGGCCACCGCGCCGCCGCGCTCGAATCCGACCTGCAGCCCCTCGAGCTCCTCGATCCGGCCGAGGAAGGTGCTGGCCGTGACGTCGGTGAAGGCCACGATCACGTAGAGCAGCGCCAGCCAGATGAACCCCATGAAGGCGGCCCAGGCGCGCGGCGTGAGGTGCTGGCGCACGATCTCGGCCACCGTGCGCGCGCCGTGGCGCACCGAGGCGACGAGCGCGCTCATGTCGTGGACGGCGCCGATGAAGATGCAGCCGAGCGTGATCCACAGCACGCACGGGCCCCAGCCGAAGTACATGCACGCGGCGATCGGGCCGACGATCGGTCCGGCGGCCGAGATCGCGCTGAAGTGCTGGCCGAGGAGGTAGCCGGGCGCGACGGGCGCGAAGTCGACGCCGTCGTCCTTCTCGCGCGCCGGCGTGATCCGGTCGTCGTCGAGCCCGTAGAGGCGGGAGAGGAGCCGGCCGTACCACAGGTAGCCGAGCGTCAGCGCGACCACGACGAGGGCGGCCAGGAGCGGCAGCGACATGGCCCAACAGCTAACGGGGCGACGCCGGCCGCATCAAGGGCGAGCCCGCGGTCAGCGCCCGTCCAGGGCGGCCGCGACCGCGCCGGGGGTCAGCCAGTCGAAGGCGAACTTGTCGTTGCCGTTCATGCGGGCCTGCGCCGCCCGCGCCTCGTCGAGGCGGCCCAGGTCGGCCAGGGCCAGGGCCAGGGCGCCCAGGAGCTCGCTCGCCGGGCGGGTCATGGCGTCGAGCGCCGCCTGGGCCACCTCGCGCGCGCGCGCCGGGTCGCCGCGCCGCCGGTGGACCTCGGCGAACACGGCGTCCGGGTAGCGCACGGCGCCCGCCGCCCCCTCGACCACGTCCCAGGCCTCGAGCGGCAGCGCGAGGCGGATCAGCTCCTCGCCCGCCTGCCGCCGGTGGACGAAGAGCGCCGGCTCGCGCCCCGTGATGGCGAAGTTCTCGACCGCCAGGGCCAGGGCGCGCTCGAGGTGCCGGCGGCGCGCGGCCGGGTCGGCGGCCCACGAGGCCCGGCGGCGCTCGAGCTCGAGGAGGTCCGCCGTGCCGCGCTGGGCGGCGCGATGCGCCCACAGGCGCTCCGTCTCGGTCCGGCCGTCGGGCGGGCCGCCGACGGCCTCGATCGCCTCGCGCTCGGCGGCCTCCAGGGCGGCGGCGTCCGCGGGCGCGAGGCCCGACAGCCGGGCGTGCGCGGCCCACTGCAGGGCGAAGCCAGCGACCACGGGGTCCTGCGCGAGCTGGCGCCGGGCGGCCGCGGCGACCGCGTCGAGCGCGGCCGGGGTCGTCGCGCGCGCGGAGGGCTTCACCTCGCTGTCGGAGTCGCGCAGGACGACGAGGCACAGGAGGAGCGCGTCGGGCAGGGCCGGCGCCGCGTCGATCAGGAGCAGCAGGCTGCGCCGCGGCTCGCCCTCGACCACGTCGCCGAGCGGCCCGTCGCGCATGGCCGCGCGCACGGGCGGCGCCAGCGGCGCGAGCAGGGCGACGGCGGCCGGGGCGTCGAGCGCCGGCAGGTCGTCGACGAGCTGCCGCACGAGGTCGCGCACGGGCGCCCCCGCGACGACGCGCGCGGCCACCTGGTCGACGAGGTCGTGGACGCGCAGGAGGCGCCGCGCGCGCGCGTGGTTGGCGAGGCCGCGCGCCAGCGCGGCGGCCGCCGCGTCGCGGTCGGCCGGGTCGCCGCGGGCCAGGAGCTCGAGGCCGAGGAGGGTCGCCGCCGCCCGCGAGGCGGGCTGCGCCTGCGCCAGCGCGCTCGCGGCCTCGAGGCGCGGCCCCGGGCGAGGCCCGCGTCGGCCGCGTGGTGGGCCAGCGCGTCGAGCAGCGCCGGTCGGCGCCGGCCCGGGCGGCCGCGAGGAGGTCGTCGGGGTCCAGCGGCGGCGCGCGGCGCGGTCGGCGGCGGCGCGCGCCAGGCGCAGCGCGGGGCCGCCGGCGCGTGGGCCAGGGCGTCCTCCAGGGCGGCGCGCCCCTGCTCCTGGCGCGCGGCGCGCGTGACGATCGCCAGCGCCGCCTCGCGGTGGACGTCACTCGCCAGCGCCTCGAGCGCGGCCGCGAGCGTGGCCGGCGGCGCGTCGAGGACGTCCGCCGGGGGCCGCGCGCCGCGCAGGGCGATCGCGCCCGCGGCGACGACGAAGACGAGCGAGGCGAGCGCGACGAGCAGGGGGCCGACGGGCACGCCGGTCCTGGGCAGGGTCAAGCGCACGGTGCTCGACGCGCTCGTCGCGCGGCCGGCCAGGACGGCCTCGAGGTCCGAGGCCAGGGCGGCCGCGCCAGGGTAGCGCTGCTCGGGGCGCACGGCCATGGCGCGCGCGCGCACCGCCTCGAGGGCCGCCGGCGCGCCCGGCGCGGCGGTGGGCTCGCACTGGCCGCGCGTCACCTGGTGCAGGAGCGCCGGCAGCGACTCGGCCATGAACGGCGGCCGCCCCGTGAGGCACTGGTAGAGGATCGCGCCCAGGCCGTAGACGTCGAGCAGCGGCGTCGACTCGCCGGCGAACGCCTCGGGCGCCATGTAGCAGGGGGTGCCGATCGGCGCGCCGGCCAGCGTGAGCGAGCTCGACTGGTCGGTGAGGCGTGAGAGGCCGAGGTCGGCGATCAGCGCCCGCCCGTCGGCGCGCAGGAGCACGTTGCCGGGCTTGAGGTCGCGATGCAGCACCCCGTGCTCGTGCGCGTGGGCGATCGCGCGCGCCAGCTCGGCCACGATCGCGGCCGCCTCGCGCCAGGGGAGGGGCCCGCCGCGGTCGAGGCGCTCGTCGAGCGGCTGGCCGTCGACGAGCTCCATGTCGAACGCCAGCGACCCCTCGTGCTCGTAGGGCGCGTGGACCTTCACGATCCCCGGGTGGTCGAGGCGGGCCAGGGCCTCGACCTCGCGGTCGAAGCGGCGGCGCCGCCGCGCGTCGAGCCCGCCGCGGGCGATCACCTTGAGCGCCGACAGCCGCCCGAGCGCCAGGTGGCGGGCGCGGAACACCGTGCCCGAGGCCCCCTGCCCGAGCTTCTCCAGCACCTCGAGCGGGCCGACGCGCGTCCCGGGCCCGATCGCGCCGGCGGGCGCCCGGCGCGTGGCGCCGCCCGAGGCGCTCACGTCGGCGCCGCACACGCAGGGCGTCAGGCCGCCCTCCTCGCCCACGAGGACGCGGCGCCCGCAGGGGCAGGCGCGCGCGTGGCGCTGCACGTAGGCGCGCACGGCGCGCGCCTGGTGCGGGCGGAGGAGGCCGCGGCGCTCGAGCGCGGCCAGCCCCTCGGCGCGGGCCTCGCGCACGACGTCCTCGGCCGCGTCGGCCAGGCGGTCGGCCAGGCCCAGGCGAGCCAGCGCCAGGAGCTCGAGCTCGGCATCCTGCTCGGGGGCCATGGGGCATGAGTTTACGCGACCCGGCGCGGGGACGAGCCTTGTGGCGGCGCACGTGAGCTGGCATCGTGCTGCCCGTGCGCAGGTCCGAGCTGCTCCTGGTGCTGGCGGTCGTGGCGGCGGGCTGCGGCGGTGTCGAGACGCGCGGTGCGCGGATCACCGACGCCGAGCTCCACGCGGCCGGGACCTGGACCGAGCGCGACGGGCTGGCGCGGGCGCTCCTCGACCACGAGGCGCCCGGCGCGGACCTGCCCGTGCGGCTCGTGCCGGCGCGGCGCAAGGTGATCACCGAGGTCGTCGTCGGCGGCGTGACGATCCCGCTCCCGCGGATCGACGGCTTCGCCGTGGGCCCGGGCGCGTTCGGCGCGCGGCTGGGGTTCCTCGAGGCGCTGCTCGGGTTCGACTACGAGAAGCGCTACCACTACGTGGCCGCCGTGAAGGGCTACGTGCACCTCAACCGCGACCGTCCGGCGACGATCTCGAGCGAGGACCCCGAGGCCACCGTCGAGGCGCCGAAGGGCCGCACGCACCCGCGCGCCTGGCGCGAGGTGCGCGACGACCTCGAGCGCGACGGCTGGCTGTTCGACGTCCCGGAGCGGGCCCCCGAGCCGCCTGCGACCGATCCGACGATCCAGCCGTAGCCCGAGACGAAATCCCGAAAAGAAAGCCCCGCCGACGTCCGTAACCGCAGCAGCGGCAAAGGCGATCGTGGCGGCATGCGCCCTGCTGTGAGCGGCTCCCTCCTGGGAGCCGTTCCATGCGTCAGGTCCTCCTCGTCGCGCTGTTCGTCCTCGTGCCGGTCGCCTCGCAGGGCGGGCCGTACGACGACTACAAGACGCTGACCCGCGACGAGAAGCGGCTCGTCCTGCGCTACTTCTGGCAGGTGCCGGGGGTCCGCGGGGCGGCGGAGCTGGCCCGCGTCGAGTCGGAGCGCGCCTTCCCGCAGCTCTCGGGCCAGGACGACCCGCGCGACGCTTACCGCCACGCGCTGTGGAACGCGTCGATGGTCCGGCGCCTGGGCAGCCGCGAGGCGGCCGAGCGCTGGGGCACGGCGCACGAGTCCGACCCGGCGAACCCGGCCGCGCGCAAGGCCATGGACCTGTTCAACAACGAGCGCGGGCGCGAGGCCGCCTGGTCGCGGCGCCAGGTCTCCGGCCCCCTCTGGGCGCGCCGCACGAGCTTCCCCGACGACCGCGCCCTCGGCGGCGTCGTCATGGACGACCTCCGGCGCGGCGACCTGCGCGTGATCGAGGAGGTCGGCGGCCGCCGCGACCCCCAGCGCGGTCGCCTCGTGCCGTCCTACCTCCCGTAAGGTGTGCTCGACGGCTGCGAAGGACGTGCCTGGCCGCGGCGGCGCGCGCCTGGGCTCGAAGTAGGTCGCTACGTCGTCGCCCGCGCGCCTCGCCGCCGCGGCTCAGCCTCGTCGCCCTCGCCTCACGTGCTGCTCCGATCGAGCTGGTCACCCGCGACACGTCGTAGCGCCGATCTCTTCGCCGGGCGGCGCGCGCGCGGGTCGTATCGAGCTGGATCTACGGCCCGTGCGCGCGTCACAGCGCCCGGCATCCGCCGGCCGCGGCCGTCGATCACGCCGCGGAGCCACGGGGGGACCGGAGCCACGAGCCAGGCGAGGCCGCGGAGGCCGAGGCGATGCGGCGCGCGCGCGGGTCGTATCGATCGCCTGATCCCCGGTGGGCCGCCGGAGCGAGCGGGAGGCCCGCGGCTGCGGACGGCCGCGAGCGGTAGGGTCCGCCTGGGCTGCTGCACCGCAGCCGCGGGACGGAGCTCGCGAAGGCGGGCCACACCGACGGCCCGCGCGCGCGCCGCAGCGCCCGGCATCCGCGGCCGCAGCCGCCGATCAACAGTGCCGATCAACAGTGAGGGCAGGTTGCCCAGACCGCCGCGTGCAGGTGGCCGCGCGGGCAGCGGCGCTCGAGGGTGCCCGGCGCGTCGTAGGCGTCGGCCGGGAGCACGACGAGCGAGCCGACGAGCTCGGTCACGCGGCGCTGGCCCTGCCGCACGAGCCAGCCTGCGCCCAGGGCGGCCAGGGCGTGGACGGCGGCGCAGGCCGTCGCCAGGGCCAGGGGGTCGTGCCCGCCGACCGGGCGGGTGGTGCAGGCGAGGTGGAGGGCGTAGGCCGGGTTGAGCAGCCGCGGCAGCTCGGTGAGGCGCTCGTCGAAGGCGAGGTTTCGCAGGCCGGCGCTGCTGAGGAGCGGGGCGCACCAGAGCGCCGCGAGCGCCAGGACGACCACGATCACGGGCGAGCCGCGGTCGCGCGACAGGAGGCGCGCGGCCTGGAGGAGCAGGGCCGCGAACGTCCACGTGGTGACGAGCACGGCGGCCGCGACGCCCGTGCGCAGGCCCCACGACGCCCCGGACGGCAACTGCAGGCCCAGGAGCAGCGCGCCGCCGAGGAGCAGCAGCGGCCCCGGAAGCAGGCGG
Organism: Planctomycetota bacterium; assembly: GCA_019636275.1. Lineage (GTDB taxonomy): Bacteria > Planctomycetota > J058 > J058 > J058 > JAMLIC01. Next base: position 17,094 of record JAHBXY010000082.1, on the reverse strand, counting down.
CGCAGGTCGAGGCGCTCGTCGGGGAAGGGCGGGTCGTCCGGGTCGCGCCGGGCGGCGCCGCGCGCCAGGTCCACGAAGCGCGCCGGCGCCTCGAGCGCCAGCGGCGCCGCGGCGAGCCCGAGGGCCAGGAGGCGCAGGAACACGGCGCGCGACGGGTCGGCGTGGAAGGGCTCGTACGTCAGGGCGGCCAGGGCGGCGCCCAGCGCGGCCAGGCCCGCCGCCGCCGGGGCGCCGACGAGGACCGCGGCGCGCTCGTCGGCCAGCCGGTCGCTCAGCGCGCGCAGGAGGACGGCGGCCAGGAGCGCGAGGGTGACGAGCTGCACGGGCTCGCCGGCGACCGACACGCCGAGGATCGGGATGTCGAACTGCTCGGCCCCCGACGAGGCCAGGGCGGCGCCCCAGGGCCCGAGGACGCCCAGGACCTCGAGGCCCGGGACGCGGAAGGCCGCGCCCAGGCCCAGGAGCACGAGGACCACGAAGACGGTCGTGCCGCCGGCGTTCTGCGCCTTCTTGCTCGCCAGGCCGACCACCCCGGCGACGAGGTGGTAGACGACCGCCAGGAGCAGGAGCACGGCGTAGGCGCGCAGCGGCGCGGCCGGGCCGCCGCGGCCGCCGGCGCCGGCCAGGATGACCGGGGAGGTGACGACGAGGAGCACCGCGGGCAGGACCAGCGCGCTGCCGAGGAAGCCGAGCGCCATGGAGAGGCCGCCGAGGCCCGTGAGGCGCAGGGCCGGGAGGGTGTCCTGCTCGCGCTCGCGCGCCAGGCGCTGGGCCAGGCGGCTGGGGCTCCAGAGGAGGAGCACGATGCCGTTGGCCACGAGCGCCTCGCCGTGAACGACCGAGAGCAGGTCGCGCAGGGCGCCGCGGACGCCGGCGCCGGCCCACCCCAGGAGGGTGAGCGCGAGCACCCCGTAGAACACGAGGCCGAAGACGGCGGCGCCCAGGAGGGTGTTCGATTCGCGCAGGGTGCGCGGGACGAGCCACTCGAACAGCGGGCCGGGCGCGCCTCTCATCGCGCCGCTCCGGCGGGCGGCGCGCCCTCGCGGTCGGCGCCGCCGTCGCCGTCGAGCACCTGGCGCAAGGCCGACGCCCCGCGCACGTCCTGGCCGCGGGAGCCGGCGGAGACGCGGAGGAACAGGTCCTCGAGGCCCTCGCGGGTCGCGCTCACGCCGCAGGGGGCGCAGCCGCCCTCGACGAGGGCGCGCACGAGGGCGGCGCGGACCTCGGGCGTGGCGCGGCCGCGCAAGACGGCCAGGAGGCGCGCGGTGCCGGGCGGCGCGCCGAGGCCGTCGCGCACCTCGAGCACCTCCGGGTGCGCGGCGAGCAGGGCGCGCGCGGGGGCGGCGTCGCCCGGGAGGTCGAGCTGCACCTGCTCGTTCGGGTCGAGGCGGCGCAGGATGTCGTCGATCCGCCCCGAGACGAGCATGCGGCCCTGCTGGATGATCCCGACCGAGTCGCAGAAGTCGGACAGCTCGGTGAGGATGTGCGACGAGACGACGATCGCCTTGCCGAGCTCGCGCAGGGCCCGCACGACCTCGCGGAACTCGATGCGCGCGGCGGGGTCGAGGCCGGACGCCGGCTCGTCGAGGAGCAGCACCGGCGGGTCGTGGACCAGGGTCCGGGCGAGGAGCGCGCGCTGGCGCCAGCCCTTGGAGAGCGCGCCGCAGCGCCTGGCGCGCACCTCCTGCGTGCGCGTGAGCTCGATCGCGCGGTCGACGGCGCGGCGGCGCGCGGACGGCGGCAGGCCGTAGGTCTGCGCGAACAGGAGCAGGTGGTCCTCGACCGTGAGCTCGTCGTAGAGCGCGAACGGGTCGGGCATGAAGCCCAGGCGGCGCCGCGCGCCGCGCAGGTCGCGCTGGACGTCGCGGCCCTCGAGCCAGACGCGCCCGGCGTCGGGCCGGTCGAGCGTGGCGAGCATGCGCAGCGTCGTCGACTTGCCCGCGCCGTTGGGCCCGATGAACCCGTAGGCCGAGCCTCGCTCGACCGCCAGGTCCAGGCCGCGGACGGCCGGGGCGCCGTCGTAGAAGCGCCACAGGTTGCTCGCCCGGATCGCCGTCACGCCGCCACTCTGCCCGGTCGGCGGGGCCGTCGCCAGCCGGCGGCGGCGCGGGGCGCCGGGTCGGCTGGTAGCGTGGGGCCATGGCGCGCGGCCCGCGGCACACCCCGGCCCTGGTCCTCGTGGCGCTCGTCGCCGCGGCCGGGCTGGGCGTGTGGCTGCTGGGCGAGGGCGAAACGGCCGCGGCGGCGGGCGGGGGGCCGAGGACTGGCGCCGCGCGGGGCGCCGCGCGTGACCTGGAGCCGGGCGCCGCCCGGCTGCAGATGGGCGCGGCGCGGTCGAGCGAGTCCATGGACGGCGTCGACGACGGCCTGCGGGGTGCGCGGCCGGGCGACGAAGCGGCGGGGCCCGGCGCCGACCGGCACGAGGTCGATCCGCCGCCGGCGATCCGCGGCGTGCGCGGGCTCGTGCGCGAGGCAGCGACCGGCCGGCCGATCGCCGGCGCGTGGGTCACGTGGCGCTATCCGCACCCGAGCGCGTGCGAGGCCGTCTTCGCCTCCGGGAGCCTGCTCGACGAGGGCGCGGGCGAGATGGTCACCGACGCCAAGGGTCGCTTCGACGTGCAGCGCCTCCCCGACGACCTGGGAATCGCCTCGACGCTCTTCGCCGTCGCGCCCGGGTTCGGGGTCGCGGCCCTCCGGCCCGGCCTGCGCGAGGAGGTCGTGTTCGACCTCGAGCGCGGCGGGACGGTCGAGGTGCGGCTGCGCGGACCGGAGGGGTGGCTCCCGATCCCGGGGAGGACCGCACACTCCACGTGGCGCGACCAGGACCACGGTGAGGTGACGGTCGAGTCGGTGCGCGAGCCCGCGCGCGGCTGCAACGCCGGCGCCGCGGACTACGCGTCCGGCGGCCACGAGGGCTGGGTCTACCGGGTGCGCCACCTGGCGCCCGACGACTACCGCGTGCGCGTCGTCGGGCGCGACGTCGGGATCGCCCGCGTGGCCGCCGGCGCCACCGTCGTGCTCGAGGCGACGTTGCCCACGTGGGTCGAGGTCGCGGGGACGCTCATCGGACACACCGGCGCCGACGCCAAGGTCGTCCTCACGCGCGACGGCGGGGGGATCGAGGCCCTCCTCGACGTCACGGAGGAGGGAGAGGTGCGCGGCAGGGCCCATGAAGGCCACTACGCGGCGACGCTCCGGGACCCCGCCGGCTCCGAGCGGCGGCTGGGCCAGATCGAGGTCCGCGCCGGCGGCCCGCCGCTTCGCCTCGAGGCGCCCTCGCCCGGCGAGCAGGTCGAGGTCATGCTGCGCGGCGCGCGCGAGGCGGCGCGGGTGCTCGGCCTCGTGGCCTTCGAGCCTGGCAGCGAGGGTGAGCTCGTCGCCCTCGCGCCGGACCCGGCCCGGCCCGACGTGCACGTCGGCCGCGCCCGCCCGGGGGCCTACGGGCTCTTCGACGGCCCCACGCTCCTGACCGCGGTGACGCTCCCCGCCCGACGCCTGGTGGTCGTCGACGCGACGCCGTTCACCGCCGTCGTGCGCTTCGAGCTCCCTCGAGCCCTCCGGCCCGACGAGGTCGTCCGCGGCCGCGTCGCGCTCGTACCGGAGCTCCTGGGCTGGGTGCGGTGGCTGCGGGCCGAGCTCGTCGCGAACTGGGCCCACACCCTGCGCCTGTCGCACGCCTCGCCGCGGCTCGAGGTCGAGCTCGTCGTCCCCGGCCGCTACCTGCTCGTGGGCGAGACCGACCTGGGGCCGTTCGAGGCGTGGGTCGACCTCGCGCCCGGGGCGGAGCGGGTGCTGGAGCTGAGCGAGTGACCGCCACCCGGCGCGTCGTGGTCGGCGGGCGGCCGCTCGAGGTGGCCCTCGAGCTGCTCGAGGAGCGCCGCCGGCGCGGGCTGGACCGGCGCGACGAGGTGTGGGACGGCGAGCTCCACCTCGCCCCGCCGCCCCACGGCGACGCGCAGGTGCTCGTCGAGCAGATCGGCGTGTTCTTCCGACTCCACTGGCAGGCGCTCGGGCTCGGCGAGACCCTGCCGGGGACCGGGGTCAAGCGCCCCCGGACCCCGGACCTCCCCGCCCTCGGCCCCGGCGTCCCTCGCGACTACCGCACCCCCGACCGCAGCTTCCTCCTCCCTGCGAGCTACGACCGGCTCCAGGGCGGGTGGATCGTCGGCCCGCCCGACGCCGTGCTCGAGGTGCGCTCACCGGGCGACGAGACGCTGGAGAAGCTCCCCTGGTACTTCGACCTGGGCGTGCGCGAGGTCATCCTCATCGACCGCGACACCCGCGAGGTCGAGGTCCTCGCGCGGGGCGAGCGCGCGTTCGAGCCGGTCGCGACCGACGCCGACGGCTGGCTGAAGAGCGAGGTCCTCCGCACGCTCCTGCGCCGCGAGCCGGGCGCCAGCCGTCCCGCCCTGCGCCTCCGGCGCACGGACGACCCGGCCCGCGAGCACGTCGTCGCCTGACGCTCGGCGTTTCGCCCCGTCCGACCCGTCGCGTAGCCTGGCGCCGTGACGCGCCCTGGGCTGACGGCGGTCGTCCTCGCGTGCCTGGCCGCCGCCGCGGCCCGGGCCGAGGAGCCGCCGCCGCTCGACGGCCCGGTGCGCCTCGAGCGCACGCGCCCCGTCTGGCCCTGGACGCAGGCCACGCCGGTGGCCGAGGGCCGCGGCCCGTCGCTCGAGCCCGACCTGCCCTACCCGCGCGTGCGCCTCGAGGCCTACGCGCGGCTGAACGCCGGCATGCGCTCGCGCGTGAAGCACGGCCGCCAGGGCGTCGCCGGGAGCTTCGAGACGGCGCACGACCTGCACGTGCCCGACACGCTGGCCCCGGGCTACCGGTTCATCGTCGACGCGCGCGTGCACGAGCGCGTGAGCCTGGGCGTCCACTACACGCGCGTCCTCGTCGACGGCCCGCGGCGCCGGATCCACTACCGCGGGGTGGGCCTCGGCGACACGCGCTTCCCGGGCGGCACGCCCGTCGAGACGACGCTCGATCTCCAGGTGGGCGAGGTCTTCGCCCGCTACGTGGTGAAGGACTCGGAGACGATCCGCTTCGCGATCGGCCTGGGCGCCGCGTGGGCGTCGCACCGCGTGCGCCTGTCGAGCGCGGTGGGCTCGGCCGGCGGGCGCGTCGAGACGTTCTTCTTCCCCACCGTGAGCTACTGGCTGAGCGTGCGGCTGTTCCCCGTCGTCTCCGTGTTCTTCGAGAGCCTCTCGGGGCTGATCGCGCCCCTGCGCTTTCCGTCGATGCTCAGCGAGCTGCGCGGCGGCCTGCGCTGGCACCTCGGCGACCGCCTCGAGCTGCTCACGGCCGTCGGGTCGTCGTGGGGGATGATCTCCGATCTCGACGACCACTTCGGCGGCCGCCGGACGGGCGGCCACCGCTGGCGCCGCGCCACGTGGAGCTCGATGGGCCTCGAGCTGGGGATGGCCTTCACGTTCTGAACACGCCGCTCCGCGCTCGACGCCCGGCCTCCGAGGGAGTAGGAAGGAGCGCCATGGAAGCCTATCGCCTCACCCGCGCCATCGACGGCCGCTGGCGCGTCAAGGTCCCCGTGCGGGGCCACGCGCTCCTCAGCCACTCCATGTTCAACAAGGGCACCGCGTTCACCCTCGAGGAGCGGGCGGCGCTCGGCCTCGAGGGGCTCCTGCCCCGCGAGGTGAACCCGATCGAGGTGCAGCTCGAGCGCGTCTACCAGAACATCACGCGCAAGCCGGAGCCGCTCGAGCGCTACGTGGGCCTGGCGGCGCTGCACGACAGGAACGAGGTGCTCTTCTACCGGCTGCTCCTCGAGCACACCGAGGAGATGCTGCCGATCGTCTACACGCCGACCGTCGGCCTGGCCTGCCAGCGCTACAGCCACATCTTCCGCCGCGCGCGCGGCCTGTGGATCACGCCCGAGGACAAGGGCCGCATCGAGCAGGTGCTCGGCAACGCGCCCTTCGACGACGTGCGGCTGATCGTCGTCACCGACAACGAGCGCATCCTCGGTCTCGGCGACCAGGGCGCCGGCGGCATGGGGATCCCGGTGGGCAAGCTGGCCCTCTACACGGTCGCCGCCGGGATCCACCCCACGCAGACGCTGCCGATCAGCCTCGACGTGGGCACCGACAACCAGGCGCTGCTCGACGACCCGCTCTACCTGGGCTGGCGGCGGCGGCGCCTGCGCGGGCGCGAGTACGACGCCTTCGTGGAGGAGTTCGTGCAGGCGGTGCAGCGGCGCTTCCCGCGCGCGCTCCTGCAGTGGGAGGACTTCAAGAAGGCCAACGCCTTCCGCCTCCTCGACCGCTACCGGACGACCCTGCCGTCGTTCAACGACGACATCCAGGGCACGGCCGGCGTCACGCTGGCCGCCTTCTACGCCGGCGCGCGGGCGACGGGCATCCGCCCGCAGGAGCACCGCTTCGTGATCCTCGGCGCCGGCGCGGCCGGGATCGGGATCGCCTGGCAGCTCCGCGCGGCGCTCGCGCGCGACGGGCTGTCGGGCGAGGCGCTCACGCGGGCGATCATCCTCACCGACAGCAAGGGGCTCCTGGTCGACGACGGCAAGGTCGACGAGGAGCACAAGAAGCCCTTCGCCTGGCCGGTCCCCATGGTCGAGGCGCTCGGGCTCATGAACCGCCGCGAGGACCTCGTGGCGATCATCGAGGCGGTCAAGCCGACGGTGCTCATCGGCACGACCGGCACGCCCGGCATGTTCGACGAGCGCGTCGTGCGGACGATGGCCCAGCACGCCGCCCGGCCCATGATCTTCCCGCTCTCGAACCCGACCGACCTCGCCGAGGGCAAGCCCGCCGAGATCATCCCCTGGAGCGAGGGGCGCGCGCTCGTGGCCACGGGCAGCCCGTTTGCGCCGGTGCCCCACGACGGGCGGACGCACGTCGTCAGCCAGGCCAACAACGCCTACGTGTTCCCCGGACTCGGCCTGGGCGTCCTCGTCGCGCAGGCGCGCGAGGTCACCGACGCCATGTTCACCGTGGCCGCCAAGGCGCTGGCCGAGCTCGTCACGCCCGACGACCTCGCCCGCGGCGCGCTCCTGCCGCCGGTCGACGCGCTGCGGCGCGTCTCGCGCGCCGTGGCGATCGCCGTCGTCCAGGAGGCGCTGTCGGCCGGCCTGGCCCGCCGCCCGCTCGAGGCCGAGGACGTCGCCGCCGCCGTGGACGACGCCATGTGGTACCCGGACTACCCGGTCTACGAGCCCGCGTAGCTACTCGAGCCCGTACTGGCGGATCTTGGTGTAGAGCGTCCGCCGCGCGCACTTGAGCAGGGCGGCCGCCTCCTGCCGGGCGCCGCCCGTGCGCCGCAGGGCGGCGACGATCGCCCGGCGCTCGGCCTCCTCGAGCGTGAGGACCTCCTCGTCGCCGTCGGCGCGCCGCGCGGCCTCGGGCACGCCCAGCGGGGCGCGCACGGGCGGCGCGGGCGACGCGTCCTGCCCGGCGGCGGACGACGCGGCCAGCTCGCCGAGCGTCACCAGGCGCGTGACGGCGTTCTTCAGCTCGCGCACGTTGCCCGGCCAGGGGCGCGCCGCGAGCGCGGCCAGCTTGGCGTCGTCGAGGGGCGTGGCCCGCGACGGGTCGCCCATGAGGTCGCGCGCCTCGCGCTCGAACCGCCGCGCCAGGAGCGGCACGTCCTCCGGCCGCTCGCGCAGCGGCGGCACGCGCACGACGACGACGTTGAGCCTATAGAGCAGGTCCTCGCGGAAGCGGCCCTCCGCGACCATGGCCTCGAGGTCCTGGTGCGTGGCCGCGAGCACGCGCACGTCGACCTTGCGCACGCCGCCGTCGCCGAGCCGCCGCACCTCGCCCTCCTGGAGCACGCGCAGGAGCTCGGCCTGGAGCCGCGGCGAGGCGTCGCCGATCTCGTCCAGGAAGATCGTGCCCCCGTGCGCCCGCTCGAACAGGCCGGCCCGGTCGCCCTCGGCGCCGGTGAAGGCCCCGCGCACGTGGCCGAAGAGCTCGCCCTCGAGCAGCGCCTCGGGCAGGGCGGCGCAGTTGATCGCGTGGAACGGCGCCGCGCGCCGCGGCGAGTTCTCGTGGATCGTGCGGGCGACGAGCTCCTTGCCCGTGCCGCTCTCGCCGCGGATCAGGACCCGCGCCTCGGTCGGCGCGACCCGCTCGAGGAGGCGCAGGAGCTCGAACATGGCCTGGCTCTCGCCCTCGAGCCCGCCGGCGAGGGCGCGCTCGCGCACCTGCTCCGCCCCGCGGGCGAAGAGCGCCTGCAGGGCCTCGGCGCGCCGGCGCTCCGCCTCGCGCAGGCGGGCGCGGACGATCAGGCCGGAGGCCAGGCGCGCGAAGCGGTCGACGAGGGCCTCGGCCGCGTCGTCGAAGGCCACGTCGCGCGAGCCGCGCCGGTCGAGCACGACGCAGCCCAGGTCGATCCGCCGGTAGCGCAGCGGCGCGGCGACCAGCGCCCGCAGGTCGAGCGCCTTGGCGCTCCTGCTGCCGGCGAAGCGCGGGTCCTCGGCCGGCCGCACGGCGCGCAGGGCCACCTGCTCGGCGGCCGCCCGCTCGGCGATCTTGCGCGAGACCTCGCGCGCCGGGTCGGGGACCTGCCGCCCGGCGGCGTCGCGCGCGGCGCGGATCACGAGGCCCTCGCCCGGCTCGCGCAGGAGCACGAACCCGCGGTCGGCCACGGCCGCCTTGACGAGCTCGGCCAGCACGAGGTCGAGCAGCGCCGGCAGCTCGAGGTCGGCCTGCCCCTCGACGAGGCGCTCGGTCATCTCGAGCAGCCGCGCGGCGGCCTCGGTCGTCGGCGGCGCCGGGGCCGCGGGCGGCGGCTCGTCGTCCAGCGGCGCCTCGCGCTCGCGGCCGCGGGCCTCGTCGAGGAGGCCGCGCACGCGCGCCGCCTGCGGGTCGTCGGCCGGGAGCTGGCCGAGGGCCTCCTCGAGCGTGACCGCCGCGCGCGCCGGGTCGTTGCGCCGCAGGTGCACCTCGCCGAGCTGCGCCAGGACCGGGCCCAGCGCGTCGAGCCGCCCGGCCCGGACGAGCGCCTCGGCGGCCTCGAGGTGCCGCGTCTGCGCCGCGAGGTCGCCCAGGGCCGCCGCCGCGCGCCCGGCGGCGAGCCGCAGGGACAGCGCGTCCTCGCGGCCGGCCTCGCGCAGGGCCGCCTCGGCCGCGCCCAGCGCCATGGCCGGGTCGCCCTCGGATAGGTAGCGCCGCGCCCGCTCGGCCGCGTCCTGGCTCACGCGCCGCCCCCAGCCCGCGCGGCCTGCGCCTCCTCGCGCGCCTTGCGCACGAACTCGCGGTAGCGGCGCACGCGCCGCGCGCGCTGCACGTCGCCGCGCTCGGTGAGGAAGCGCTCGTACTCGTCGATCGCGAACAGGTCGTCGGGCTTGGCCGAGACCTCGTGCACGAAGGGCACCTCGATCGACGCCGCCCGGCGCCGCGAGAGGAGCAGGCTGCGGGCGTGGATCGCGCGCAGGAGCGCGTCCTCCTCGGCCGGCAGCGTGCGCAGCCCGAGATGCAGGGCGGCGCAGCGCAGCCGCTCGTGCTCGACGGCGTCGCGGGCGATCTGCGGCGGCTCGTCGCGGAGCTGGAGCAGCCGGCCGCGCGACCAGCGGGCCAGGTCGTCGCGCACCTGCTCGGTCATGTCCTCGACGTAGGCCGCCTCGACGGCGCGGACCATCTGCTCGCGGCGCGCGGCGGTCAGGCCGACGCGCAGGACCTCGTCGCCGTGGAGGACCTCCTGCTGCTGCACCCACAGGAGGTGCAGGACCGCGTCGAGCTGCAGGTGGTAGGGCTCGCGCTCGCGCGCCGCCTCCGCCCAGCGCGCGGCGAGGACCGCCGGGTCGCGCTCGTGGACGCCCAGCTCGTCGAGCTCGCGCGAGGTCTCGCCCTGCACGAGGGCCCGCGCGAAGGCGGCCGCGACCTTCGCCTCGTCGATCGCGAGCGCGCGCGCGGCCACCTCGGAGACGAGCTCGCCCGAGAGCAGCAGGTCGGTGACGGTGATGTCGAACGGCAGCTCCCAGAAGACGTGGTCGGCCGCGCCGGCGACCTCGCGGCAGGCCGTGGCCAGGGCCTGCGCGGCGAACAGGGCCATGAGCTCCGGCTCCTGCTCGACGTCCTTCTTGCCGCGCTGGATCGCCGCCTGCAGCTCGTGCAGGAGCGCGGGCGAGGCCAGGCGCGGGATGATCGCCGCGCGCACCGCCCGGCGGCGCGCGGCGTCGTCGCCCTCGCCCTGCGGCGGCGCCGGCTGCTCGAGGATCGCCTCGAGGAGCGGCCCGTGGGGCAGGCGGAAGCCCGCCAGCCCCGGCGTGAGCAGGGCGCGCTCGGAGAACAGCCGCAGGGCCGCCGCGAAGCGGTCGGGCTGCGAGAGCACCTGCGCGGCGGCCATGAGGTCGGGCCCCTGCGGGCGCTGGCTGAGCCGCCGCTGGAGGTCCTTCTGGCGCTTCTTCTTCTTGTCCTTGCTCACGCGGGGCCACTCTACCGGGGGGCCGGCGGGGCGGCCACGGGACCCTGCCTCACGGCAAGGGAGCGTCCGTCACGCGCGGATGAGGGTCAACCTGGTCAGCTCCAGCCGCCGGGGCATCGCCGGAACACCTCGAGTTGCACGCGGCGCGCCTCGTCCATGGCTGCAGCCTACACGCGCCGGGCGACGCCCCCTTGACCCCGGCCCGCCCCTGCCTACCGTCGAGGACATGGGAGAGCGCTCGGCGGGGGTCGTGCCGCTGCGGGCCGAGCCGGACGGCTGGCGGGTGCTCGTGCTGCGCGCCTACAAGAACTGGGACTTCCCCAAGGGCCGCGTCGAGCCGGGCGAGGCGGCGCTCGACGCCGCGGTCCGCGAGGCCCGCGAGGAGGCCGCGCTCGACGACCTCGCGTTCCCCTGGGGCACGGACGGCGTCGACACGGCGCCCTACGCGCGGGGGAAGGTCGCCACCTACTTCATGGCGCGGACGGCCCGCCGCGACGTCGTCCTGCCGATCAACCCGGCGCTCGGGCGGCCCGAGCACCACGAGGGGCGCTGGGTGACCCTCGCCGAGGCGCGGGCGCTGCTGCCGCCGCGGCTGCAGCCGATCCTGGGCTGGGTGGAAGGCCGCCTCACCGGCCCCTGAGGTGGCCGCGTCAGGCGCCGCCCTCGTCCCGCCGCAGGCCGCACTTCATCAGCGTGTCGAGCAGCGCCGCCCGCTCGGCGTCGTCGCGGGTGGGGATCGTGAGGGCAGGGTCAGGCAGGCGGTGCGCCCGCAGGAGCTGGACGAAGTCGGACGCGTCGCGAAACCCGACGACCTCGTCCCAGCGCACCGTCAACGGGAGGACGCCCTTGCCCCGGATCACGATCCGGTCACGGAACACCTCCGCGGAGCCGGTGGTCCGCATGCCCAGCGAGAACAGCAGAAGGAGCGGCGCTGCGGCCAGCGCCATCAGGATGAGCAGCGAGCTGGTCGTCGGGGCTCCGAGCGCAGGCGGGATCCACGGAAGGAGCCCGAGCGGGAGGAGAACGAGGAGCGCGACGAAGCGCCCGGAGCGAGCTCATCGGACCTCCCTGGCCAGCCGCTCCACGTGCGCCCACCACCCGCGCTCGGCCTTCGCCATGTCGAGCTGGTGGAACGTCGCCGCGTAGATGTGCTCCAGCGAGACGCCGGCCTGCCGCGAGCGGTCGCCGGCCCGGCCCTCGCCGTGCTTCGCCAGGTAGGCGAAGAGCGCCGCCTTGAGCAGCGGGTCGTCGCCCTCCATGCAGTGGTGCACGAACGACCAGGCCTGCGCGTACTGCAGGTAGACGTCGCCCGAGTAGAACTCGGTCGGCGAGAGCGTCATCAGGTCGAACAGCGGCCGCAGGCGGGCCTTGCCCTCGATCAGGGCGCGCACCTGCCGCGGGTCGGGCCGGCTCTTGCCGGTGGCCGGGTCGTAGCCGCCGAGGTAGTCGGCGAGCGCCTCGTTGGCCCAGTAGGGCAGCTCGAGGCCGAGCGCGTGGACCCACTGGTGCGTGGCCTCGTGGCGCAGGACGCGCAGCGTCTGCTCGGGCCCGTCGGCGCTGTCGAAGATGTGCAGCACGCCGGCGCGCGGGCTGAAGTAGCCGGCCGTGTCCTCCTTGCGGTCGCCGGTCGTCCGCCAGGCGAAGCGGTGGTAGTCCTCGGCGCGCGAGAAGAGGAGCACCCGGCCGACGCGCACCGGGGCGCCCGGGCGCGCCTTGAGGCAGGGGAACACGCGCGGCGCCGCGGCGCGCGTGGCCTCGAGCGCGTCGAGGAAGGCGTCGAGCCGCCCGGGCATGTCGGTCGTCACCCGGTAGCCGGCCGTCTCGCGCGTGACCGGGGCGTTCCAGGGCGGACCGTCGCGCAGGGCCTCGAGCTGCTCGACGTGCTCCTGCCAGCCGGGCGCAAGGGTGAGCGCCGCCGCCAGCCGCGCCTCGTCGACGGCCAGGTCGAGCTGACCCTCCTGCAGCGCCACCCAGGCGCGCGCCAGGCGCGCCGGCGCGTGGTCGGGCCGGAGGGCGATCGCCGCGTCGGCGTCGCGCCGCGCGTCGTCGAGGCGCCCGGCCTCGAGGTGCACCCGGCTGCGCGTCGCCAGCGCCTCGAAGAAGTCGTCGATCGCCGCCAGCGCGTGGTCGAGGCGGATCCGCGGCCCCTCGAGGCTGGCCGCGTGCCCGGCGGCGCGCTCGAGCTCGAGCTGCGCCAGGAGGTGCTCGGCCGCCCAGAAGCGCCCGCGCCCCTCGGCGACCGCCCGCCGCGCCAGCTCCTCGGCCGCCGCGCGCCCGCCCCGCCGCAGCCGCTCGCGCGCCTGCGCCAGGAGCGCCCGCGCAGACGCCGGCACGCCGGCGAGGGCGACCTCGTCCTCGGCGCTCGTGACCTCGTGCTGCGGCTGGAGCGGCGCCGCGTCGCCGCGCGCCGCGGCCTCGACGCGCCGCCGCCAGGCGTCGAGCTCGACCTCGAGCAGGAAGGGCACCCGGCCGCGCTCGGCCTCGTGCCAGGCCTCGTCGAGGTCGCCGCGCACGACCAGCCGCTGCACGCGCAACGGCCCGCCGCGCGCGCCGAGGACCAGCTCGAGCGGCCAGCGCGTCGGGACCACCGCCTCGAGCAGGCCGGTCCCCCCCTGCTTCACGACGACCCGCGCCCGGCCCTCGTCGACGGGCCACAGCCCGACGCGCAGCGGGACGCCCGCCGCGAGGGCGCCCTTCGTGCGCAGGGTCGAGAGCTCGGACCAGGGGCCCCAGCCCGCGCCGCGCGGGCCCACGACGACGACCGCGCCGTCGAGGCCGAGGAGCAGGTCCGCCTTGGGCGCGGCGAGCGCGACCTCGAGCTCCAGCCCGCGCCAGCGGCCGCGCAGGGCGGCGAAGCCCACGGCGGCCTCGGCCGGGAGCTCCTCGCCCGCGAGCTCGGCGAGCGCCAGGAGCCCCGAGGCGAGCACGAGGTCGCCCCCGTCCAGGCGCGCCGAGGAGTAGGGCAGCGCGCGCACGTCGCGCAGCTCGTCGTCGCGCGCGAACTCGTAGGTCAGCGCGGCGCGCCCGCCCTCGACCTCGCCCTCGCCGCGGAACAGCCGCGCCAGCGGCGCGAGCGCCGCCGGGTCGGGCAGGGCCAGGGCCGGGTCGAGCGCGCGGGCGCGGTCGAGGTGCCCCTGCGCGCGGTTGAACAGCCCCCCGCGGAGGGCGGTCAGCGCCAGCCGCAGGCGGTCCTGCGCGTCGTCGGGGTCGAGCGCGCGCTCGAGGACGTCGCAGGCGAGCGCCGGCGGCGCGTCGGCCCAGGTGTAGGTGCGCACGTCGGCGCCGCCCACCTGCACGACGAAGCGGCGCGCGCCGTGGCTCACGAGGCGCCCCTCCCCGCCCGGCCGGCCGCGCGCCGCCGGCACGGCCAGCGGCCGCGGGTCGCGCGCCGCGCGGCGGCCTCGGCGCCGCAGGCGCTCCGGCCGCCGCCGCCTCGCGCGTGGCCAGCGCCGCGCGGCAGGCCTCGACGCTCGGCGGCGCGCCGGGCAGCCGCGGCCAGCGCCTCGCGCCGCGCCGGGTCGTCGACGCGGTCGACGGCCGCTGCCCGGGGCGCTCCGGGCGCACCGGACGCAGGCCGGGCGGGCGCCGCCGTCGGCGCGGCGGCCTCCTCCTCCTCGCGGCCGAACACGGCCAGGTCGTCGTAGGCCCGCGCCCCGAGCGCCGCCCGCGCCCGGGCCTTCCAGGGGGCCACGACCGGCAGGGCCAGGAGGTCGGCGTCGACGCCGTAGCGCTCGACGCGCAGGACCATGTCCTCGAGCGCGGCCCGATCGCCGGCGAGGGCGGCCTCGAGCTCGTCGTGGAACGCCTGCGCGCGCCGCAGCGGGGCGGCGCGCCGCTCGAGGAACTCGCCCGTGGCCACGCGCCGGATCGCCGGCGGGCAGGCCTCGAGGGCCGCCACGGCCTCGGCGTAGCGGCCCGCCGCCGCCAGCGCGTCGACGTGCGCCTCGAGCGCGGCGAGCGACGTCGGCACGAAGGGCTGCGGGCGCAGGACGAGCGCGGCCAGCCCGACGGCGCCGCCCAGGAGCGCCAGGGCGACGAGCGCCGCGGCCAGCCGGCTTCTGCGCGCCGGCGCGCTCGGCTGCTCGAGCAGGCGCAGCCGCTCCGACGAGGCCGACAGCCGGCCCGACGCCGACAGCCGGCCCGACGACGCCGACAGCCGCCGCGACGACCGCGCGCGCCGCGGCGTGGCCAGCTCGGGCGGGAGCTCGCTGCTGGTAGCAAGCTGCGGCGTCTCCACGTCGAAGATCGGCGGCAGCTCGACCTCCTGCGCCTCCGACGCCGCCGGGGCCGCGGGCTGGCCGCTGGCCTCGGCCGCAGGCTGGCCGCTGGCCTCGGTCGCAGGCGGATCCGGGGGCAGCTGGGGGACCGGCTCGGTCATCGGCCGCAGCATAGCCGCCCGGCCCGCCGCCTGCCCCTGGTCCCACGCTGGTCACCAGCGCGGTCACCGCGCCCAGCGGCCGCGACGGAACCACACCCAGAAGGCCAGGCCCTTGAGCACGCAGGTCGACGCCACGGCCCACCACACGGCGTGGTAGCCCATGCCCGTCAGCGCCAGGGCCCAGGCGATCGGCAGGCGCAGGGCCGTGCCAACGACCTCGATCGCCATGGCCGGGACGGTGTCGCCCACGCCGCCGGCGACGTTCTCGAGCACGACCTCGAGCGACATGCCGAGCAGGGCGAACCCGGCGACCCGCAGGTAGGACGCCGCCGCCACGGCCACGAGCGGCTGCGTGGGCACGACGGCCGCGGCGATCTCGTCGGCGCCGAGGACCATCGCCAGGCACAAGGGCAGCATGGCCGCCCAGCCGTGGAGCACGCCGCGCCAGGCCGCGGCGCGCGCCCTCGCGACCTGCCCCGCGCCCAGGTTCTGCCCGGCCATGGTCGCCGCCGCGCGGCCGATCGCCTGCGCGATGAGGAACGCCAGCCCCTCGATCCGCAGGCCGACGCCCAGGGCGGCCACGGCCGTCATGCCGAAGGCGGCCGTCTGGTGGTTCAGGGCCACGTAGATGGCGGCGAAGCCCACGCCGGCCGTCGCGGCGGGCAGGCCGATCCGCGCCACGCGCAGGACGCGCGCCGGCTCGAGGCGCCAGCCGGGCCAGGTGAGGCCCAGCGCCTCGCGCCGCGCGACGACGTAGCCGAGCAGCGCCAGCGCGCCCAGGGAGCGCGCGATCACCGTGGCGATCGCCGCGCCCTCGACGCCGAGGGCGGGCACCGGCCCGGCGCCGAAGATCAAGAGCCAGTCGAGGAGCGCGTTGAGGCCGAACGCCAGGGCCAGGACCGCCATGGGCGCGGCCGTGCGGCCGGCGGCGCGGCAGATCGACTCGAGGACGAGGAAGCCGGCCAGCCCCGGGTAGCAGAGGAACAGGAGCTCCAGGTAGCGGGTCGACAGGCGCGCCGTCTCGCCCGTGAGCCCGAGCGCCGTCGTGATCGCCGGCGCCACCCAGGGCCCGGCGACGGCCAGGCCCACGCCGAGCGCCAGGCCGAGCGCCGCGCCGGCGAGGGCGGCCGTGCCCGCCGCGCGCGGGTCGCGCGCGCCGACGGCCCGGGCCACGAGCGCCAGCGTGCCGACCGAGGCCACCTCGGCCAGCGAGATCATGCCCCAGTAGACGTAGGCCGACGAGCTGACCGCGGCGAGCGCCGCCTCGGACAGGCGCTCGACGAAGAGCATGTTCAGCCAGTTGAAGGCGAGGTTCGCCAGGTAGCCGAAGAGGAGCGGCACGGCCAGGCGCACGAGCGGCCCGTCGAGCGGGCCGGCGAGGAGGTCGTTCGCCGGGGCGTCGGCGGTCGGCGCGGGCGCGTTCATGGGGGCGAGGCATGCTACCGACGCGCCGTCGCGCGCGGTGTGTCGCGTCAGCCGCCGGCCGCGCGCCGCTCCGCCACGTAGGCGCGCAGCCGCTCGACGTCGTCGGCGACGAGCTCGGGGAAGGCCGGCATGAGGCCCTTGCCCTGGTGCACGAGCTGCGTGAACTCCTCGGCCGGGACCTCGCGCCCGCGCAGCCCCGGATAGGCGCCGGCGCCCTTGAGGTCGGGCATGTGGCAGCGCGCGCAGTAGTTCTTGTAGAGCTGCTCGCCCGTGAGCGAGCCCGGCGCGTGGCGCACGCGGTTGCGCGTGGCGTGGTGGTGGCCGATCGCGCCCATGGCGCCGACGATCAGCACGATCGGCAGCAGCGCCACCCACTTCGGCATGCCGCGGGCCTGCGCCTGCTCGCCGCCCTTCGCCTCGTCGCTCATGGTGCCCTCCGGTCTGGCCGGACAGGCTAACCTCGATCGGCATGCGGGTCCTGATCGCGCCGGACAAGTTCAAGGGGACCTTGACCGCCGACGAGGCGGCGCGGGCGATCGCCGTCGGCCTGGCGCGCGGGCTGCCGGGGGCGGAGCTCGACCTCCTGCCGATCGCCGACGGCGGCGAGGGCACGGTCGACGCGCTGGTCGAGGCGGGCGGCGGCGAGCGGCGCGAGGTCGAGGTCACGGGGCCCGACGGCGGCCGCGTGCGCGCGGTGTGGGGCGTCCTCGGCGACGGGCGCACGGCGGTCGTCGAGGCGGCCGCGGCCTGCGGGCTCGGGCTCGTGCCGGCGGGCCGCCGCGACCCGCGCGCGGCCACGAGCCGCGGCCTGGGCGAGCTCCTGCGGACGGTCGCCGACGCGGGCCTGCGCGAGGTGATCGTGGGGCTGGGCGGCACGGGGACCAACG
>JAHBXY010000081.1 GCA_019636275.1 Planctomycetota bacterium | reverse complement strand
GTCGCCGCCCGTCACCGACGCCAGGGCCGGCTCGGCCGGGCCAGCCCTGCCGGGGGCGTCCGCGTCGTCCTGCGCGATGCGCGCGCCGCGCCGATCCACCTCGACGGCGGCCAGGTCGAGCGGCTCGTCAACCGTCCGCCCGCCCGTCGGGTCGCCGGTCGACTCGTTCGGGGCGGGCGCGGCGTCGCTCACGTCGTCCTCCGCAGGACGAGCGCCGCCACGTCGGGCAGCTCGGTCGCGTCGTGCGCGCGCAGGAGCGCCTCGACCACGCGCTCGGCCGAGCGGGCGGCCGGCTCGGCGGGGTCGAGGTCCAGGGCGAGCTGCCGGAGCCCCGGCTCGCCCACGGGCGGCGCGGGCGGACGCGGCGCGGCGCGGGCGGCCGCCGCGGTGACGACCACGACCAGGTCGCCCGGCTCCCAGCGCAGGTCGCGCTCGGCGTGGCGCGGCTCCGAGCCGGCGCCCAGCGCAGGGCTGAGCGGCAGCGTCGTCTCGACGCCGCCGCCGCGGCGCACGAGGACGAGCGGCGCGTGGCCGGCGCCGGAGAAGCGCAGGGCCCCGGTCGTCGGGTCGTAGCGCAGGAGGGCGATCGCCGCGCGGCCCGGGGCGCCGCCCTGGCGCAGGGTGCGGTCGAGGTGCAGGAGGACCTCGTCGGTGCGCCCGAGGACGGCGACCAGCGCGCGCAGGGCGCCGCACAGCTCCGCCTGCCCGAGGAGCGGGACGAACCCGCGCTCGCCGCGGCGCCGCAGGCGCGCCGGCGGCGGCGCGTCGGGGTCGGGGGCCTCGGCCAGGGCGATGAACAGCTCCTGGCGCCCGGCGCGCGCCGGGGCGAGGACGCGCACGGCGACGTCGCGCCCGGCCTCGGCCGAGGGCGCGCGGGCGAAGCCCACGTCCAGCCCCGGCGCGGCCTCGGCGAGGGCCGCCTCGGGCTCGGCGAGGAGGGCGCGGCGCAGGTCGTGGGCCAGCCGCTCGGCGTGCTGGGCGCGCTCGCCGCGGCGCACCTCCTCGAGGAGGAGGCTCGTGGAGAGCGTGCGCGAGAGGGCGGCCGCCAGCGCCTCGAGCGCCTCGAGCTCGGCCGCGTCGGCCGCCGGCTGGGCGGGGAGGTCGTGGAGGACGAGCGCGCCCTCGACCCGCCGCGCCCCGGGCACCGGGACGGCGAGGACGCGCCGGTCGTCGACCACCCGCTCGCGCGTGACGACGACGCGGCGGGCCGCCTCGAGGCAGCGCTCGCGCCCCTCGGGGTCGAGGCCCAGGGCGGCCGACACCGTCAAGGCGGCGTCCGGCCGCTCGCTGGCCAGGGCCAGCAGCGCCCCGCGCGCCTGCACGAGGTCGCGCGCGTCGACGATCGCCCGGTCGATGAGCGCGGCGCGGCTCGTCGCCGTCAGCCCGTCGATCGCCGCCCGGGCGACGACGCGCCACGGCTCGCCCTTCGGGATGAGCGGCCCCTGCTCGACCTTCATCGTCTGGCGCGGGTCGAAGCTCAGCGTCGTGCGCCGCCCGACCGACGTCGGCGCGTCCCGCCGGGACTCGACGTCGCGCGCCGGCTCGGCGTCGTCGAACAGGGGCGCCGGCGCCGGGATCGCCATGGCCGCGTCGTCGCGCAGGTCGTCGGGCGGCGCGGTGAGGAACTCGATCGTCGTGCGGCCGATCGTCACCCGGTCGCGGTGCCGAAGCGAGCGCGGGCTGACCACGGGCTCGCCGTTGAGCAGCGTCCCGTTGCGGCTGTTGCAGTCGCGCACCAGCCACGCGCCGCCGCGCCGCTCCACCTCGCAGTGGAAGCGCGAGAGCTTGGGGTCGAGGACCTCGATGACGTTCTGCTCGCTGCGCCCGAGCGTCGTCAGGGCCAGCGTCAGCCGGTGGTGGTGGCGCGTCCCGTCGGGATGGTGGACGACCAGCCAGGCCGCGTCGGCGCCCGCCGCTTCCACGCGCCCCCCTACCTCGCCGCCCGGCTCACGAGACGAGCTGCTCCCAGCTCCGGGCCAGGTCCTTGGTGACGTTCTTCTCGTGCGCCTCGAGCGTGCCGCCGCCGATCTCCAGCAGCTTGGCGTCGCGCCACAGGCGCTCGACCACGTACTCGCCGACGTAGCCGTAGCCGCCGAGCACCTGCATGGCGTTGTCGGCGACCTCCTTGCCCATCGTCGTCGCCACGAGCTTGGCGCCGTCCGAGTCGACGCGATTGCCGGGCTTGCCGAGGTCCATGCGGCGGGCGGTGTCGTAGACGTAGGCGCGCGCGGCCTTCCACTGGGCGTAGGAGCGCGCGATGTAGCGCTGGATCTGGCCGAAGTCGCGCAGGGGCTTGCCGAACGCCTTGCGCTCGTTGGCGTAGCGGCACATGACCTGCACGCAGCGCATGCCGATCCCGAGCGACATGGCGGCCAGCGTCACGCGCTCGAGCTCGAGGTTGCGCATCATGTGCATGAGCGAGTCGCCCTCCTCGCCCAGGCGGTTCTCGACCGGGACGCGGCAGTCCTCGAACACGAGCTCGGCCGTGGTCGACGCCCGCATGCCGCACTTGTCGCGGATCTTCTGCCCCTGCTCGAAGCCGGGCGCGCCCTTCTCCACGATGAACGACGAGATGCGGTCGCCTTCGGTCTTGGCGTAGACCAGGAACACGTCGCCGAGCGTCTGCTCGTCGACCATGCCGTTGGTGATCCACATCTTGCGGCCGGTGAGGCGGTACTCGTCGCCGTGGCGCACGGCGCGCGTCGTCATGCCGAGGACGTCGGTGCCCACGTGCGGCTCCGACATGCACATGCCGCCGACCCACTCGCCCGAGACGACCTTCGGCAGGATGCGCGCGCGCTGCGCGTCGTCGCTGTTGCGGTAGAAGTTGTTCACGAACAGCATGGCGTGCGCCAGGTAGGCCAGGCAGAAGCCCGGGTCCGACGCCGAGAGCTCCTCGTGGGCGATGACCGCGGCGACCGCGTCCATGCCGGCGCCGCCGTGCTCCTCCGCGACCGTGATCCCGAGGAGGCCCAGCTCGCCCGCGCGCCGGAAGAGCTCGCGGTTGAACCGCTCCGCCCGGTCGTGCTCGAGGGCCTGCGGCTCGACCTCGGCCCGGACGAAGTCGCGGACCATGCGCCGCAGCATCTCGTGCTGCTCGGTCGGGTTGTACAGGTCGAACGTCGAGCTCATGGGCGCCGTCCTCGCGAGGGGCGGCCGAGTCTAACCCGGCCCAGGGCCGGGTAGGATGACGACCATGGAGATCTTCAAGGAGTTCCGCATCGAGGCAGCGCACCGGCTGCCGGCGGTGCCGCCGGAGCACAAGTGCGCGCGGCTCCACGGGCACTCCTTCCGCATCGTCCTCCACGTGCGCGGGCCCGTCGACCCTCGCGCCGGCTGGGTGCAGGACTTCGCCGACCTGTCGGAGGCCTGGCGCCCGCTCCACGAGGCGCTCGACCACCGCTACCTCAACGAGGTCGAGGGGCTCGAGAACCCCACGAGCGAGCACCTGGCGCGCTGGGTGTGGGGCCGCGTGAAGCCCGCGCTCCCCGGGCTGTGCCGGGTGGTCGTGCGCGAGACGTGCACGTCGGGCTGCAGCTACGAGGGCGAGTAGTCAGGCTATCCGGAGAGCCGGGTCACGAGCAGCGCCACGCCGAGCAGCGTCAGGAGGCCGCCGCCCACGACGAAGCTCGTCGGGCTCGGGCCCCGCGCGGCCTTCTTCGCCTTGCGCCGCGCCTTCTCCTCGGCGGGCGCGCGCCCGAGGTGGATGCCGAGCGCCAGGAAGGGCAGCCCGAGGGACAGGAGCACGATCGCGGTGGCCAGCATGGGTCGACTCCCTCGTGTTGGTCGTCCGTCAGAGCTCGACGTCGTCCTCCTCGTCGTCGTCGAGCGGACCCGCCCCCT
Source organism: Planctomycetota bacterium (assembly GCA_019636275.1). Lineage (GTDB taxonomy): Bacteria > Planctomycetota > J058 > J058 > J058 > JAMLIC01. Next base: position 36,156 of record JAHBXY010000081.1, on the reverse strand, counting down.
GGCCCGCGACGCGCAGGTGCCAGAGCCGGGCCAGGTGCTGGGCGCGGGCGGCGGCCTCGGCCGCCCGCTGCTGGAAGGGCCGCAGAACGTCGCTGCGGGCGTCCTGGCGCAGGACCTCGCCCATGGCCATGACCATGCGCGGCACGTGCAGGGCGCGCACGAGCGTCTCGAGGAAGCGCTCCTGCGCCTCGGGGCCGTCGGGGCCGTCGATCGGCGCCAGGACGTCGAGCCGGGCCAGGGCGTCGACGTTGGGGGCCTGCGCGGCGAGCAGCGGCCCCATGCGCCCGATGATCCCCTTGAGGCGCAGGTCCTCGGGGACTGCCGCCGGCGCGTCGGCGACCAGGCGCCGGAGGTCGCGCGCGAGCGCGTCGCGCAGGGCGAGCAGCTCCTCGTCAAGGGGGCTCACGAGGTCAGTCTACTCCACGCGGCGCGCGGCGTCCGGCCGCCCGCCCCCTTGCGCGGGTCGCCGGCATGCTGAACACTTGCCCCGCGGAGGGTGGGGGTGCAGAAGACGCTCAGGGTCTCGCTCGCGTCCGGTCGGGTTCAGCTCGAGGGCGTCCCGGCCGACGGGGCGTCCGACGAGGAGAAGAACGAGCGCGCGCTCCAGGTCGTCGACGAGGTCAAGGCCGAGCTGGCCGAGGTCGCCGGGATCGTCGACGAGTCCTCGCGCGAGGCGGTCCTGCGGCTGTGGGTGCTGCGGAGCTACCTCGACGCCCATCCGGTGCGCTGGATCAAGAACTACGCGCTCCGGGCGAAGTGGAACGAGGCCGCCAAGGAGATCGACGCCCTGCGCGAGCGGGCGGCCGGGCAGCTCCCGGACGGGCACGCCAAGACCATCTGGGAGGACCTGCCCTACGTGCGCGACGCGCTGGGGCTCCTCTTCGACAAGCTGCGCGCGCAGGGCGAGGTGCAGCGGCTGATCCTCACGCCGCTGGGGAAGCTGTCGTTCGCCAAGGTCCGCTACCAGCGCGAGGGCCCGGAGGACCTGGCCCGGGTGTGCCGCGAGCTGGAGGAGGTCGTCGCCGGCACCGGCCACCTCGACGAAGAGGTCGGCCGCTGGGGCGACCAGAACCTGCCGGCGCTGCTCGCGGGCGAGCCGCCCCGCGAGGTCCCCGCCGCGCTGGCGGCGCCGCTCGGACCGGGGGTCGCCCTCCTCCTGGTCGGCGCGGGGCTCGCGGCCGGCGGCGCGGCCACGCTCGGAGGCGGCGGGCCCGTAGGTCCGGGTCTGCTCGGGCTGGGCGCCCTCCTGGCCGCCGCCGGCGCGGCGCTGCTCGCCCGGTCGCTCGGGCGGCGCAAGCAGCTCCCCGTCGAGTTCGCCGAGCTGGCGGCGCGGTTCCGGGAGCGGCTGTTCCTGATCATCTGCCTGCGCGGCCTCTACCAGATGACGTCGCGCCTGACGCGGGCCACCGACGCCTTCGACCGCTACCTCAAGGACAACGGCGGCGTGAACCGCTGGAAGCGGGTGAAGGTCGACGACAAGGACGTCACCCGCCTGTTCGCCGAGGGCGCCGACGCGTGGCACCCCAAGGAGACGATCGAGACCTGGCTCGGGGACCAGGTCACCAAGACCTACCGCCTGGACAGCCAGTCGCTCGCCGCCCAGGCCGACATCGACGCCGAGGCCTGGGACGCGATCATGCGCGCCTACAAGCTCTCGTCCGACGAGCTGGGCGGCGACGGGCGCCTGCTCGACGTCGTGGCCGACCTGCTGTTCGTCCGCCGCGGCGAGGACAGCGCCGCCGAGCGGCGGCGCGTGTTCGACGAGATCTACGCCGCCTGGGACCGGGCCATCGAAGAGCGCAGACAGGGGTAGGGGGCATCGGCGAGACGCAGGCCCACCGAGGGCCTCGTCGTCTGGCTGGGCCTGGCGGGGTCTGGCGGGAGCCGTCGGCGCAGCGCTGCGCCCCTACGTGCCTGATGCCGCCCGCTCGGGAGCCGGACCCCGCCCGTGATCGACGGCCTGCGCGGCCCGCCGTGACCCGTCAGGGGCACGGGCAGGGCGGAGCAACACGGGTGGTACGGAGCGACACGTCAGGCGAGGGCGCAGCCGCCGATCACACCTCATGGCCCTTGCCGACGACGTTGAAGCCGCAGTCGGCGTAGAGGGTCGCGCCCGTCAGGCAGCGGGAGAGCGGGCTGGCCAGGAACACGGCCACGTCGCCGACCTCCTCCTGCGTGACGTTGCGGCGCAGGGGGGCGAGGTCCTCGACGCTCTTCTGCAGGCGGGAGATCCCCTTCACGGCGCTGGCGGCGAGGGTCTTGATCGGCCCGGCCGAGATCGCGTTGACGCGCACGTTGTTCGGGCCGAGGTCGGCGGCGAGGTAGCGCACCTCGGCCTCGAGCGCCGCCTTGGCGATGGCCATGACGTTGTAGCTGGGCACGACCCGCTCGACCGCGTCGTAGGTGAGCGTCATGACGCTGCCGCCGCCGGCGCGCTCGAACAGCGGGGCGGCGGCGCGCGTGACGGCGACGAGCGAGTAGGCGCTCACGTCGAGGGCGGTCTGGAAGCCCTGGCGGGTCGTGTCGCGGAAGGCGCCCGTGAGCTCCTCGCGCGGGGCGAAGGCGATGCTGTGCACCAGCACGTCGAGCCGGCCCCAGCGCTCCTCGACCGCGCGGAACAGCTCGGTCACCTGCGCGTCCTGCGCCACGTCGCAGGGCAGGAGCGGGATGCGCTCGGCGTCGGGGAGCGTCTTCACCAGCTCCTCGACGTTCTCGCGCAGGCGCTCGCTGGCGTAGGTGAACGCGAGCTCGGCCCCCTCGCGGCGGAACGCCTCGGCGATGCCCCAGGCGATGCTCCGCTTGTTCGCGACGCCCATGATCAGGGCCTTCTTGCCGGCGAGCAGCACGCGACGCCTCCTCCTGCTGGTGGGGCGCGCATTCTAGCGACCGCTCCGGAACGCGCGAGGGCGCGGCGAGCGCCGCGCCCTCAGGCCGAACCACTCGAGCTGCGGGTGGCCGCTAGCGGATCGGGCGCACCGGGTCGACGCCGAGCGGCATGTCGATCTCGATCCGCTCCTCGCCCGTGACCGGGTCGGGCTTGCGCGGCAGGCGGGCCACCGGGCGCCGGGCGGAGTCGCGGATCGCGCTCGAGACGTCGGCGGGCCGGGTCACCGGGGCCGCCGCGGCGGTCGGGGTCGTCGGGTTGCGGGCCGGGCCGAGGATCAGGTCGTCGAGGCGCTTGTCGTAGCTGGCGCGGGCGAAGGCGCTGCGCTCGATCGCGCGGCGCGACTCGACCTCGACGTAGGCGCGGTACTCAGGGTAGTCGCGGCGGATGCGCTCCTCGCGGGCGCGGAGCTCGTTGGCGCGCCGCTCGGACAGGCCCTTGATCCCCTCGGCCACGCCCTCGAGCGAGCTGAGCATGAGCTTCTGCCACCAGCTCATCCGCCCGTTGGCCGCGCCCGCCTCGGGGCGACGGATCGGCTCGTAGCCGCTCGAGCGGTAGACGCCCGACGGGTCGCTGTAGCCGTGGTTGGCGTAGGCCGCGGGGAAGTTGTCCCAGGGCGAGCCGCCGGCGCGGCCGGTCGAGCGGTCCTCGCCAGCCATCGCGCCGGCCACGAAGTCGACCTCGTCGCGGGCGCCGCCGACGACGGCCGGGACGGTCGACAGGTCGGGGAACCCGGCGTCGGACTCGCCCGCCAGGCGGACGGCCTCGCGGGTCGCGCCGGCCGGGTCGGTCGTCGCGCGGCGGTTCAGCTCGGTCAGCTCGGCGCCGAAGCGGTCGGCCGGGTCCTTGATGTCGCGCGTGATGCGGTCGTCGATCGTGCGGCGCACGTCGGCCGGCGGCGGCTCGGCGCGCTCCTCGGCGAACGTCCGCTCCATCTCCGGCCCGTCGATCCGCGTGCGGGCCGCGGGCTTGCCCTGCGCCGGCCCGGCGGCGTCGAGGATCGCGCCGCCCTGCGGCGCCGGGGCCGCCCCGCCCTCGCTGCCGCCCAGGGCGGCTGGGTTGAAGATGTCGAACGGGTCGCCCTTGTCCTGCGCCTGGAGGGGGGCGGCGGCGACGAGGAAGGCCAGCGCGACGGCGCCGGGGGCCTTCAAACGGAAGATGGTCATGGAGCGCCTCCAGAGGTCCGAGGTGCAACCAGGGTACCAGCACCCACCGACCGATGCACGGGGTCCTCGACGGCGCCTAACTCCATGTGTCGTCGAGTGACGGTCTGCCACGCGCGGGTCGAGGGCTCGGCCCACTTTCGATCCATCCCAGAGACGGTGAGACGCATTCCGGAACCGGAGCGAGTTGCGCCGGCGGGGCGCCGGCGGGTATCGTCGGCGCCCGCGCGCCCCGCCGGAGACCCCCATGCGCCTCGCCATCCCCTGCCTGCTCGTCGCCTTCGCGGCGCTGCCGGGCTGCAAGAGCACGCGCAACGAGCGGGTGAAGACCCGGCGCGACCCGGCGCTGATCGAGCAGAACGAGCGCGCCATGCGCCCGTTGACGCCCTCCGAGCTCGCGGAGCTGTTCGCCGACGAGCGCGAGGCGCGCCGGGTCCGGCCCGACGTCGAGCGCTGGAACGAGCACTACCGCGACACGCGCGAGGCCGTCGCCGCGGTGACGCGCGGCGTGCCGCGCGACCCCTGGCTGGCCGAGGAGCTGGACCGGCGCCGCGTGCTGCTCCGCCCGTGGGCCGACGTCGGCCGCAAGCGCGTCCCCGAGCCCGACCCGCTGCCCGAGCCGCGCGGCGAGTACGCCGACGAGCAGGACGGCACGGGCGGCTTCGGCGGCCGTCGGCCGCCCGTCGTCGACACGGACGGGGACGACGACGGCGGCGGCGGCGACTACGACGACTGACGCGCTCGCGAGGGGCGGGCGATCGACGCGAGCCCCGGACTGGCACGAGCTGACCCGCTCCGCCCGTCCCCATCGCTCGCTCTGGCGGGTCGGGGACGAGCTCGCGGCCGCTACTCGTCGTGATCGTCGTCCGGCCGCGGCTCGCCCCGGGTGACGTCGCGGGCGGCGCCGAAGTCCTTCGCGGCGAGCCCGTGCTTGCGCATCATCTTGTGGAAGCTCGAGCGCACGATGCCGGCCTCGGCCGCGGACCGCGTGACGTTGCCGCCGTTGCGCGCCAGGAGCGACTTGAGGTACTCGCGCGCGAACGACTGCTTGGCCTGCTCGTAGTCGAGCTCGAACAGGCGCGAGACGCCCGAGCCGTCGCGCGCGTCGGCGTCGACCCGCACGTGGTCGGCCTTGATCGTGTCGCCCTCGATGAGCAGCACGGTCTTCTCGATGAAGTTCTGCAGCTGCCGCACGTTGCCCGGCCAGTCGTGGCGCAGGATCGCGCGCAGGGCCTCCTTGTCGAGGCGCACCTGCCGCCCGTCGGGCGTGCGCACCTCCTCGAGCAGGCGCTGCACGATGAGCGGGATGTCCTCCTTGCGGTCGCGCAGCGGCGGCAGCTCGATCGTGACCACGTTGAGCCGGTAGAACAGGTCCTGGCGGAACTCGTCGCGGCGCACGAGCTCGCGCAGGTCGCGGTTCGTGGCCGAGATCACGCGCACGTCGACGTGGATGATGTCCTTGCCGCCGACGCGGCGGACCTCGCCCTCCTGCAGCACGCGCAGGAGCTCGCGCTGCATGCCGGGGCTCATGTCCTGGACCTCGTCGAGGAAGATCGTCCCCTCGTGCGCCTGCTCGAACAGGCCCGGCTTGTCCTGGTCGGCGCCGGTGAACGCGCCCCGCACGTGGCCGAAGAGCTCGCTCTCGAGCAGCGACTCGTTGAGCGCCGAGCAGTTCACCGACACGAACGGGCCGTCCTTGCGCGGGCCGTTGTGGTGCAGCGCGCGCGCCACGAGCTCCTTGCCCGTGCCGGTCTCGCCCTGGATGAGCACGGCGACGTCGGTGTCGGTGATGCGGTCGAGCAGGCGGAAGACCTTCTGCATGGCCTCCGACTTGCCGACGATCTTGTCGTAGTTGAAGCGGAGCTGCAGCTGCGACAGGTTGCGCTCGAGGTCGGCCAGCTCGCTGGCCTGCGCCTGGACCTTCTGCGCCAGCCGCGCCGTGAGCTCCTCGAGCGCCTGCTTCTGCTCGACGTTCTCCTGGTACAGGCGCGCGTTCTCGATCGCGTTGCCCAGCTCGCGCGCGAGCGCCTGCATGAAGATCAGGTCGGCCTCCTCGAAGTCGCGCGCCCCCTGGCGCGAGTCGAAGTACATGAGGCCGATCGGGACCGTGCGCACCTTGAGCGGCAGGGCGATCACCTGCTCGAGCCCGAGCGCGCGCGCCGCCTCGACCACCTCCTCGTCCTCGTCGCCCGCGTCGCCGAGGAAGGCCACCGGCACGTGCAGGTGGCGCACGCGGTCGATCACGGCCTGGCAGGCGTCGACGACCTCGATGGCGCTGCCGGCGGCGTCCTGGGCCACCTCGACCATGAGCTCGCCGTCGCGCTCGAGGAAGAGGACGCCGCGCGCGCTCGTGGCGAGCTGGATCATCATGTCGAGGAGCGCGCCGAGGACCTGCCGCCGCTCGAGGATGGAGCTCACGACGACGATCGTGTCGAGGAGCATCATCACGTTGCGGTAGTCCTTCGACTGGTTGCCCGTGATGATGCCGATGAGCTTGTCCGAGCGCAGCGCGTGCTTGGGGATGCGCTTGTGCCACACGAGCGCCCGGTTGCCGCCCTCCTGCTTGGCCAGGAACAGCGTCTGGTCGGCCTTGCGCAGGAGCTCGGTCGGGGCCTCGGCGTGGTAGGGGAACACGGCGACGCCGCAGGAGACGCTCACGCGCAGCCCCGCGCCGAAGCCCGGGTAGTCGGCGACGGCGCGGCGCACCTTCTCGGCCGTGGCCAGCGCGCCGTCCTGATCGGTGTTGGGCAGGACGAGCGCGAACTCCTCGCCGCCGTAGCGGATGCAGGCGTCGTCCTCGCGCACCTGCGCCTTGAGGAGGCGCGCGACGCGGGCGATCACCCGGTCGCCACGGGCGCGGCCATGCTGGTGGTTGATGCGGCCCAGCTCGTCGACGTCGACCATGAGCAGGGCCACCGGGGCGTTCGTGTGCCGGGCGATCGTCAGCTCGACCGCGAGGTGCTGCTCGAGCTCCTGGCGCCGGTAGAGGTCGGTCAGCGGGTCGTGCGTGGCGCCGTGGTAGAGCCGCGCGTTGATGAGGACCTCGCCCGTGTGGTCGGCGAAGGCCTCGAGCGCGGCCAGGCGCTCGGCGGCCAGCGGCGCGCCGGCCGGGAGGGCCAGGACGACGACGCCGAGCGGCTTGACCACGGGCGCGCCGGGGAAGCGCCGCCGCTCGCGCGCCACGGCCGAGGGCGTGCGCAGCCCCAGGCGCACCGGGGCCACGACGACGTTCATGAGCCCGCCGGCGCGCGCGGGCAGGACGGCGCCGGCGGGGAGCCCCTCGCGCGCGACGGGCGCGCCCTCGGCCATCGCCTGCTCGATCAGCCGCCCGAGCTGCGGGTCCTCGAGGACGGCGTCCTGGTCGACGCCGCGCGCGGCCAGGACCACGAGGTCCTGCCCGCGCTCGCGCGTGGCCAGGAAGCCCGCCTCCGCGCCGGTGAGGGTCATGGCCACGGTCAGGCTCGAGGCCGTGACCCGGCCCAGGTCGAAGCTCTTGGCGCTGATGAGCCGGTCGGGCTCGTAGAGCACGGCCCAGTGGGCCACCGGGCCGGGGGTCGTCGTCGCGTGGGGGTGCTCGGCCTCGCTCACGGGCTCAGCGCTGGAAGATGGGCAGGTAGCGCAACGGCACCTGCAGGATGAGCAGGGCGATCGCCGTCCCGTAGGACTTCCCGTAGTGGCTGTCCCAGTAGGGGTAGCCGCGGCGCTGGGCCAGGAGCTCGCGCCGGACCTCCGGGAAGTAGTGCGCCCACTCCGGCCCGCCGCGCTGGAACATGGCCTGGACGGCGTAGAGGTGGGTGTAGAAGTAGAACGGGTGCTTGTTCGGGTCGGTCGTCAGGTGCTGGCGCAGGTAGGCGTAGCCCTTCTCCAGCGCCTCGCCGTGGTACTCGCCGGCGGCGTGGAGCACCGAGACGCCGGCCGCCGTCAGGGCCGGCGACGTCTTGCCCCAGCGCAGCGCGTAGCGCACGCCGCCGTCCTTCGGGTCCTGCGAGGCCTTGATGTAGTTGACGGCGCGGTCGATCACCGACGCGTCGACGGAGATCCCGGCGTTGCGCGCCGAGCGCAGGCCCTGGATCTGCGTGATCGTGACCGAGCCCTCGTCGCGCGGCGAGTCGGGGGTGTAGAACCAGCCGCCGTCGGGCGTGATCGAGCGCTCGGTGAGGCGCGCGGCGGCCGTGATCGCCTCGTGCATGCGCTCGCGCAGGGCCGGCTCGCGCGTCTGCCCGTAGGCCTCGGCCAGGAACAGCAGGGCGAAGCCGTGCCCGTGCATGGGCATGGGCTTCTCCACGCCCTCCTCGAAGGGGTCGTCGTTGCCCTCGAAGAGCAGCCCGTGCCAGCGATGGCCGCGCTCGGTGCGCCGCTGGCTCTCGAGGATCCACTCGACGGCGCGGCGCACCTGCCGCGAGTACTTGCCCGAGTCGGGCGTGTCGCCGTGGGCCAGGAGCGCCAGGCCGGCCAGGGCCGTGACGGACATCTGGTAGCGCTGCGGCGTGCTCGGCCAGCGGCCCGACGTCGAGAGCTGCTCGCGCGCCAGCCAGCCCACGCCGCGCTCGATCGCGTCGAGGGTGTCGCGGTCGAGCTCCTCGAAGCCGGCGTCGGCCGCGCTGCGTTGCGTCGGCCAGCCGCGCTCCTGCCCGGCGGCCGGCGACGGCAGGGCGAGGGCGCCAGCGCCGACCGCGGCCGCCACGGCCAGGGCGGTCACGCGTCGGAGCGCCGGACTCGTTCGACTCGCTCGCATCCGCCCACCGTCGCCGTCTGGCGACAGTCCCGAGCCTAGCACCTCGGCCCGACCGCGCGCCAACGCTCGGGGCGAACGTGCCTCCGGGGCCACCCGCGGCTTCCAGCGAGCGTGTTGCGATCGCGGTGCGTCCTGCTCATGATCGCGTCGGCATGCGCTGCGCCTTCTGCCACGACGAGGCTCCCCCGCGGGACACGATCGGCTGCGACGGCTGCGGCTCGCGGCTGCATGACGCGTGCTGGCAGCTCGCCGGCCGCTGCACCACGCTCGGCTGCGTGGGCGGCCGGGCCAAACCCGCGCCTCGCCGCTGGCTCGACGCGCTCCTCGCGCCCGTCTACTCCCTGTGCCTCGGCTGGTCGGGCGTCGGCGGCCCGCCCTCGGCCGAGGACCTCGTCGCGCGCTCCAGGGAGCGCCTGGAGGCCGGCGACGTCAAGGGCGCCCTGGCCGCCGCGGAGGAGGCCGTCGCGCTGGAGGGCGCCGCCGACGCGTTCCTCGCCCGAGCGTACCTGCGCGCGACCGTTCGCCACTGGAGCGGCGCCCGCGCCGATGCGGCCGAGCTGGTGCGCCTGGCCCCGCGGTTCGCCTACGGCCACCTGCTCCAGGCCGAGGCGCTCGGACACCTCGGCGACGAGGCCGGCGCGGACGAGGCCCTGGAGCGCGTGAAGGCCCTCGGCGCGAGCGGCGACGCGCAGGAGGCCGAGCACCTGGCGTCCGCGCTCGTGAAGGCCTGGGACTTCGCCGGGGCGCTCGCGGTCCTGGACGAGGAGCGGCCCTGGTCTGGCGCTGGCCTCGGCGCGCCGCGGAACCGGCGACCTGGCCGGTGCCCTGCGCACGCTCGACCGGTGCGTGCTCGAGAGTCCCCGGGAGCCCGAGACCTCCCGCCGCCGGGCGATCGACAGGTGCCTGGGCGGGGAGCTCGCGGGCGCCCTCGACGACGCCGAGGTCGCCCTGAAGCACGACCTCTGGCGCGACAGCGGCTGGTCGCTGCTCATCCGGGCCTTCGTCCGCGCGCTGAGCGACGACCGCGCGGGCGCCCTGGACGACCTGCGCGACGCGCAGCGCCGCGCCCCCCGGTTCCATCACCTCGCGCTGTGGCGCGCGGGCCTGGGCGAGACAGGCGTCGAGCCCCCCGACCTGGAAGACCTCCCCGCGTGGCCTGCTCAGCTCGTCGAGGCGGCGCTGGAGCGAGCCGACCCGGCCGCGCTCCTCGGCGATGCCCGCACACTGCCCGGCCGTCGAGCGCGGGTCGTGGCGCAGCAGGAGGTGCACTGGCTCCAGGGCCTGCTCGCCGAACAGGAGCAGCGGCGGGGAGAAGCCATCGCCTGCTACCAGCGCGTCGTTGAGCTGGGCGACACGACCTGGCTGCAGTACGCGTGGTCGTTCGCGCGGCTCCGCGGCTGGGGCCTCGCGCCCGGGCATCGACCGCCCGAGCGCTGACGGTCAGCGCGCCCGAAGTGCGCGTGAAGAGCAAGCAGCACGCCGGCGGCCCGGACACGCCTTGCTCGAAGAACACGCTCCGGAGCGACCGCGCCTAAGAGTACCAGGGCCGCTACGCGCGGCATGGGGGCGAACGCCGGCGGGACGGTGATCGACAGGCGGGCGCGCTCGGGCAACTGGGCGCGGTCCCGCGAGCATGGGGCCTCCCACGTGGACGCAGCCTGCCACGTCCCGCGCAGGCGGCCAGGAGCCTCGACGGCGCGTGGGGCGGCCCGGAGTCACGTGACCCGCGCGCGCCGCGACCCGCGGGCCGAGCGGCAGCCGACGACGGTGCAGCCGCCGTGCTCGACGAGGCAGGCGGCATGGTGGGGCGTCCCACAGGCGCCGCAGTCCTCGCGCCCCTCCTGGGCGACCTCGCGGCAGAACGGACAGATGACGGCGGACTCACGCGCGCTGGCGGTGACCTCGACCGGTCGCGGGGCGCCGAGCCGGCGCGCCAGGTCGAGCAGGCACGCGAGGAGCTCCTCCTGCTGCCGGGGCTGGAGGAGCTGCCGGGTGTGGCCCGGGGTCCGGGCGACGAGGCCGCGCGGGCCGAGCTCGATCGGGCCCTCGACGTGGTGGCGCTCGAAGGCCGTGACGAGCGCCGCGGTCAGCGCGTCATCGACGGGCGGCGCCGCCGCGCCGCGCACGACGAGCCGGGAGGCGCCCCCGAGGAGGAGCTCGCGCTGGATGAGCACGGGCCCCCACGGCGAGGCGAAGCCCACCGTCCACGTGACCTCGTCCGTGTCGGGGAGGATGAAAGGCTGGACCCAGGCGGTGACGGTCACCTCGAGGCCGTCGCGGCGGCCGGTGACGCGCGCCGTGTGGCTCCCGTGCTCCTCGAGGCGGCCGCCGTCGAGTCGGCGCGCGAGGTCGCGCAGGAGCGTGCGACGGACGCGCATGGCCTCCTCGAAGTCGAGGCGCAGCGTGTCGCCGTTGACGACCCGGACGAACCCTGCGCCCGCGGTGATGGCCCCCAGGAGCAGCACGAGGAGCGTGACCAACCAGAAGACGAAGTGGGCGGGCGGGAGCGCGAAGAGCACGAGGCCCGTGGGGAACATCAGCAGCCCGGCGAGGCCGATCGTCGCCTCGAGCGCTCGCCGCAGCCGGACGGCCCGGACGTCGGAGAGCACCCGCCGCGACGCGCGCCGCCGCGGGACCGCGCCCCGTGGCTCCACTCAGGCCCTGCGCCGGTGCGCGTGGATGAGCAGCACGTCGATGTCCGACGGGCTCACGCCGGCGATGCGGCTGGCCTGGCCGAGCGAGCGGGGGCGGACCGCCGCGAGCTTCTCGCGCGCCTCGACGGCCAGCCCCGAGAGCCCGCGGTAGTCGAGGTCGTCGGGGAGCGGCAGCCCTTCGAGCCGGCGCTGGCGCTCGACCTGCGCCGCCTGGCGCTCGAGGTAGCCGGCGTAGCGCAGCTCGGTCTCGAGCAGCCGCCGCACGCCGGCCGGCAGGGCGAGGACGTCGGGGAGGTCGGCGGCCACCTGCTCGAGGACGGCCTCCTGGCGGCGCATGGCGCGCGCGAGGTGGGGGCGGCGGGCGAAGGCGACGCGGCCGGCGGCGAGGGCCTCGCGCTTGGCCTCGAACGCGGCCCAGCGCGCGTCGTCGACGAGGCCCAGCTCGCGGCCGAGCGGCGTGAGCCGCTCGTCGGCGTTGTCGTGGCGCAGGAGCAGCCGGTGCTCGGCGCGCGACGAGAACATGCGGTAAGGCTCCTCGGTCCCGCGCGTGACGAGGTCGTCGATCAGGACGCCGATGTAGGACGCGTCGCGCGAGAGCACGAGCGGCGGCTGCAGGGCGACGAGGCGCGCCGCGTTGACCCCGGCGACGAGGCCCTGGCCGGCCGCCTCCTCGTAGCCCGTCGTGCCGTTGACCTGCCCGGCGAAGAACAGCCCCGCCACCGCCTTCGACTCGAGGCTCGGCCAGAGCTGCGTGGGCGGGAAGTAGTCGTACTCGACGGCGTAGCCCCAGCGCAGGACCTCGGCCCGCTCGAGGCCCGGGATCGAGGCCACGAGCCGCGCCTGCACGTCGGGCGGCAGCGAGGTGGAGATCCCGTTCAGGTAGACCTCGAGCGTGTCGAGGCCCTCGGGCTCGACGAACACCTGGTGCGAGGCCCGGTCGGGGAACTTGACCACCTTGTCCTCGAGCGACGGGCAGTAGCGCGGACCCACGCCGCAGATCACGCCCGAGTAGAGCGGCGAGCGGTCGAGGTTCTCGCGGATCGCCGCGTGGGTGGCCTCGGTCGTGCGGGTCACCCAGCAGCTCACCTGTGGCAGCGGCGGCGGGCCCTGGGAGAGGAACGAGAACAGGACCGGCTCCGGGTCGCCCGGCTGGGCCTCCATGGCCGCCGGGTCGATCGTGCGGCCGTTCACGCGCGGCGGCGTGCCGGTCTTCATGCGTCCGGTGCGGATCCCGGCGGCCGCCAGCGCCGCGAGCAGCCCCGACGGCGGCTCGCCCATGCGCCCGCCCGCGTGCTGCTCGAGGCCCTGGTGCAGGACGCCGCGCAGGAACGTGCCGTTGGTGAGCACGACCGCCCGCGCGGCGTAGACCCGCGCGCCCACCTGCACGCCGGTGACGCGGCCGCCCTCGACGAGGACGTCGGTCACGTGCTCCTGCCGCAGCGTCAGCCCGGGCTGCGCCTCGACGGCGCGCTTCATGTAGGCGGCGTAGCGCGGCTTGTCGCACTGCGCGCGCGGCGCCTGCACCGCGGGGCCCTTGCTCGTGTTGAGCAGGCGGAAGTGGATCCCGGTCGCGTCGGCGGCGCGGCCCATCTCGCCGCCCAGCGCGTCGACCTCGCGCACGATCTGGCCCTTGGCCTGCCCGCCGATCGACGGGTTGCAGGACATCTTGCCGACGGTGTCGAGGTTGGCCGTGAGCAGGAGCGTGCGGCGCCCGAGGCGGGCCGCCGCCAGGGCGGCCTCGATCCCGGCGTGGCCGGCGCCGACGACGATCACGTCCCAGGGGTCCATGGCCGGTCGATCTTACCGGCGACCGGCGTCAGCGGCGCTGGAGGCGCTTGCGGTACTCCCCCTGCCAGAACTCCGCGTTGCGGCCGTAGTAGGTCGTCGCGCGCTCCATGGCGTGCTCGACGTGGGCGCGCATGACGCTCAGCGAGCCGAAGGCCTTGCGGAACGCCTCCTGGTGGGCCGGGAGCAGGGACCCGCGGCGCAGGGCGTCGTTGAGCCCCTGCTGGAGCACGTCCTGGTAGGCGTCGAGCATCCGCTGCGCCTTGCCGGCGTGCTCGCGGACCTCGCCGGCGTGCTTCACCACGCTGGCCATCTTCCGCTGGACCTCGTTGATCGCGCTCATCTCGCCCTTGTCGGCCTGCGGGATGAAGCTCGAGGCCTTGTCCCAGGCGTCGACGGTCTGCTTGTAGCTCTTCGTCAGGTCGTCGAGGACCGGGCCCAGGCCCAGGGTGAAGGCCTTGGACGCCCAGCGTGGCCCGAGCACGGGGCCGAGGTGGGTGTCGAAGGCCTTCTTGAACTCGCGCCACTGGCGCCGCAGATCGGAGACGTTCATCGTCGTTCCCCCGGCCGCAGGGCCCGATCGAACCATAGCACCCGGGCGGGCCGATCCGAGGCCCCGGCTCAGGCCTTCTGGACGAGCGCCAGGTCGGCGAAGCCGGCCGCGAGCAGCGCGTGGACCTGCTTGAGCAGGGCGAGGCGGTTCTTGCGCTTGCGCGCGTCCTCGTCGAGCACGAACACGCCGCGGGGCGCCGGCTCGAAGAAGGTGTGCACGACCTCGGCCAGCCGCTCGGCGTAGAGCGTGCCGGCGTCGACGTAGCGGCGCTGCGCCACGAGGGCGGTCACCTGCTCGCGGCACCCGCCGAGGGCCGCGTGCAGGGCCTGCTCGGCCGGGTGCTCGAGGCTGGCCTCGTCGACGTCCTGCAGGTCGACGCCCTCGCCGCTCTTGGCCGTGATGTTGCGGGTGCGCTCGACCAGCTCGAATAGCCGCTTGAAGCGCGCGTCGCCCGCGAGGGCCACGAGCGCCTCGAGCCGCGCCCAGGCGTCGACCACGTTCGTCGGGTCGGCGCCCGAGCCCAGGACGGCGCGCACGAGGTCGACCGGGTGCCGCTCGCGGTCGGCCTCGACCATGAGCACCTCGAGGCGCTGGCGGAAGTAGTCGAGGATCGCCGCCTCGAGCGCGGCGGCGTCGGCCCCGAGCGAGGCGGGGAGCTGCGCGATCGCCGTGCGGACCAGCGGCGCGTAGCCGCCGTCGACGCCGCGCTCGCGCAGGATGCGCAGGACGCCGAGCACCGAGCGGCGGACCATGAACGGGTCCTTGCTCCCGGTGGGCGCGCGCCCCGTGGCCCAGGCGCAGGCGATCGTGTCCAGCTTGTCGGCGACCGACAGGCAGATCCCCACCTGCGAGGCGGGCAGGGGGCCGCCCTCGCTGCGCGGCAGGTAGGCCTCGCGGATCGCGTCGGCCACGGCCGCCGGCTGGCCCTGGAGCCGGGCGTAGATGCTGCCCATCTCGCCCTGGAGCCCGGGGAACTCCTGCACGATGTCGGTGGTCAGGTCCGTGCGCGCGAGCTGCGCCGCGAGGTGGACGTGGAGGGCGAGCGTCGCCTCGGGCCCCTGCGGGCGCGTGATCCGCTGCCCGGTCCCGGGCGACGTCATCGTAGGCGGGATCCAGCCGGCCACGCGCGCGACCTCGAGGGCCACGTGGTCGATGCGGTCGATGCGGGCCCGGTAGGTGCCGAGCTCCTGCATGAACACGACCTCGTCGAGGCGCTCGACGCGCTGGTCGAGCGGGACCTTCTGGTCCTGCTCGAAGAAGAACAGCGCGTCGTGCAGGCGCGCGGCGAGCACCCGCTCGTTGCCGGCGCGGATGACCGGGTCGAACGGGCGGTTGGCCACGTAGGCGAAGCGCGGCTGGAGCCGCTCGCCCTCGGGGATGGGGAAGTAGCGCTGGTGCCCGGTCATGGCCTCCTCGACCACGACCGGCGGCAGGCGCAGGTAGCGCTCCTCGAAGCGGCCGGCGTCGACGAGCGGCCACTCGACGAGGTTCGTCACCTCGTCGACGAGGTGCTGCCGCGCCGCGAGCGCCTCGGGCGGGACGTGCTTCCGGAGCCCCTCGTCGACGACCTTGCGCCGCTCCGCCGGCACGACGAGGACGTGCGCCTCGCGCAGGCGGTCGACGTAGGCCTTCCACGATGCGTCGCGCAGGGCGAACGGCTCGGGGTCGAGGAAGCGGTGGCCCTGGACGACGCGGTCACTGCGCACGCCGGCCCAGGTGAACGGCACGACCTCGGCCCCCAGCAGGGCCGTGATCCGCCGCACCGGCCGGGCGAAGCGCACCTTGGCCCCGGGCACCCAGCGCATGCTCTTCTTGAACGGGATCGCCTCGATGAAGCCGGGCAGGCGCTCGGCGAGCACCTCGAGCGTCGGCCGGCCGGCGACCTTGCGCGCGGCGTACAGGTAGCGCGTCGTCTTCTTGCCCTTGGTCACCTCGCGCCACTCGAGCGCCGCGACGGCGACGCCCATGGACTCGGCGAACTTGACCGCCGCCGTCGTCGGCTGGCCGTCCTTGTAGGCGGCCTGCTCCGAGGGGCCGGTCTTCTCCTCGACGACGTCGGGCTGCCGGTCGGGCAGGTCGCCCGCCCACAGCGCGATCCGGCGCGGGGTGCCGGCGACCTCGACCTCGCGCGGCGCGAGGCCGACCTCGGCGAGGCCCTGGGTGACGATCCTCTTCAGCTCGGGCAGGGCCCGGTCGAGGTAGCTCGCCGGGACCTCCTCGGTCCCGAGCTCGATCAGCAGGTCGGGCATGGAAAGCTCCTAGACCGCCTGCCGCTGGCCGCGCAGCAGCGGGTGGCCCATCTCCTGGCGGAGCTGCACGTACGCCTCGGCGGTGCGCTGGGCCAGGGTGCGGATGCGGTTGATGTAGACCTGCCGCTGGGCGACGGAGATCGCGCCGCGGGCCTGCAGCAGGTTGAAGGCGTGCGAGCACTGGAGCACGTGGTCGTAGGCCGCGTACACCAGCGGGCGCTCGAGGACGAGCAGGCGGAAGGCCTCGCCGTAGTCCTCCTCGAAGCGGCGCAGGAGCAGCTCGACGTCGGCCTCCTCGAAGTTGAAGCGCGAGCCCTGCTGCTCGGTCTCGAGGTGCACGTCGCCGTACGTCACGCCGGGCGACCAGGTGAGGTCGAACACGCTCGTGACGCCCTGGATGAACATGGCGAGGCGCTCGAGGCCGTACGTGATCTCGAAGGTGATCGGGTCCACCTCCAGGCCGCCCACCTGCTGGAAGTAGGTGAACTGCGACACCTCCATGCCGTCGAGCCACACCTCCCAGCCGAGGCCCGCGCAGCCGAAGGTCGCCTGCTCCCAGTCGTCCTCGACGTAGCGCAGGTCGTGCTGGACCGTGTCGACCCCGAGCGCCCGGAGGCTGCCCTCGTAGAGCGCCTGCGCGTCGTCCGGGGCGGGCTTCACGATGCACTGGAACTGGTAGTAGTGCTGCAGGCGGAACGGGTTCTCGCCGTAGCGGCCGTCCTTGGGGCGGCGCGAGGGCTCGACGTAGGCCGCGCGCCAGGGCTCGGGGCCGAGGGCGCGCAGGAAGGTGTGCGGGTTGAGCGTGCCGGCGCCCTTGGGGGTGTCGTACGGCTGGACGACCAGGCAGCCCTGCTTCGACCAGTAGGTCTGCAGGGCGAGCACGATCTCCTGGAAGCTGAGGGCCACGGCGCCTCCTCCTCGGGGGCGGCGACTATATCACCGGTGTTAGGATTCCACGCCGAGGGAGCCATGCCCCAGCGGATCGACTACCCGACGGTGCCCGGCAAGCGCTGGGAGTGGCACTACGTGCTCCTCAAGGAGTGGCTGCGCACCGTCCAGCCGGGGCTCGGCGAGCGGAAGTACGCCAAGTGGCTCAGGACCCGGAAGGTCTTCGAGCGGCGGTTCATCGCCTTCGGGGAGCAGCTCCTGGGCTTCGAGCGCCGGGGGCGCGACGTGGCCCTGAGCGAGGTCGGCGACGAGCTGATCGAGGCGCTCGAGGCGGCCGAGGCGGCGGCGCAGAAGGCGCAGGCCGCGGCGCTCGAGCGCGGCCCGGGGCGCGACATGCCGCGCTCGGCGCCGACCGGGCGCGCGGCGCGGCCGGCGCCGCGCGGGCGTCTGGACGACGACGACCTGCCCGAAGGGGCTGACGGCGACGGCGGGCCGGCGCTCGGGCCGCCGGCGCCCGAGACCGACCCCTTCCTGCGCGCCCTGCTGGAGCGCTTCACCGAGCTGAACCCCTACTTGTCGATGTTCGCCCTGCGCGAGATCGCCGACGGCTTCCTCGCCCCGACCGAGCTCATGCGGCGGATCGGGTCGGCGTCCTTCGAGGGCGTGCGGCCGAACATGCAGCAGCTCGAGGGCTGGATCACCTGGCTCGAGTGGCTGGGCGGCCTGAAGAAGGTCGGCTTCCGCCACAAGGCGGGCGCCGCGGCGCGCGAGATCTGCGCCTACCTGGTCGAGATGCCGCTCGAGGAGCTCCTGACGCGCGACGACGAGGAGGAGCCGGACGACGACGACGAGCCGGAGGCCGTGGCCGACGACGAGCCCGAGGCGGCCCCGGCCCGGCCGGCGCCGCCCGTCGCCGTCCGCGAGGACCGCGAGGACCGCGACGACGGTCCCGCCGGTGACGACGACGCCAGCGACGACGACCTCAGCGACGACGACCCGGGCGACGACGAGGACCTCGACGGCGAGGGGTTGGACCTGCCGCCCAGCGCGCTGGCCGCCCCCGACGCCGAGGCCTACTGGCGCCGCGAGCCCGGGGGCCTGGGCGCGCTCACGCGCGGCCTGGCCACGCTCGACCTCGGCCAGCCCGACGCGGGCGGCGACGAGGACGGGCCCGGCGCCGCCGACGAGGCCGGGGACGACGCTGCGGGAGACGACGACGCCCGCGACGGCGCGTCGCGTTCCGCGCCGGTGGTGGCGGCCGCGACGCGACCTGCGCCGGTGTCGGCGCACCGGCGCCGGCGGCGGCTCCCACGCAGCCGGCCCCGCGGCGGCCGCGCCTACCGACCTCCCGAGCGCCGCCCTCCGCGCCTGGCGCCCCCGGCCGCGGCAAGGCTGGCGGCCCCGGCGCGTCGGCAGCCCCGGTGGACCTCGGCAGCGTCGGCGGCGCTGGTGGTCTCCAGGCGCCTCGCCCGGCCGGCGCCGGTCGCCCGGCCGGTTTAATGACGCCGCACGCCGCGCCGGCCGTCGCCCCCGGCCGCGCCGAGGCCGTGCGCGAGGCCCTCGGCTGGTGGCTCGACGAGCCGCCCGGCCCGTCGCTGGCCCAGGCGGCCGGGATCCGCGTCGCGGGCGCCCACCCGTCGGGCAGGCCGGTGGGCCTGTTCAAGCTCCTGGTGCTCGCCGGGCTGCTCGAGGCCGGGTCCGTCGACGAGGCGCTGGCCCTGGTCCAGGCGATCGACGGCGCGGTCGAGGCGCACATCGCCGACGGCGCCCCGCTCGAGCAGGTGCTCGAGGCCGCGTGGGCCCACGGGGCCGCGCCGGCGCTCGAGGAGCGGCTCGTTCACCTTCCGCGCTGGCGGCGGGCCCTCCTGGCCCTGCCGTTCAAGGCGCTGTCGCCCTCGCAGGAGGCCCGCGCGCTCCTGCGCACCCTCCGCGACGCGGTCACCGGGCCGACGCTCGGCGCCGGGCTGGTCGTCGTCGTGCGCGAGCTCGCGCGCGCCGGCTGGCGCCTGCAGGGCGTCGAGGCCATCGACTGGCTCCCGTTCCCGCCGGCCCCGGACGGCGACGCGACTACCTGAGGCGCTCCCACAGCGGGCTCTTGCGCAGGGCGTCGAGCCGCGGCTCCTTCGCGCCCCGCTCCCTCCAGTCGAACCCGTGGAACGTCGCGGCCTGCAGCCACTCGACCGCCTGCACCTGGTCGGCGTGCGTGGCGCCCTTCTGGCTCGCGATCACCACCGCCGAGAGGTAGTAGGCCTCGCCGGCGTCGTCGCGCACGGCGGCGACGAACAGCAGGCTCTGCAGGGCCAGCTCGTCCTGGTCGGCGCCGTAGGCCAGGACGCCCAGGAGGACCTGCGGCGCGATCAGCGTCGGGTCGTGGTTGACCAGCGTCTCGAGCTGCTCCGCCGTGCGCTTGCCGACCTCGACCTCCGGCCGGGCCACGAGCGCGCGCGCCACCTGCGGCGCGGCGCGGAGCATGGTCTCGAGGTCGGGCTCGAACGGCAGCGCGTCGCGGTCGATCGCCACCATGCGCTCGGCGTGCTGCGCCAGGTCGCCGTCCGACAGGCGCGAGGCGTGGCGCAGGAGGTCGAACAGCGCCACGGCGTGGCGGTCGTCGGTGTGCGCGGCGCGGATCCCCGCCGCCAGCGCCGCCCACACGTCGCCGGTCCGCGCGCGGGCGCGCGCGAGCATGGCCCACGTGTCCGCCCGCCAGGGCGCCCGGCGCGTGGCGTCGGTCGCCGCCTGGACGGCGCCCGGCGGGTCCTGGCTGTTCAGGCGCGCCTCGGCCTTGCGGCGCAGCTCCTCGGCCGCCCGCTCGCGGGCGTCCATCTCCTGGCCGAGCGAGGACTGCCGCCGGCGGACCTCCTCGTCGCGCTCCTGCAGGCGCGCCCGCAGCGGGTCGCCCGCCGGCAGCGGGGCCAT
Organism: Planctomycetota bacterium; assembly: GCA_019636275.1. Taxonomy (GTDB): domain Bacteria; phylum Planctomycetota; class J058; order J058; family J058; genus JAMLIC01. The sequence continues at coordinate 16,329 of JAHBXY010000081.1, read as the reverse complement.
GGCCGCCGAGAGCATCTCGCGCTCGTGCCGCAGGTTCTCCAGCGTCCACGGGGCGCGCCGGCGCAGCTCGTCGAAGCGCGAGAGCGCCAGCTCGACCTTGGTCGCCGCCGTCTCGCCCTCGGTCGTGTTCGGCGCCTCCCGGATCGTCAGGTAGGCCCGCTGCGCCAGGAGCTCGAGCGTCTCGCCGCGCTTGGCCAGCGCCGCGCTCACGGCGTCGAGCGCCTTGGCCGGCTCGCGCTCGCGCAGCTCGCGCGAGGCCTGGTGGAGCGCCGTGAGGACGAGCACCTGCGTCGACCCGCCGTTGACCTGCCCGGCCCGCTTCAGCAGCGCGTCGGTGCGCGTGCGCGCGCCCTGCAGGTGGGTGATCGACGCCAGCCCGACGATCGCCTGCGTGTGCAGCGGGTCGAGCCAGGCGGCGCGCCGGTAGGCGTCGCGCGCCAGCTCGAGGTGCTGGCTCTGCGCCGCCCCGTCGAGCTCGCGCGCGAGCTTCTCCTCGCGCAGGCCGCGGGCGAAGTAGAAGCCCTCGCGGCGGCGCACGTCGCGCTCGAAGCGCGCCGCGCGGCCGCGCAGGACGCGCGCCTTCTCCGGCTGCCGCTCCTCGAACACGCGCGCCAGCGCCGCCATGGTCCACGGGTCGCGCGGGTCCTCGTCGTAGGCCTCCTGCAGGCGGGGCTGCGCGCGGTCCGGCGTGCGCGCGTGCTTCTGCAGCGTCACCAGCCCCTGCCCCCGCTTGGCCTCGAGCGAGCGCGGCCGCTGCCGCAGGACCTGCTTGAACAGCGCGTCGGCCGTCTCGAGGTGCTGGTCGTCGAAGGCCGGGTCGAGCTGGACCATCGCCAGGAGCAGGCGGCCGGCCGACGAGGCCTCGTCGAGGGTGTGGGCCTTCCGCGCGTGGTCGTGCGCCTCCTTGGCGTTGCCGTTGGTCGCGTGGACGCGCGCCAGCACGCGCTCGGCGCGCGCGTTGAGCCGCCAGTCGCGCGCGTGGGTGCGCAGGGTCACGGCCTCGGCGTCGCGCGCGGCGTCCTTGAGGTGCAGGAGCGCCTCCTCGGCCTCCGCCTTGACGACGAGGGCCAGGAGCGAGCCCGGGTCCTGCTCGACCGCGCTCCGCGCGTCCTCGAGCGCCTCGGCGAGCAGCCCGGCGCCCAGCAGCGCCTCGGCCCGCGCGACGAGCGGCCCGGCGCTGGCGGCTCCCGGCCCCGCCTGCGCCAGCGCCTCGGCGAAGGCGTCGCGCGCGGCGAAGCGGTCGCCCGCGCGCATGAGGACCTCGCCCAGGCACGCGCGCGCGGTCCAGTCGGCCCCCGGCGCCGCGCCGGCGGCCAGGGCGTCCTGCCGCGCCTTGTCGACCTCGCCCATCTCCAGGAACGTGCGGGCCCGCTCGACGAGCAGGCGCGCCCGCAGGCCGGCGTCGGCGGCGGCCTCGGCCTTCTCCAGCCGCTCGATCGCCTGGGTGAGCACGGGGATCGCGTCGCCGTAGCTCTCGAGCAGGAACAGCGCGCGCGCGCGCCCGAGCTGCGCGCGCAGGTCGTCGGCGCGCTCGAGGGCGCCGCGGTACTGCTCGAGCGCCTCGTTGAGCCGCCCGCCGAGGACGTGCAGGTCGCCCTGCGCCAGGAGGGCGCCCGGGTCGTCGGGCTTGACCTGGTCCAGGACCGTGCGCAGGTCGTCCTGCGCCTGCGTGAGCGCGTCGCCCTCGTTGCCGAGCATGGTCGCGCGGGCGCGCAGGACGAGCGCCGCCGCGCGCGCGTCGCGCGCCGCCTCCTCGCGCGCCTTGAGCTTCTCGGCCGCCGGCTCGCGGTTCTCGGGCAGCTTCACGCCCTCGAGGCTGCGGGCCATGCCGTCGAGCGCCTCGAGCGCCGTCGCGGCGGCCTTGAGGGCGTCGGGCACGTGGACCTGCGCCACGGCCTTGGCCCCGGCGGCCACCTGCTCGTCGGCCGTGCGCAGCGCCCGCTCGAGCCCCTCGTCGAACTGCCCCAGCTCGGTCTCGAGGAGGACCTTGTACTGCTTGTGCTGGGCGTGCTTGTAGCTGGCGAAGATGCCGGTCACCGCCACGACGAGCAGCGCGGCGCTCCCGCCGACGATCAGCGGCACCGTCCCCTTGCGCCGCAGCCGCTTCACCGCGCGCGCGGCCGCGCCGTCGGGCCGCGCCGACACCGTGCCGCCGCCGAGGAGGGCGCGGATGTCGTCGGCCAGCGCGGCGGCCGTCGGGTAGCGGTCCTCGGGGTGCTTCGCCATGGCCTTGAGGCACACGGACTCGAGGGCCTTGGTGAGCTGCGGCTTGACCCGGCTGGGGGGCACGGGCTCGTCGTGGATGATCCGGTTGTAGAGCTCGACCGTCGTCTGGCCGACGAACGGCAGGCGGCCCGTCGCCAGCTCGTACATGATCACGCCGAGCGCGTAGATGTCGGCCCGCGCGTCGATGTCCTTCGAGCGGCCGGACGCCTGCTCGGGCGAGAGGTAGTAGGGCGTGCCGATCACCGCGCCCGTCTTGGTGAGCACCGACTGGTTGTCGGCGTTCTTGGCCAGGCCGAAGTCGGTCAGCTTCGGCTGCATGTCGTCCTGGACGATCACGTTGGCCGGCTTCAGGTCGCGGTGGACGATCCCCTGCTCGTGCGCGTAGTGGACCGCGCGAGCCACGGCCTCGAGGATCTCCATGCCGATCTCGAGGTCGAGGTCGTCCTTCAGCATGCGGTCGAGGGGCTTGCCCTCGATGAACTCCATGGCGAAGTACGGGTAGCCCTGCCACTCGCCCGAGTCGAGGATGCGCACGATCCCCGGGTGGACGAGCTTCTGGTTGGCCTCGATCTCGCGCAGGAAGCGCTTGACCTTCTTGGCCGAGGCCCCCGCCTCGCCCAGCAGCATGACCTTGACCGCCGCGCGCTCCTGCGTCTGCTCGTGGCGGCCGAGGTAGATCGCGCCCATGCCGCCGCGCGCGATCTCGCGCTCGATCTCCCAGGGACCGACCTTCTCCTGCACGCCGGTCGACGGCGCGCCGGGCGCGGCGCCGAACCCTCCCGGGTCGGGCGCCGAGCCGTACGCGTCCGTCGGCGCGTACGCGCCCGCCGCCGGATGGCCGCCGGTCGGCGCGTAGCCGCCGTAGCCGCCGCCCTGCGGGTCGTACCCCGACGGGGACCCGCCGTACGCCGACCCCTGGTCGTAGCCCGGCGGCGCGCCGTAGGCCGACCCCTGCGCCCCGCCGCCGTAGGCCTGCGCGCCGTAGGCCGTGCCCTGCGGGCCGTAGGCCGCGCCCTGCGCGCCGTAGGCCGTGCCCTGCGGGCCGTAGGCCGGACTCTGCCCGCCATAGGCCGAGCCTTGCGCCCCGAAGCCCGCGGACGCGCCGGCGCCGTAGGTCGAGCCCTGCGGGCCGTACCCCCCGCCGCCGTAGGTCGGCGCCTGCTGCGCGCCGAAGCCCCCGCCGCCGTAGCCGGACGCCTGCGGGCCGTAGGCGGCCCCCCCGGGAGAGAAGGGCGCGTCGAGGCCGACCGTGACCTCCGCGTCGTGGAGGGTCATCGCCTCCGAGCCGACGCCGGGCGGTCGCGGCGAGCCGTTGGCAGGCGCCTGGCCGGCGGGCGACGGCCCGGCGGGCGACTCGCCGCGGAGCTGCTCGAGCTGGCTCACCGTCACGCCGCCCGAGCGTAGGAGCGCGCGGGCGAGGTCGGCGGCCTGGCCGCCGCGCACGAGCGCGACCGCGGCGTCGAGCTGAGGACGGGTCACCGCCCCGCGCTGAAGCGCCAGGCGGCCGAGCGCGATGTCGTCGGCGGTCAGCTCAGCCATGGAGACCCTCGGGGTGACCATAGCCCTCGCGGCCGGCGCGCGCAAGATTATCGGCTTGAGGAAGCAGAGGTTACGTGTACGCGGGCGAGCACGACCACGGAGGCACGGAGCGCCGAACGATGCCGGTCCTCCGTGCCCCCGTGGTCGGAACCAACCTCGCTCCTAGGACGGCGCTGCGGCCGTCGTCGGCGTCGCCGCGGTCGCCTGCGGGTTCAGCTGCGCGTGGGCAGGGCAGTCCTTCGCCTTGAGGGCGAGGTGAATGCGATAGCCCACGCGCCGACTGAAGACCTGCCCGCACACGGGGCAGGCCATCCGCTTCGGCACCTGCGACGGCTCCTCGAACAGCATGCGCGGGTCGATCCCCAGGAGCTCGGTGAGCTCCAGGAGCCGACGAACGGTGGGGCTCCGCCGCCCCACGCACCACGACTTCACCGTCGCGGGCTTGAGCCCGAGACGGTCCGCGAGCTCGGCCCGCGAGAGTCCGCTGTCTTTGATGGCGGATGACAGCTGCCAGCAGAAGATCTCGAACGTATCCATCGATTAGCCCCCGACCTCATTCCCCGAGGAGGCTCCCCCACGCCTCCACAGGGCCCCACCCCGGTATGACACCTTCTGCCCCTGATTGCCATCGGGGTCTGGCCGAGAGTGACGCTTGGTCAGCTTGTCGTCAGGCCGGAGACCGGGTAACGCGCCGACGAAGCGCTCCGGAGAGCAACGCCACGACGAGCGCCGCGCACGCGATCGGACCCCCCAGCCACCCGCCGGAAGTGTGGAGAGTGACCAGCCCGCTCGAGCGCGGCAGGTCGACCACGCGCAGCGTCGACGCGCCGGCCGGCGCCGCCGCGACGCGCGCGCCGTCGGGGAGCGCGGCGAAGGTCAGCCCGGTCGTCGTGGCGCGCACGAGGGCCCGGCGCGTCTCGACGGCCCGCTGGGCGGCGGCGAGGGCGTGGAGATGCGGGCCCTGGTGCGGGAACCAGACGTCGTTGGTCACGTTGATCAACAGGTCGACGTCACCCTCGGCGAGCGCGTGACGCGCGGGCCATGACGGGACGGCCTCGAAGCAGATCAGCGGGGCGACGCGGAGCGACCCCGCCGCGAGGCGGCGGGGGCCGGGGCCGGGGGTGAAGCGCCCGGCGAAGGGGACGGCGCGTCGCAGCCAGGGGAAGGTGTCCTCGAGCGGCAGGCGCTCGGCGACGGGCAGGAGGGCGTGCTTGTCGTAGCGGTCGACGAGCGTCCCGGTGGCGTCGACGAGGACGAGGGCGTTGCGGCGCTCGACGATCCGCGAGGACTCGAGGGTCGCGCCCGGCGCGACGCGCAGGACCGTCACGCCGACGAGCGTCGGGCAGCCCGCCAGCCGTCCCAGCCGGGCGAGCTCCTCGCGGCCGAGCGCCGCCTCGGCCTCGAGCCGGGCGACGACCCCGGCCGGCGCGTCGCTCGCCACGGTCTCCGCCTCGACCTCGATGAGCGGCCGCGCGGCCGCGGCCTCGGGGAACACGGCCAGCGCCGCGCCGGCGGCCCCCGCCTCGGCGGCGAGGCGCTCGAGCGCCGCCTGCACCTCGGCCGGCGGCCGGGGCGTGAGGCGGTTGCTCACCACGCCGGGCTGCGCGATCGCCACGCGCACGACCTCGGCGCGGGGCAACGTCGCGGGACGCGCGAGGCCGAAGGCCAGGGCCAGGCCCACGATCACCGCGGCCACGACGGCGTCCAGCCGGGCTGGCCCCGGGCGGCGCGCCGCGGCGAGCGCGTCGAGGCCCATGGCGCCGGCGACCAGGACGAACGTGACGAGCGGCGCCCCGCCGAGCTCGGCCACCTGCCCGAGCGGCGTCGCGGCCTGTCCCAGGCCCAGGGTCCAGGGCGTGACCTGCGGCCAGAGGAGCTCGCCCGTCACGAACGCGCAGGGGAGGAGCAGGCGGCGCCCGCGCGGGGCGACCGCGCGCACGGCCGCGTCGAGCGCGCCGACGAGGGCGAACTGGAGCGAGGCGAACGCGACCCACGCGGCGAAGAGGAGCGCCGCGGGGACGGCGCCCAGGTCGCCCAGGCGCGCCGTGGCGACGCCCAGCCAGGTGAACAGCGACAGGTGGATCCCCAGCCCGGCGCACCACCCCACCAGCGCGGCGCGCCGCGCCGGCAGGCCGTCGAGCGCGCGCGCGAGGGCCAGGAGCGCGGGCCACTGGAGCCACGCGAGGTCGACGGGCGGCGTCGCCAGCCCGGTCGCCGCGGCGCCGGCGGCGGCCGCCACGATGCAGCGGAGCCCGGGTCGCTGGGCGACCAGGGCTCCGGAGCTCGACTCGTCGTCGCTCGCCGTCACGCGGACGGCAGTGGACCATGGGGGCGCGCGGGCGTCAGCCCCGGCCTCTCAACCGATGAGCGCCAGCATCGCGGCGCCCGCGCCGCCCGCCGCCAGGGGCACGACGAAGTTGTCGTCGACGCCCTTGATCGGCAGCCACTCGGCGAACGCGGCCACGAGGCCGGTCACCGCGGCCAGGAGGACGATCGCGCCGGCGCCCAGCGTCAGGCCGGGCGTGAACGCCAGGAGCGCCGAGCCCGCGACGGCCGAGACGACGAAGAAGGTGATCGAGCCCTCGAGCGACTTCCCGCCCGGCAGGCGCGTCTTGCCCCAGCGCAGCCCGACCCACGAGGCGAGCGGGTCGCCGAGGGCCAGGGCCAGGACGCCGAGCGAGACGGCGACCTTGGGGAACAGGGCGATCGCCAGGAGGCCCGAGAAGAAGAACCAGGTCGAGCCCGACAGGCTGTTGAGCTCGTAGTCGCGCATGAACGGCCCGAAGTCCTCGCGGACCTTCTTGTTGAGGCTCGGGACGTAGAAGCGCAAGAGGTCGAGCCCCGAGAAGATGAACGCGACCACGCCGAGGATGGCCAGGGCCTCCATCTGCGTGACCTGCGTCAGGGCATAGGTCAGGGCGACCGTGCTGATGCCGATCACGTGGAAGACCTTGCGCTTCCAGTGGATCGACTCCCGCTTCACCCGGGCGATCGGGTCGACGAACGGCTGCGGTGTGACGTGGGTCAGGGCCGGGGCGGCGGCCCGCCGGTTGGACCGGCGCCGGGCGCTGCTCTGGTACGGCCCGTCGTCCCTCGTGGTCGCGATCGTCGTGGTCGTGGTCTCGGCCTGCGCGTCGTGCTGCTGCATGGGCTTACATTCCCCTCGGACCCCGCCGCGGCAGCCTCGCCACCGCCGGCGACGCGTGCGCATGGCGCTCCGCGTCGGGGGCAGAGTGTCGCACGACGCGGACCGTCAAGGAATCATGAAAGTGTATAAGGGGGAGGGTGTTAGGAGCGTTGAAGGCCTGACGGGCCGGCTGACGCCTCGGACGTGACGACGAGGGTTACGACGTCAGTCAGGCGGACGGCGGTTTGACGAACGGGACGAAGCGCACGGGCATGAGCGTCCGGCGCCGGAAGCCCCCCTCGGCGTCCTTCTCCAGGACCAGGAGGTCCATGACGTCACCGGCCGGCCCCACGGGGATGACCAGCCGTCGGCCGGGGGCGACCTGCCGCAGGAGCTCCGGGGGGACCTCCGGCGCGCCGCACGCGACCAGGACGCCGTCGAAGGGCGCCTCTTCGGGCCAGCCCGCGGCGCCGTCGCCCTGGCGGACGTGGACGTTCGTGTAGCAGAGCCCGCGCAGCCGCCGCTCCGCGGCGAGGGCCAGGGCGGGGACGACCTCGATCGTGTAGACGTCGGACACGACCTCGGCCAGGACGGCGGCCTGGTAGCCCGAGCCCGTGCCGACCTCGAGCACGCGGTCGCCGGCGCCCACCTGGAGGGCCTCGGTCATCGCGGCGACGACGTACGGCTGCGAGATCGTCTGCCCGTCCCCGATCGGCAGCGGCTTGTCGTCGTAGGCCTGCGCGCGCAGGTCCTCGGGCACGAACAGGTGCCGCGGGACCGTGCGCATGGCGGCGAGCACGGCCTCGTCGCGGACGCCGCGCCGCTCGAGCTGCTCGGCGACCATCGCCCGGCGGCGGGTCCAGTCGGGGTCGGTCGTGGTCACGGCTCCATGGTAGCCGGTCGGCGGAGACGGGCAGCGAGGTCCCTCACAGCCCCCCCTCCACCGACCGCGCCTCCCGCCGCGCCGCGGCGCCCTCCCCCTCCGCGACCGGGGCCGGGTCCCAGCGGGCGCGCCCGAAGCGCTCGGCGAGGGCCCGGCCGACGCGCCCGCCCGACCGGCAGGCGGCCTTCCGAGCGCCTGTTAGCGCCGCCGGCGTCGTGCCAACCAGCGCAGGCGCGCGCGTCGACGCCGACGACGTGCCCGAGGTAGGCCTCGACGACCTCGCGCCGCTCGCCGTGCGGCCAGGCGGCGACCGCCCGCTGGACCTCGTGGGCCTCGAGCGGCCGCGCGGCGCCCGCGTCCATGGGCAGCACGAGCTCGCCCTGACGGCGGCGGCCGCCGCGGGAGGCGTAGGCGTTCCAGGCGGCGAGCGTCAGCGCCGAGGCCAGGAGGAGGCCCAGGAGCTTGCCCACCGGCAGGTCGGGGGGCGGCGCAGGGGGCGCGGCGCGGGAGCGCGGGCCGAGCATGGCGCGCGGCGTCCAGGAGCGCGTCGACGCCGGCGTCACGAGGGCCGTGGCGACGAACAGGGCCGCGCCCGCGGCGAGGACGACGGCGGCCGCGACGACCGGGGGGCCCAGGCGGGCGGCGGGACGCGGCTCCAGCGCGCCGCGGACGGCCGCCGCGCGGTCGAGCGCCGGCACGAGGACCCAGGTCGCGGCGACCGGCAGGAGGCAGGGCGCCGCGGCGTCGTCGGGCACGAGGACGACCGCGCCCAGGGCGGCGACGCTGGCGACGACGAGCGACACGGCGCGCACGGACGCGACGTGCCAGAAGGCCACGAGCGGCAGGTCGACGAAGAACAGGAGCACGAGGAAGGCGCCGCCGCCCTGCCGCCACGGGTGCTCGAAGTAGGGGAACACGCCCAGCCCCACGAGGAGCAGCCCGACGGCCAGCGGCCCGAAGCGCCGGGCGCGGCGGGCGGCCGGTGAGTCCATCTCCTCGGGCGAGGCCTCGGCGCGCGCGCTCTGCAGGGCGGCGAGCAGGAGGAGCGCGAGCCCGAACAGGGCGTCGCGCAGGCCGACGGCCGGCTCCGGCCCGGTGAGGCCGCGCGCGGCCAGCGGCGCGAACGCCGCGCACGTGGCGACGAGCAGCGCCGCCGTCCGCAGGAGGCGCTCGGGCATCACGCGAGCATCTCCCGGGTGACGCGGACCTGGCGGCGCCCGGCGTAGGGGGCCGCCAGCCGCTCCGTCAGCGCGTCGCCGGCGCGCACGGCGTAGACGGTCGCACCTTCGGCCATGAAGGCGTCGGCCGCCGCGGCCAGGCTGGCGGGCGCCCGCGGCGCGCCCCACAGGCGCGGGAAGGACGTCGGGTCGAGGAGCACGGCCACGGCGCGGCAGCCGCGCGCGCGCAGGGCGGCCACGAGGTCGACGCAGGGCGGCCCGTCGCGCTCGAGGTCGGCCACGACGAGCCACACGAGCTGCCCCGCCTCGACCTCGGCCAGGCGCGCCCGCACGACGTCGCCCAGGGCCACCTCGCCGTCGGGGCGCACGCGCGCCAGGGCGTCGAGCGCGCGGGCGAGCTGGGCGCGACCGGCGCCGGCCGGCAGGTGCAGCGGCTCGGCGCCCTGGCCGTGCAGGGCCACGCGGTCGCCCTGGGCCAGGTAGGCGGCCGTGACCGCCGACGCCAGGCGCACGGCCACCTCGAGCGTCGACTGCCGCCCCAGCCCGCGCAGGGTCTCGCGCGACAGGTCGAGGAACAGCGCCACGCCGCGGGCCACCTGCCGCTCGTGCTCGATGATCGACAGCCGCCCGCGCCGCGCCGTCGTCGGCCAGTGGACCCGCCGCAGGGCGTCGCCCGGGCGGTACTCGCGCACGCCGAGGACCAGCCCGCCCTCGCCGGCCTCGCGCAGGCATCCCCCGGTCGCGCTCGGCGCGCGGCTCACGCCGCTGCGCGGCAGCGTGGGCGGCAGGGGGTCGATCGCGGGGTAGACGACGAGCGGCGCGGCGGCGCCGACGACGCGCTCGGCGGCGAACAGCCCCAGCGGGCAGCGCAGGCGCAGGGCCTCGGGGCCGATCAGGTAGTCGCCGCGCCGCGTGAAGCAGCGGCCCTCGTAGCGCACCTCGACGCCGGAGCGCCCCGGGAGCCAGGGGAACACGCGCGCGTGGCGCAGGGGGACCTTGTCGGGCACGAAGCGGTCGACGACCTCGGGGCAGGCCAGCGGCAGCGCGCCCCGGTTGGCCACGCGGAACGTGACCCGCACCACGTCGTCCTCGCAGGCGGACCCGGGCATGTCGCGGCGCACCTCGACGCGCGCGAGCGCCAGGCGCGGGTAGAGCCACAGCGCCAGGAGCACGCCGAGCTGCGCCACCCCGTAGGCGAGCACGGGGCGCACGCCCAGGCCCGCCCCCCAGGCGACCGCCAGGACGCCCACGGCCACGGCGCCCACGACGAGCCCGCGCCCCTCCTCGTCGCGCACGTCAGCCCACCGGCGCGGACGGCGCGGCGCCCGGGGCGCCGTCGGCCCCGGGCGGCGGGCCGTCGGGCACGAGCGGCACGGCCACGCGGGCCAGGACGTCGTCCGTGACGACAGCGCCGGTGCGGCCGGCCAGGCGCGCGCGGGGGTCGAGGATCAGCCGGTGGTCGAGCACGGCGTGCGCCACCGCCTGCACGTCGTCGGGGAGGGCGAAGCGCCGGCCGGCCATGAAGGCGTGCGCCCGCGCCGCCTGCGCCAGCCACAGGGCGGCGCGCGGGCTCGCGCCGAGCACCACCCCCTGCGCTGCGCGCGTGGCCTCGACGAGCTGGGCCACGTAGCGGCGGAGGCTCGGGTCGAGGGCCACCTCGCGCACGGCCGCCTGCACCGCCTCGAGCCCCGCCCGGTCGGCGACCGGCGCCAGGTCCTCGATCGGGTGGCGCCCCTTCTGCGCGTCGAGGATCCGCGCCAGGTCGTCGGCCGTCGGGTAGCCCAGCCGCACCTGCAGAGCGAAGCGGTCGAGCTGCGCCTCGGGCAGCGGGAACGTGCCCTCGAGCTCGACCGGGTTCTGCGTGGCCACGACGAAGAACAGGGGCGGCAGCGCGTAGGTCGCGCCGTCGCTCGTGACCTGCCGCTCCTCCATGCACTCGAGGAGCGCGCTCTGCGCCCGCGGCGTGGCGCGGTTGACCTCGTCGGCCAGCAGGACCTCGGTGAACACCGGCCCCTGGCGGAAGACGAACGACTGGTCGCGCGGGTCGAACACCGACACGCCGGTCATGTCCGACGGCAGCAGGTCCTGCGTGCACTGGATGCGCCGGAACGTCAGGTCGAGCGAGCGGGCGATCGCCCGGGCGAGCATCGTCTTGCCGGTGCCCGGCACGTCCTCGATGAGCAGGTGCCCGCGCGCGAACAGGGCCAGGAGCGCCAGGCGCACCGGGCCGTCCTTGCCGCGGATGACGCGGCGGACGTTGTCCTCGATCGCGCGGGCGCGCTCGAGCGGCGTCACGCTCAGTCGCCCGCCGTCGCGGCGGCGATCCGCTCCAGGCGCTTGAGGAGCTGGGCGCGCTGCAGCAGCTCCTCGACGTTCACCCGGCCGCGGGCGCGGGCGTCGCCGAGGAGCCGCGTGAGGCGCTGGTTGTCCTTGTCGAGGCGCTCGAGCATGGGCTTGGCGTCGGTGAGCACGGACCGCTGCTCCTTGAGCAGCTTGGCCTGGTCCTCGACCTTCTTCTTCACCGCGCCGACCTCGGCCTCGAGCTCCTCGATCTTCGTGACCAGGAGCTGCCGGCGGCCCTCGGCGGCGGTGAAGCGGCTGGTGCTCGTGTCGAGCTGGTCGCGCAGGTCGTCGAGCTGGCCGCGGGCCTCCTGGGCGCGCGACTCGTAGGCCCGCGCCCGCTCCTCGGCCGCGGCCGCGCGCGCCTCGGCCGCCTCGGCCCGCGCGTCGGCCTCGCTGTGGCGCTCGAGCGCGCGCGCGAGCTGCGGCTCGAGCTCCTGGGCCCGCGCCTCGAGCCCGGCGGCGCGGGACTTCTCGGCCTCGGCGGCCTGGCTGGCCCGCTCGCCCAGGGCGACGGCCTCCTCGAGCGCCTTGACCGCGCGCTCGGCCTCGCCGCGCTGGGCCTCGACCGCCAGGGCCAGGCCGGCGACCTCGCCGCGCAGCCCGTCGCGCTCGCCGGCGGCGGCCTGCGCGGCGGCCTCGAGCTCCTGGGCGCGCGCCTCGAGCTGGGCGACCTTCTCCAGGTAGTCCGCGCGCTCGCGCGCGTGGTCGGCGAAGCGGGCCCGCAGCTCCTGGGCCTCGGCGCGCACCGCCTCCAGCTCCTCGAGCTTGCCCGCCGCGGCCTGCGCCTCCGAGAGCCCGTCCTCGACCTCGAGCACGCGCTCCTGCAGCTTGACCCGCTCGCGCTCGAGCCAGCCGATGCGCTCGCGCAGGCTGTCGCGCTCGGCGCGCAGGCCGGCCGCCTGCTCCGACAGGTCGGAGGCGCGCTGCTCGAGGTCCTCGCGCTCGCGCACGCGCGCCGCGCGCTCCTCCTCCAGCTCGCTCTCGAGCAGCTCGCGCCCGTGGGCGATTCGGCGCGCGTCGCCGACCATCTCGCGGATCGACGCCAGTGCCGCGCCGAGCTCGCCCGGCGCGTCGAGCGTCTCGCACAGGCGGCCGAGCTCCTCCAGCTTGCCCTTGAGCGTCTCGAGGACGACCTCGAGCGCGTACTTGCGCCCGGCGATCGACGTGCGCTCGGTGCGCAGGATCTGGTTGCGCGAGCGCAGGCTCTTCACCTCGCCCAGGAGGAGCGACACGGAGTGCTCGCCCTCCTCGCTCAGCGCCGCGATGGGCACCCCGCCCGGCGGCGTCGGGTCGTCGACGACGACCATGGGCGTCGGGTCGTCGGGCGCCCCGCGCTCGACGCGCGTGCTGGCAGCGTCGAGCGCCTGGATCTCGCGGCCCGCCTCGGCCGGGGCCGCGCCGCCGTCGGGCGCTCCGGAGTCCGCGCGGAGCGTCTCGAGCTTGGTGCTCGACCCCTTGAGCGGCTTGATCTCGCGCCGGTGGCGCTTGCTCGGCGTCTCGTCCGTCGTGCTGCTCATCCGACCTCTCCCCGGGCCCGCGCGAGGGCGGCTGATCGTACATGCTCGGCCAGCCCCCAGGCCAGCATGCAGTGTGCTCGACGGCTGCGGCCGCGGATGCTGGGCGGGGCGGCGCGCGCGCGCGGGCTCGAAGTATGCCGATACGACGTCGCCCGCGCGCGCGCCGCCTCGCCTCAGCCTCCGCGGCCTCGCCTCGCTCGTTGCTCCGGCCGACGGCTGACCACCAGTGCTCGCGCTCGCCAGCGAGCGGCGAGAGGAGGGGCTCTCAGGCGCTCTCGTCCAGGAGGCGGCGCGCCGCCGCGTGGGCGACGTCGACCCCCAGGCGGTCCATGCAGGGCGAGATGCGCAGGGGCCCGGCCGCCCCCTCGACCGTGACCACGTCGTCGCGCGGGCAGCGCCGGTGGCGGCAGGGGCTGCACTCGAGGCCGGCGCGGGCCACCTCGGACGGCGCCCAGAAGGGGCCGTAGGTCCCCGGGTGCTTGGGGCCGTAGAGGCCGAGGACGGGCGCGCCGACGGCGGCGGCGAGGTGCAGCGGGCCCGAGTCGACGCCGACGACGAGGTCGGCGCGCCGGAGCAGGGCGGCCAGCTCGAGGATCCCGGAGGTCCGCGGCGTGAGCTCGGCCCCGGGCGCCCGGGCGGCGAGCGCCCGGGCCACGGCCTCCTCGGCGGCCCCGCCGTAGGCGAAGAGCACGCGCGCCCCGTCGGCCAGGAGGCGGCGGGCCAGGTCGGCGAAGCGGTCCTCGCGCCAGGCCTTCAGCGCGCCGAAGGCCGAGACGCCCGGGTGGATGATCACGCGCGGCCCGCCCGCGGCCACGAAGGCCTCGCCGAGCGCCGTCGCCGCCGGGGGCTCGGGGACGACCGGCCGCGGCGCCGCGCTCACCGCCAGGCCGAGCGGGCCGAGGAGGGCCAGGTTGCGCTCGATCTTGTGCACGTCCCGCGCGACCGGCGGCGGGGCGCAGGTGGAGAGCGCCCGGCTCCCCTCCTTGGCGTAGGGGCGCGGCTGGCCGACGCGCCGCGGAGCGCCCGAGGCCCAGGCGAGGGCGCTCGAGCGCAGGTTCGACTGGAAGTCGAGCGTGACCTCGTAGCGGGCGGTCCGTAGGTCGCGCAGGGTGCGGCGCAAGCCGCGCAGCACCGCCACCGGGTCGCGCCGCAGCGCCTTCGACCAGGCGGCGCGCGGGACGACGTGCAGCCGGTCGAGGTGCGGGTGCCCCTCGAGCAGGCTCGCGGCGCGGTCCTCGACGGCCCAGCCGATGAACGCCCGCGGCAGGGCGGCGCGGAGCGCCGCCAGCGCCGGCAGGACGTGGACGACGTCGCCCAGGGCAGAGAGGCGGACGATCAGGATGCGGGGCCGGTCGGTCAAGGCGGACACCCGCGCCGGTCCTGGCCCACGATCGGGCGCAGGCGACGAGGCGCCGGCACAACCACGCCCTGACCGCTCATCGGACGCAGAGGATGCAGAGGACGCAGCGGAGACGCAGAGCTCGAGGAGAGGCGGGTCATCAGTCCCCGTCCTCTGCGACCTCTGCGCCCCCTCTGCGACCTCTGCGGCGAATCGACGTGAGGCGGCCTGCCCCTCATCGCGCCGTGAAGCTGAACGCCTGGAAGGTCGGCAGCGCGTTGACCAGCGTGCACTGCCACACGTAGAGCTGCGCGCCGTCGACCGACGAGGTCACGAACGTCGTCCCGGTGCGCAGCTGCGCCTCGACCGGCCGGTTCTGCGCGTGGGCCGCGGGCAGGAGCACGGGCGCCGGCGCGCCGGGGCGGCCCCACATCAGGTTGGCGGCCAGCAGGGCCGCGATGGCGATGAGCAGCGCGTTGGTCGTCGTCGAGCCCGAGCGCATGTGCCTCTCCTCTCCGCCCCCCATCAGGTCCCGCGGGCGATGGCCGCGGGACGCCGGCGCGACGGGCGGCGCGGCCGCGATCCTACTCCGCTCTGCCGCCTGCGGACGGGCCGCGACGGAGGCGTCGCAACCCCCAAAATGTAGTGGTCAGGATGGTTCGACACCACTATAACGCGTGGACAGGCCGGGGGTAGGAGGGCAGCGGGCGCCTCCTCGAACGGGACGTGAAGGTGGTCCAGAGAATTTTTCCGTGGGCCTCTAGATCCGGCGTGGACCTTCCGAAATAGCACTAGACCTAGCGGTCAGGAGCCGAGTCATGGCGTCGGAGACGGACCTCGCCGGGAGCCTCGCCGGGATCACCCGGTCGATCACCCTCAAGGACCTCAAGCGCCGCAAGGTCGACGCCGTGCGCGTCGTCGAGCGCAGCAAGCTCGCGCAGGCGCTCGAGCAGCTCGCGACCGAGGGCGCGACGGAGCGCGCCGAGGCCGAGAAGAAGCGCGTCGCCATGCTCCTGCAGGAGGTCGAGCGGCTCACGCAGGCCAAGTCGCAGCTCGAGCACGACAAGGGGCTGGTCGAGGCGGAGAAGAACCGCCTGCAGGCCGACCTCGACCAGGTCGCCGGCGAGCTGTCGAAGGAGGCCGGCCAGAAGTTCCGCCTGCAGGAGGTGCGGCAGCTCGTGGGCGAGCTGCGCCACCTGCGCGAGGAGCGCGAGAAGACGCGCCAGGCGCTCGACCGGCTGCAGGCGCAGGCGCAGGCGCGCCTGGACGAGGAGCTGAGCCGCACGCAGCGCCTGTCGGTCGAGCGCGACACGCTGCGCCTGACCCTCGAGGAGGGGGCGACCGAGCGGGCGCGGGTCGAGGCCGAGCTGACGACCGCGCGCGCCGAGCGCGACCGCCTGGCGCGCGAGCGCGCCGACCTGGCCGCCGAGCGCGAGCGCCTGCGCCAGGACCAGGAGGACCTGGTGGCCGAGATCGACACGCTGCGCGAGGAGCGGGCGGCCCTGACGGCCGAGGCCCGCGAGGCGCGCGAGGCGCTGGCCACCATGCGCGAGCTGCAGGCGCGGCAGGGCGAGCAGTTCGACCTGCTCGAGGCCGAGGCGCGGCGGCTCAAGGCCGAGCTCGACGCGCTGAAGGCCGCCCAGGCGCCCGCCGAGCCGGCGGCGCCCGAGCCGGTGGCCGAGCCGGAGCCGCCGGCCGCGAGCGAGCCGACGAAGACCCCGCGCCCCGAGCCGCGCCGCCCGGCGCCGCCCCAGCCGTTCGCCTTCGGGTTCGGCTTCGGCGGGCCGAAGAAGGGCGGTCGCTAGGCGGTGGCCGCGCTGTTCGGGGCATCGCTCGGGCGCCGCGAGGCCACGCCGCCCGCCGACGTGTCGGTCTCGCAGGCCGTCCGCCCGGCGGTCGAGCTGATCGCCCGGCTCTCGGCCGAGCGGACGCGCCTGCGCGACGACCTGCAGCGCCTGCGCGGCGAGCTGGGCAAGGACGAGGCGCCGGCGGCCGACGCCGGGCTGCGGGCCGAGCTCGACCGCGTGCGCGCGGAGCGCGACGCCCTGCGCCGCGAGCGCGACGAGCTGCGCGCGGAGCTGGGGCGCCTGCGGGCCGAGCGCGAGGGGGACCCGCTGGGCGGGATCCTCGACCGACTCGAGCGCGTCGCCAGCCGGCTCGAGCTCGCCGACCAGGTC
>JAHBXY010000080.1 GCA_019636275.1 Planctomycetota bacterium | reverse complement strand
GGGTCGAGGTCCGCCGCGCGCAGGGCGAGCCGGCGCGCCGCGCGCGCCTCCTCGCGCGCCTCCTGGCCCTGGAACCGGAGCACGCGCCGGCGCGGCTCGACCAGGCGCTCCTCGACGCCGACGCCGCGGCGCTCGACCGCCTGGCCGGCAGCCACCCGCACCTGATCGAGGTCCGGCGGGCCCACCTGCGCGCGCGGCTGACCGCCGGCGCGCCCGGCGACCTCGAGGCCGACCTCCCGCTGCTCGCCGACCTGGGCCCCGACGACCGTCTGCGCGCCGTCCTCGCGCTGGTCGAGGCGCGCAAGGTCGACCAGGCGCTCGACGTCCTCCGGCCCGCCCTCGAGGCCGAGCCGCGGCACGTCCCGAGCCTGCGCGCCCTGGCGCAGGTCGCCGCCGCCCGCGGCGACGCGGCCACGGCCACCGCCGCCGAGCGCGCCGTCGCCGAGACCGAGGAGGTGCGCCGCCGCGAGGCGCTCGTGCGGCGGGCGGCGGTCCCGAGCGACACGCGCCTGGTCGAGGCGCGCGACGCGCTCGAGGTGTGGCGGCGCCACCTCGCGCACGACGCCGAGTACCTGATGAAGCTGGCGCAGTACGAGAACAACAGCGCGCGCCCGGGGCGCTCGATCCTGGCCGCCGGCCGCTACCTCGTGGCCGCGCGGGCGGTGGCGGCCCACCGGGTGTCCTACTGGACCTACGCCTTCGGCTACGTGAAGGTCTCGCTCGAGGGCGAGACGGTCCTCGACGTCGTCGCGCGCGAGCTCCCGGCTCGCCCCGACGACCCGGCGCTGTTCGCCGCGCGGGCGCTCTACCTGCTCGCGCGCCACCACTCGGACGACGCGCAGCCAGGCGACGCGCTGGCGGCGGCCGACGCGGCCCTGCGCGCGGTCGACCTGTCGCCCGGGTCGCCCGGGCTCCTGACCCTCGCCGCCGACGCCGTGATCGAGGCCGACGAGCCGGCCGAGGCGGGGCCGCTCCTTCGGCGCGCCCTGGCGCTCGACCCGGGGTCGCCCTACGCGGTTTTCCAGCAGGCGCGCCTGGCCGCGCGCGCGGGCGACCTCGACCTGGCGCTGCGGCTGCTCGAGCTCTCGGGGCGGCCCGACTACTACGACGTCGCCGGCTACACCTTCGCCAGGGACCCCTGCTTCGCGCGGGTGCGCGACGACCCGAGGTTCAAGGAGTACCTGTCCAGGTGAGCGCGAGCGGCGTACGATCCGCGCGGAGGTGCCCCATGCGCGTCGCCGCGCCGGTCGTCGTCGCTTCGTGCGTCGCCCTGGGCCTCATGGCGGGCGCGGGGGCCCAGGAGGGAGGGCGCGTGCCCACGTTCGAGCAGGCGGCCGAGGCGCTCGCCGCGCGCGTCCGCGAGGCGGCCCCCGGGCTGCACGTCGAGCTGAACCGGGCGTCGCCCGAGGACCTCGGCTGGCGCGCCGCGCGCCCGCGCACCCCGGCGCGCGCGCTCGTGATCATGGCGCCCTCGGGCGCCGCGCGCGCCTACGGCCTCCTGCCGCGCGCGGGCACCTACACGCCCGAGCCCGACGGGCCGGCCCAGTTCGTGGCCGTCGGCCCCGACCTCGTCGTCGTCGGCGCGCACCAGCTCCTGCAGGTGGCGCTCACGCCCGACGCCCTCGAGGCGGCCCGGCCGGCGCTCGAGCGCGCCTCGGCGCCCCTGCGGGCCTGGGAGGAGGCGGCGCCCGGCGACGTCGACACCGCCTTCGTCCGCGGCCGGGTCGAGCGCGCCGTCAAGCGGCCGCACGCGGTCGAGGTCGACGTCGCGCCCGGCGGTCAGGTCGACCTGCCGGCGGCCTGGAAGGCCGGCCACGGCGCGGTCGTCTACCGCGTGCTGCGGGCCGACGGCCGGTTCGTGGCGCCGACCATCGCCATCGCTCCTCGTTAGTTCGATCACACCGTGGGCAGTGTGAAGTGGAAGGTGGTCCCGCGGCCGACGGCGCTCTCGACCTCGAGCGCGCCGCCGTGCGCCTCGACGATCCCCTTGGAGATCGCCAGGCCGAGGCCCAGGCCGCCGTCGCGGCGGGCCGGGGTGACCCGGGGGGCGTCGAAGAGACGCGCGAGGTCGGCGGGCGCGATCCCGCGCCCGGTGTCGGCGACGGCGAGCTGGACCTCGTCGCCGCGCCGGGCCGCGCGCAGCCGGATCGTCCCGCCGCGGCCGCAGGACTTGATCGCGTTGCCCAGCAGGTTCGTGAGCACCTGCACGATCCGGTCGGGGTCGCAGAGCACGTCGACGTCGGCGACCTCGTCGACCTCGGCGGCGAGGTCGATCGAGCGCTCGGCGGCGAGCCCCTCGATGAGCTCGACCGCGTCGCGCGCCAGGGCGGCCGCGCGCTCGGGGCGGAGCTCGACGTGCAGGCGGCGCCGACGGATCCGCTCCATGTCCAGGAGGTCGTCGAGGAGGCGGTCCATCTGCGTGGCCGCGCGGTGGATCCGGGCGATCCCCGCCTTGGCCTGGCCGGTGGCGTCGGCCGTGAGCGTCGTGATCCCGGAGAGCCGCTGGACGGTCATGGAGATCGCCTGGAGCGGCGTCTTGAGGTCGTGCGAGACGACGGCCAGCAGCTCCTCGCGCGCGCGCGTCGCCTCGCGCGCCTCCTCCTCGGCCAGCTTGAGGTCGGTCACGTCGGCCGAGACCCCGTGGAGCTCGGGGACCGGGGTGTCGAGGACCATGCTCAGGCCGGTGTGGAACCACAGCGTCCGCCCGTCGGCCGCGAGCATGCGGTGGTTGCACGACTGGTCCACGCGGTCGGTGATCGTGCGCGCGACGGCGGCGAGGAAGCGCTCCCGGTCGTCCGGGTGCAGGCGGCGGGTCCAGAAGCCCGGGTCGACGACCTCGGCGGGCGCGACGCCGAAGACGCCGACCGCCTGCTTGCTCAGGAACGAGAGGCGCAGCGTGCTCGGGTCGGCGGACCACGCGATCACGTGGTCGATCCCCTCGATCAGCTTGCGGTAGCGCTGGTCGCTGGCGACGCGCAGCTCCGACAGGTGCAGCTCGTGCTCCCGCCGCTCGGCCTCGCGCAGGGCGCGGGCCTGCCGCTGCAGCTCGACGAAGGTCTCGACCTTGCCGCGGACGATCTCCGGCTGGAGGGGCTTGATCAGGTAGTCGACGGCGCCGCAGGAGTAGGCCCGCGCGGCGTGCTCGACGTCCGTCGCCTGGGCGGTGACGAAGACGATCGGGAGGAAGCGCGTCGCCGGGTCCGCCTTGAGCCGGGTCGCCACCTCGAAGCCGTCCAGGCCGGGCATGCGGACGTCGAGCAGGACGACCGCGAACTCCTCGGCCGCGACCCGCGCGAGGGCCTCCTGGCCCGAGGTGACCGCGACCAGCCGGCAGCGCAGCGGCTCGAGGATCGCCCGCAAGGCGACCAGGTTCGCGGGGTTGTCGTCGACGAGCAGGATGCTCACGTCTCGTGGGAGCGTCGAGTCGACCAAGGCCCGCCTCCAGCGCCTCCTGAAGGTGGCACGCGGCGACGCGGCGTCAACGGATGCGCTCGGGCGCGAGGGCCCTCTTCCACGCTCCGGCGAGCGGCGGGATCATGAGCGGCATGCCGCCGCCCGCGAGACGCGTCCTCGGGGAGCGCTTCGAGCTCCTGGGCGAGCTCGGGCGCGGGGGCATGGGGGTCGTCTACCGGGCGCTCGACCGGACGAGCGGCCGCGAGGTGGCGCTCAAGCTCGTGGGGGAGCCCTTCGCGGACCCCGAGGCGCGGGCCCGCTTCGCGCGCGAGGGGCACCTCGCGGCGGCGCTGCGCCACCCCGGGGTCGTCGGTGTCCACGCCGCGGGCGAGGTCGAGGGGAGGCCGTTCCTGGCCTTCGAGCTCGTGCCGGGGGCGCGGCCCCTCGACCGCGCGTTCGATGGGCTGGACGTCCTGGCGCGGGCGCGCCTCGTGCGCGACGTCGCGCGCGCGCTCGGCCACGCGCACGCGCGCGGGGTCGTCCACCGCGACGTGAAGCCGGCCAACGTCCTCGTCGACGAGCACGGGCGGGCGCGTGTCGCGGACTTCGGGCTCGCCACGGCGGCCGGCCTGGGGCGGTTGACGCAGACCGGGGAGGTCCTGGGGACGCCCGCCTACATGTCGCCCGAGCAGCTCCAGGGCGCGCAGGGCGTCGGCCCGCCGACCGACGTGTGGGCGGTCGGCGTCATCCTCTACCAGGCGCTCACCGGCCAGGCCCCGTTCCCCGGCGGCTCGTTCCTGGAGATCGCCCACCGCGTCCTCGTGGGCGGGCCCCCGCGCGCGCCGCGCGCGCTGGTCCCGTCGGTCCCGCCGGCGCTGGAGGCCGTGTGCCTGGAGGCGCTGCGGTTCGACGCCGACGCGCGGCCGCCCGACGGCGCGGCCCTGGCGCGGCGGCTCGACGAGGCGCCGGCGCCGGCCGGCGACGCGGGCGCGGCCGGCCGGCTGCCGGGCGCGGCGCTGGCCGCCGCGCTCAGGCCGTCGCCGCCTGGGCGTCCTGGTCCCGCCCGGCGCCGGTCAGGGAGCCGGACGCGCCGCCGGAGCCGGTCACCCTCGCCCCCGTCGCCCCGGCGCCGACGAAGGCACCGGCGACGACGAAGACACCGGCGACGCCGCTCGCGCACGACCTGGCGGCCTCGGCGCACCTCGCGCTCGAGGCGGTCCTCGGCGACCGGTGGGCGAAGCACACGGCCCCGATCCGGGCCCTGGTGGCGACCGCGGAAGCCGTCCTGGCGGGCGACGAGCACGGCGTGGTGCGCGCGTGGGGGCGCGGCGGAGAGCGCCGAGTCGACGTCGCGTCCTCGACGGGCCTGGCCCCCGTGACCGCGCTCGCGTGGGGCGGCGACACGCTCGCCGTCGTGACCGAGGACGGCGGCGTCACGTGCCGGCTCCGCGCGGGCGGGGCGGTCGTCCTGCCGCATCCGACGCGCGTCCGCGCCGTGGCCGTGAGCCGCGACGCCCGGACGGTGGTCCTCGCCGGCGAGGACCCGCTCGTGCGCGTGTGGGACGTCGAGGCGCGCCGCGCGGTCCTCGAGATGCAGATGGCGGCGCCGGTCACGGCGCTCGCGGTCGCCGACGACGGCGACGCCGTGCTCGCGACGACGAACGGCGGTCACCTGACCCTCCTGTCGATCGGCGCGCAGCGGAGGGTCTCTCACGTCACCGTCGCCGCGCAGGGGGCCGGGCTGCACGTCGCGCTCACGCCCGACCGCGCGCGCGGCGCCGTCGCCCTCGAGGGCTCGGCCGTCGTCGTCGTGGACCTGGCGTCGGACGCGGCGCTCCTGCGGGCGAGCGTGGACGGGAGGCCGCTGGCGCTCGGCTTCACGGGCGACGGCCGGCGCCTGGTCGGCGTCGGCGCGCGCGGCTGGAGGGTGTGGGACCTCGCGACCGGCGAGGAGGTGGCGCGGCACGCGCTGCCCGGCGTCGCGGAGGTGGCGGCGGTCGTGCCCGACGGCGCCCGGGCGGCGGTCGTCCTGGCCGGCGAGCCGCTCGTGCGCGAGGTCGACGTCCTGAGCGGCGCGGTCGCGGCGCCGGCCGCGGGCCACGCGGGCGCGGTCACCGGCGTCGTCGCGGCGGACGACGCGGTGTGGACGACCGGCCTCGACGGGTCGCTCCGTCGCTGGGGCGCCGACGGGCGCGACGAGGTCCTGCGCCGCGAGGCCGCCTCGCTGCGCGCGCTCGGCGTGGCGGCGGACGGGCGGCTCGTCGCGGCGGGGGACCGCGCCTTCGTCGTGCGCCGCCCCGGCGAGGCGCCGGCGCCCTTCGCGGACCTGCCCGTGTCGTTCCTCTGCCTCCACGCAGGCCCGGAGCGGTGCTGGACCGGCGTCGAGGCCGGGATCGTGGGCGGGCTGACGTTCAGGGACGGCGCGCCGCCGGACTCCGTGCAGCTGCAGGCGCACCGCGGCCCGGTCCACGGGATCGTCTCGCTCACCGACGGACGCCTGGTCACGTGGGGGCTCGACGGCGCGGCGCCGACCGTCGCGGTGTGGGAGGGGGCGGCGACGACGCGGCCAGGGTGGCTCGGCTGGACGGCGCGGCGTCAGGGCGCGACGTGGGGGCGCCCCGGCGCGTTGGTGGCGCTGCCGGGGACGTCGATCGTCGTGCTCGGCGACCAGGCCGGGGCGCTGCGCTGGCTGGACGTCGACGCCGCGCGCGAGGTCCGCGCGGTCACGTCCGCTCACGCGCGGGAGGTCACGTGCCTCGCGGTCTCCCCCGACGGCCGGCTCCTCGTCTCCGGCGGGCTCGACCGCACTCTGCGGCTCGCCGACGCCGCCACGGGCGAACCGCTCGAGGTCCTCGCGCTCTCGCGCAGCCTCGACGTGCCCACGGCGGCCTCGTTCACGCCGGACGGCCGCCGCCTGCTCGTGGGCTTCGCCTCCGGCGTCGCGGCGACGCTCCGCCTGCGAGCGCCGTGACGGGTCACGCGCGGCGCACGCAGACCAGCCGCATGATCAGCCGCGCCCGCGCCGACGCGTTGGCCGAGACGGTGTGCAGGCAGCGCGGGTCCATGAGCACGAGGTCGCCGGGCGCGCCCGTGAGCTCGACGACGCGCAGGGGCACGTCCGCCGAGACGTGCTCCTCGTCCATGAAGCGGCGCCGCCGCGCCGCGGGGTCGTCCGGCCGCAGCAGGTCGGCGAACCAGCCGTCGGACGCCGCGAGCGCCGCGAGCGCGTCGTCGGTGGTGAGCAGCCCGCCGCCGGTCGACGCGCGCGCGAGCGCGAGCAGGCGCCGGTGCGAGCCGGCGATCACGACCGTGGCCCCGCCGCCGGGCTCGACGTCGTCCAGGCACACGAACCCGAGCAGACCCCACGCGCGCTCCTGCGCCGCGGCGACCGGCTCGTCCATGTGCCAGGCCAGGTGCGGCACGCTCCACGCGCCGGGCAGCGGCAGGTTCGGCGCGGCCAACCCGCCCTGCTGGCCGTCGGTCGGCGCCCACGTCCCGGCCCCGAACACCGCGTCGGCGGCGCGGGCCAGGGCGCCCGGGAGCGGCGCGAACGCGGCCTGCCGCCCGACCTCCCACAGCGCCTCCTCGGCGCCCGGCCCCGGGCGCAGGGCGCCGGCCACCTCCACGAAGCGCTCGGGAACGACGCCCCGCGCGGCGAGCGTCGCCCACAGCGACGCCCGCATGGCCGCGACGTCGGCGGGGTCGACGACGCCGGGCACCCTGACGAACCCGTCGGCCTCGAACGCCTCGCGCGCCGGCATCGTGCTCGCCCCGCTGGTCAGCCGAGCTCGATCCACTCGAGCACGACGCCGGCGCCGTCGGGGTCGGCGAGGTCCTCCGCGCAGGTGATCCGCAGGGCGGCGCCCTCGAGGGGCGTCCCCGGGACGGCCTCGTCCCAGTGCTCGCGCAGGTGACCCTCGGAGAGGCCGGTGAGGGCGCCGACCTTGAGCCCGACGCCCGTCACGCGGCCGCCGCCCTCGGCCTCCGCGGCGGCGAGCGCGGCCTGGATCAGCCGCCGGATCAGCCCGGTCTCGTGCACGGCGAACCTCCCAGCTCCCTGAGCAGCGCCTCGACGACCTCGTCGACGGCGCGGCGCGCCGGCGCGCTCAGCGGCGCGCCGTGCTCGAACGACGCCCCCTCGAGGGCGAAGACGACGAGCTCGCGCGGGAGGCCGCCGAGGGCGCGAGCGAGCTCGACGGCCTCGGCCACCCCCCCGCCGTGCGTCGACACGCGCAGCACCTCGCACGGGAGCGGCGCGGCCACCGCGTCGAAGCGGTGGACCGCCCCCGGCGCGCCCGCCGGGGCCGCGGCGTCGACCAGCACGACGCGGCTCGTCGGCTCCCACCAGGCGAACAGGTCCGGCGGCGGCCGCTCGCAGGCCCGGACGGTCACGCCCGGGAGGCGCCCGGCCAGCCGCTCGGCCACGGCCAGGCCGGCCGCGTCGTCGCCGCGCCAGCGGTTGCCGAGGCCGACGACCAGGTCCGTCACGGGACGCGCTCGAGGGTCAGCCGCAGGAAGTGGGTCGCGCAGGAGATGCACGGGTCGTGGTTGCGCACCGCCTGCTCGCAGCGGCGCGTGAGCGCGTCGGCGTCGAGGTCGACGTCGCGCAGGAGGTCCGCGGCGACGGCGCGCACGTCGTCCTCGATCGAGGGCTGGTTCTGCGAGGTGGGCGGGACGATCCGCGCGCGCGTGATCAGCCCGTCGGCGTCGGTGTCGTAGCGGTGCCAGAGGAGCCCGCGCGGCGCCTCGGTGGCGGCGGCGCCCGTCCCGGCGCGCGGCGGCGCCGCGACCGACGACGCCGCGGGCGGCGCGTAGGCGCGGATGATGCGCAGGGCCTCGTCGCAGGCGTAGGCCACCTCGACGAGCCGCACGCCGATGCTGCGGAACGGGTTGGTCACCGGCGGCGCGAACCCCGCCCGCGTCGCGGCCTCGACGAGCCAGGCCGGCAGGCGGTCGGCGTTGAGCGCGTAGCGCGCCAGGGGGCCGGTGAGGTAGTGGCCGCGCCCCTTCAGGCGCGCGTGCAGGGCGGTCGAGCGCGCGACCTGCTCCTCGACCATGTGCTGGTCGTACTCCCCGGCCGCGCAGTCGAGGCCGCGCGTCGAGGTGATGCGCCCCTCGTTCATGGGGTACTCGTCGGGGTGGCGCAGGGCCACGAGCTCCCGCTCGACCGACGCGGCCGGGAACTCGAACGTCCCGACCCAGGCGAGCGCCTCGAGCGTCAGCTCGCGCGCGCGCTCGAGGCCCGGCTCGAGCGTGGCCAGCTCCGCGCGCGTGGGGGCGCGGTAGAAGCCGCCCACGCGGACGTTGATCGGGTGGACCTCGCGGCCGCCGACGAGCGCGACGATCGCGTTGCCGGCCTTCTTGGTGGCCAGGCCCGCCTTGACGCGCTCGGGGTGGTCCTTGGCCATGCGGATCGCGTCCGGATAGCCGAGGAAGTCGGGCGCGTGGAGCATGAAGGCGTGCAGCGTGTGGCTCTCGATCCACTCGCCGCAGTAGAGGAGCCGGCGCAGGGCGCGCAGGGGCCCGTCGACGACGACGCCGGCCAGCGCCTCGAGCGCGTGGACCGCGCTCATCTGGTAGGCGACCGGGCAGATCCCGCAGATGCGCGCCGTGACGTCGGGCGCCTCGGTCCAGGCGCGGCCGCGCAGGAGCGCCTCGAAGAAGCGCGGCGGCTCGTAGATCTCGAGCCCGACGTGCTCGACCTCGGTCCCGCGCACGCGGATGTGCAGGGCGCCCTCGCCCTCGACGCGCGCCAGCGCGGCGACGCGGATCGTCCGGCTGCGGGCCTCGCCGTCAGGACGGGTCATGCGCGTCGGCCTCCTGCGCGAACGGGGCGGCGCCGGCGTTGAACGAGCGGAAGGCGCGCGCGATCGCGTCGGGCGCCTGCCCGTGGGCGCGGAGCGCCTGCGCCATGGACGACGTGTTCGGCGTCTCCATGGGCCCGAAGCAGCCGTAGCAGCCGCGCGTGTAGCCCGGGCACAGGGCGCCGCAGCCCGCGTGGGTGACGGGGCCGAGGCAGGGCGTGCCGCGCGCGACCATGACGCACACGGTCCCGCGGCGCTTGCACTCCATGCACACCGACTCGCGCGGGACCGCGGGCGAGCGGCCGGCGAGCAGCGCCGAGAGCACGCCGAGGAGCTGGTGCTTGTTCACCGGGCAGCCGCGCAGCTCGTGGTCGACCTTCACGTGCGCGGCGATCGGCGTCGACGTGGCGAGCGCGTCGATCCAGTCGGGGCGCGCGTAGACCAGGCGCAGGAACTCGTCCACGTCGCGGCCGTTGCGCAGCGCCTGCACGCCGCCGGCCGTGGCGCAGGCGCCGATCGTCACCAGGACCTTCGAGACGGCCCGCACCTCGAGGATCCGGCGCGCGTCGTGGGGCGTCGTGATCGAGCCCTCGACGAGCGACACGTCGTAGGGGCCCTCGGCGGTGGCGCTCGAGGCCTCGAGGAAGTGGGCGATCTCCACCGCGCCGGCGACCTCGAGCAGCTCGTCCTCGCAGTCGAGGAGCGAGAGCTGGCAGCCGTCGCACGAGGCGAACTTCCACACGGCCAGCCGCGGCTTGCGACGCTCGCTCACAGCTCCCTCACGGACGTCAGGGGGCGCAGGCGCTCCCAGGTGAGCACGGGGCCGTCGCGGCAGAGGAGCGTCGGCCCGTACTGGCAGTGCCCGCAGAGCGCGACCGCGCAGCGCATGTTGCGCTCGAGCGAGAGGTGGACGCGCGCGGCCGGGAAGCCGCGCGCGGTCAGCTCCTGGGCGGTGAAGCGCATCATGACGTCGGGCCCGCACACCATGGCCACGGTCCGCGCCGGGTCGACCTCGGCCCGGGGGATCAGGCGCGTGACGACGCCGACCGCGCCCGTCCAGGCGCGGTCGGCGACGTCGACCGTCGTGAGCACCTGCAGCCCGCGCGCGCGCCACGCGTCGAGCTCGTGGCCGTAGAGCGCGTCGGCCGGGGTGCGCGCGCCGTAGAGCAGGGCCGCGCGCCCGTACTGGCCGCGGTGCGCCAGGAGCTCGAGGATCACCGGCCGGAGCGGCGCCAGGCCGATCCCGCCGGCGACGATCAGCACGTCGTGGCCGATCGCCTGGACCGTCGGCCAGCCGTGCCCGAACGGCCCGCGCAGGCCGAGGACCGCGCCGGGCGCCGCGGCGGCGATCGCCTGGCTCACGGCGCCGACGGCGCGCACCGTGTGCACGATCCGCGCCGGCTCGGCCGGGTCGCCGCAGATCGAGATCGGCGCCTCGCCCACGCCGAAGGGCCAGAGCATGTTGAACTGCCCCGGCGCGAAGGGCAGGGGCGCGGCGCCGTCGAGCTCGAGCTCGAGCGTCCACGTGTCGCGCGTGTCCTGGCGCGAGGCCAGCACGCGCGCGCGGCGCGGCAGCATGGGGTCAGGCGCGAGGGCCATACAGGTCCAGGAGCTGGAGGCGGGTCGCGGCCAGGCGCGAGGTGAAGACCCGCGCCATGCGCAGCATGAGCGCGTAGCCCAGCTCGTGGTCGCGCTCGGCCTTGCCGCGCAGGCAGGGCGCGTCGAAGGCCAGGGCGCGGGCGGGCTCGACGACGCGCGCGTCGAAGGCCGAGCGGTAGGGCGGGAAGAGCCACGACCAGCCGAGGACGTCGCCCGCGTGCAGCGTCTGCACGACGAGCGGCCCGCTCGGCGCGTGGACCTCGATCGCCACGGCCCCGTCGCGCAGGGCGTAGAACGTGTCGGCCGCGTCGCCCTCGCGGATCGGGAAGGTCCCCGCCGCGAGGAGCACCTCCCGCGCGCAGCCGGCGAGCTCGCGCAGGTGCTCCGGCCTCATGCCGGTCGTGAACGGGTGCTCGCGCAGCACGTCCTCGAGCCCGAGCGCCTCGCTCACTGTGCGCCTCCTGGGGCCGGGGCGGCGGGCGCGAGGAGCGCGCGCACCTCCTCGGTGATGTCGATGCCGACGGGGCACCAGGTGATGCACCGGCCGCAGCCCACGCAGCCCGACGTGCCGAACTGGTCGTGCCAGGTGGAGAGCTTGTGCGTCAGCCACTGGCGGTAGCGCGAGCGCGCCGTCTGGCGCACGCTGCCGCCGTGCACGTGGGTGAACTCGAGCGTGAAGCACGAGTCCCAGCGCCGCCAGCGCTCGGCGTGGTCGCCCGTGAGGTCGGTCGTGTCGCTGACCTGCGTGCAGAAGCAGGTCGGGCAGACCATCGTGCAGTTCGCGCAGGTCAGGCAGCGCTGCGCCACGTCGTCCCAGCGCGGGTGGTCGTAGGTCTCCTGCAGCGCCGCGGGGACGCGCGCGGGGTCGTCGAGGGTGCGGCCCATGCTCGCGGCGGTGCGCGCGACGACCGCGCCCGCCGCGGCGCGCTCGGGCTCGGTCGCGGGCGGGGGCGGCGAGGCCAGGCGCGCGACGATCGCCGCCCCGCGCGGGCTCCCGACCTCGACGACGAAGGCGTGCGCCGGCTCGAGCAGCTCCGTGAGGGTCAGGTCGGCGCCGCCCGTCACGCCGGGGCCCGTGTTCATCGACGCGCAGAAGCAGGTGCCCCCGGCGGTCCCGCACTGCACCGCGATCAGCAGCGTCGCCTCGCGGCGGGCGCGGTAGATCGGGTCGGGGTACGGGCCGTCGAGCAGCACGCGGTCCTGGATGGCGATCGCGGCCAGCTCGCACGCGCGCACGCCGAGGAAGGCCGTCCGCTCGGCGGCGGGGGGCGCGTCGTCCACGGCGAACCCGTCGGCGGTGCGCGACGCGCGCCACAGCCGGACGTCGGCCGGGTGCAGGGCGCGCTTCCAGCTGTGCGGACCCACGGCGTAGCCGAACAGGGCCTCGTCGGCGCGGCGCTCGAGGCGGTAGCGGCCGGGCGCCTGGACGTCGGTCCAGCCGGCCGGGAGGTCGGCCGCGCGGTCGACGCGGTCGTAGACGATCGCCTCCTCGCGGACGGTCGGGCCGAGGACGGTCCAGCCGTCGGCCCGGACGGCGTCGAGGAGCGCGTCGAGGTCGGCCCGGGCGAGCCGCAGCGTCGGTGGGGCAGTCATGAGGGCAACCTACCAAAGCGACGCGCGTGCCTCTCGCAAGCGGCGCCGGCGCGACTGGCGTGTCTCATCGGTGTGACGGTTTCCCCGGGGCGGGACGGGGTCGCACGGGCGACGCACGGTCACGCGTCGGGCCCGCCATGTGCGTTGGCGACCTGCCGATGAGCATGACGCCAGGCTGGAAGGACACGTACCGCGCGCGCCTCGTTCCGGCCGACGAGGCGGTGCGCCTCGTCACGAGCGGCTCGCGGATCACCTTCTCGGGGAACGCCGGCGTGCCGACCGCGCTCCTCGAGGCGCTCTGCGCGCGGAGCGACGCGCTCTGCGGGCGGGGCGACGCCGTGCGCGACGTCGAGGTCCTGAGCCTCCTGACGCTGGGCGACGCGCCGTGGGCCCGGCCCGAGCGCTGCGGCGCGTTCCGCACGACCGCGCTGTTCATCGGCGAGAACCTGCGCGACGCCGTGAACGAGGGCGCGGTGGACTACACGCCGATCTTCCTCTCCGAGGTGCCGCGGCTGTTCAAGGAGCGCGCGCCGATCGACGTGGCGCTCGTGCAGGTCTCGCCGCCCGACGAGCACGGCTACTGCTCGCTCGGCGTCTCGGTGGACGTGGTCAAGCCGGCCGCGCACCTCGCGCGCCACGTGATCGCCGAGGTCAACCCCAGGTGCCCGCGCACGCACGGCGACGCGTTCCTGCCCGTGTCGCGCTTCGCCGCGATCGTCGAGGTCGACCACCCGCTGCCCGAGCTGGCCGCGCACCCGATCGACGAGGTCTCGTGCCGGATCGGCGCGAACGTCGCGGCGTTGATCGAGGACGGCGACACGCTCCAGCTCGGGATCGGGGCGATCCCCGACGCGGTGCTGGCCCAGCTCGAGGACCGGCGCGACCTGGGGGTCCACACGGAGATGTTCTCCGACGGCGTGATGCGGCTCGTGGAGCGGGGCGTGATCACGGGCGAGCGCAAGCCGCTCCACCGGGGCAAGGTCGTGACCTCGTTCCTCATGGGCAGCGCCGAGCTGTACCGCTGGGTCCACGACAACCCGGTCGTGGAGATGCACCCGTCGGACTACACCAACGACCCGTTCGTGATCGCGCAGCACGACCGCTTCGTCGCCGTGAACTCCGCGATCCAGGTCGACCTCACCGGGCAGGTCGTCTCGGACTCGATCGGTCGGCGCTTCTACTCCGGGATCGGCGGGCAGGTCGACTTCATCCGCGGGGCCGCCCGCGCGGCGCGCGGCCGCCCCGTGATCGCCCTGCCGTCGACGGCCAGGGGCGGGACGATCTCCCGGATCGTGGCCGAGCTCGACCCCGGCGCCGGCGTCGTCACCTCGCGCGGCGACGTGCACTTCGTCGTCACCGAGTGGGGCGTGGCCGACCTGTGGGGCCGCCCGGTGCGCGAGCGGGCGCGCGCGCTCGTCGCCGTCGCGCATCCGGCGCACCGCGAGGCGCTCGAGGCGCAGGCGCGCGCGCGCAGGCTGCTGTGACCGGCCCTGGCGGGCCCGTCAGGGTCGGCGCGGGAGCGTGAAGCGGAAGGTGGTGGTCCGGTCGGGGACGCTCTCGGCCCACATGCGGCCGCCGTGCGCGCGGACGACCTCGTACGCGATGTAGAGGCCGAGCCCCAGCCCGGGGGTGCGCGTCGCGTGGACCCCGCGCCCCCGCGAGAAGCGGTTGAAGACGACGGCCAGCTCCGCGGGCGGGATCCCGGGGCCCGCGTTGGTGACGGCGACCTCGACCTCGTCGTCGCGGGGGGCGACGTCGACCTGGATGTCGGCGCCGGGCGTGCCGTACTTCACCGCGTTCGACAGCAGGTTCTCGAGCACCTGCTGGAGGCGGTCGGGGTCGGCCCAGGCGGTGGCGCCCGCCGGCGCCGAGAGGACGACGCGCCGGCCGGCCTGCTCGGCCGGCGGGTGCTCGGCCAGCGTGGTCACGACCGCGCCGACGTCGACGACGCGCGGCTCGAGCGAGAGCCGGCCGGCCTCGAGGCGCGAGGCCTCGAGCAGGTCCGCGATCATGCGGCCGAGCCGGACGGCGCAGCTCCTGATCCGCTCGAGCGGCCCGCGCTCCTGGGCGCTCAGCCGCGCCCCGCCGAGCGCGAGGAGCCGGTCGGCCGCGAGCTGGATCGTCCCCACCGGCTGCCGCAGGTCGTGGGCCACGATCGACGTCCACTCCTCCCGCAGCCGCTCGAGCTCCTTCTGCTCGCGGATGTCCTGGAGCAGCTCGACGGCGCCGACCACCTCGTGGCCGAGGCGGATCGGCGTGGCGCTGATCAGGACGGGCACGTGCTCGCCCGACGCGGTGGCGATGACGTGCTCGGCGCGCACCACCGTCACCCCCTCGCGGAGCACGCGCCGCAGCGGCCGCTGGGCCTCGGGCACGCGCGCCCCCGACGGGTCACGCAGCTCGTGCGCGAGCGGGTCGCCGCCGTGGAACAGGAACGCCGCCGCGTGGTTGTGCATGCGCAGGCGCTCCTCGCGGTCGATCACGACGATCGCCTCCGGCATCTGCTCGAGGACGCTCTGCAGCCAGGAGCGCTGGCCCGCCTCGCCCACGTAGAGCGTCGCCGTCTCGATCGCCACGCCGGTGCGGGCCGCGAGCTGGTGGACGCGCCGCTCGTCCTCCTCCGAGAAGGCCCGCCCGCCGGGCGCGTTGGCCAGGTAGAGGTTTCCCACGGCCCGCCCGCGGTAGCGGATCGGGACCCCGAGCAGGCTCCCCAGCTCCGGGTGGCCGGGCGGGAGGCCGGCGAAGCGGGGATGCCGGCGGACGTCGTCCGTCCGGACGGTCCGGCCGTCGCGGCTGACGAGCCCGAGGGTGCCGACGGGGCGCGGGAGCCGCCCGATCGCCCGCTCGGCGTCGGCGGGCATGCCGAGCGAGATCCAGGGCGAGAAGGGCGCCGCCGGGTCGGTGCCCACGCCCAGGGCCGCGTACTCCGCCCCGGTCAGCGCCCGGGCCTGGAGGACGATCACGTTGAGGACGGTCGCCAGGTCGGGGCCGGTCAGCCGGGCGACGGCGTCGGCGACCGCCGCGTCGGCGCGCGACAGCGCCTCGAGCTCCGCGCGCAGCCGCTGCTCCGTCTCGTGCGCGCGCTGGAGCGCCTCCTCGGCGCGCTTCTGCGCCGTGATGTCCTGGACGGCGCCGATCCCGCCCACGACCTCGCCGTCCGCCTCGCGCTCGAGGTCGGCCCGCGCGCGCACCCACCGCACCTCGCCGTCGAGCAGGAGCCGGTGCTCGAGGTCGTAGGGCTCCTCGCCCCGCAGCGCCGCCCTCCAGCGGCGGTCCACCTGCTCGCGGTCGTCGGGGTGGACGCGGTCGAGGAAGGTCGCGTAGGTGACGCGCGCGCCGCGGGGGACGCCGAAGATCCGGTGCGCCTCGTCGGACCAGGTGAGCTCGTCCGTGCGCACGTCGAGGCGCCAGCTCCCCACGTGGGCCACGGCCTGCGCGCGGCGGAGGTCGTCCTCGCCGCGGTGCAGGGCCAGCTCGACCCGGCGCCGCTCTCGCACGTCGCGCACGAACCCCTGCCAGCGGCCGTCGGGCAGGATCCGCGCGCTCACCTCGACGGGCAGCCAGGTGCCGTCCTTCCGGCGCAGGCTCCACTCGGCGACGTGGATGCAGCCCTCGAGCAGGTGCTCCTTGGCGCGCCGGAGGCGCTCGACGTCCTCGGGGGGGACCAGGTCGGCGATCGACCTGCCGACGAGCTCTCCCTGCGCGTAGCCGAGCATGCGGCAGCCCGCCTCGTTGACGTCCGTGTAGCGCCCTTCGAGGTCCGCGACGAAGATCCCGTCGGGCGCGAGCTCGACGAAGCTGCGGAGCGCGCCGGCGGCGGCGCGCTCCGCCGCGTGGGCCGTCACGAGGCGCTCGCGCAGGGCGCCGGCGCCCGCGCCGAGCGCCGTGAGGGCCGCGCCCGTGAGGAGCAGCGCCGCCGGGCTCGCCCCCGGCGGGGCGAGCGCCAGCGCGACCAGGAGCGTCGACAGCGCCCCGGAGGTCGCCCCGGCCCAGCGCCCGCCGAGCCAGGCGCTCGCGAGGACGGCCGGGAAGAAGGTGAACCAGGCGAACGGCCGCAGGAGGGGCCAGAGCAGCCAGCCGATCGCGAGCGCCACGATCGGCGGCCCCAGCGCGATCAGCGCCGCCTGCGTCCAGTCGGGCAGCGGCGAGGCGCGCCACCCTGGTCCGGCCGCCCGCTCCTGCGCGGCGGGCCTCGTCGCCACGGTCGCCATGCCTCCCATCGTCGCCCCGGGGCGGCGCGGGCGCGCGGGCGAGGTTCGCGGGGACCGCGCGCCGGCGTCGTAAGCGGCCGCAGGCGAGGGGGGGCGGCCCGGGGTCCGCGCCGGCGCTCACCGACGCCCGAGGGCACGGTCGGTCGCCTGCCCGTGCGGGTGCCCGGCCGGCGGCTCGCGCGCTCCCTGCGAGATGAGTGACGTCCAGCTCTTCTTCGCGGGCTGGCGACCGCGTCGGAGCCGCCCCTGCATTCGTGGAGGACGCGCGCGAGGACGTGCTGCTGGCCGAGGAGGTCAACGGTCCGATCCCGCGGCCCGTTGCGCCCCGCGCACGTCTCGGGCGCGGCGCGCTCGTGTCCTGTGTCCCAAATGCCGACAGGTCAGACGCTTGGAGCGCGAGGGAAACGGGCGGTCGCGGCCGGCGTAAGGGGGGCGAGCGCACCGGGACGGAGGACGCCATGCTGCGAAGGACCATGGGCTGGCCGGAGGCCACGGACGAGGGGCTGATCGCGGGGCTCGTCGCGCGCGACGAGGCGGCGGTCGAGGTGCTCGTGCAGCGCTACTGGGCGCGGGCGCACCGGGTGGCTGCCCACATGACGGGCGACCTCGCCGCGGCGGAGGACGTGGCCCAGGAGGCGCTCGTGCGCGCGCTGCAGGGGGCGCGCCGCTTCGAGCGGGGCGGCGCGTTCGCGCCCTGGTTCTTCGCGATCGTCAAGAACGCGGCCCGCGACCACCTGCGGCGGTCCGAGCGGCGCGCTGCGCACGAGGCCCGGGTCCGCCCCGCCGAGGCGGCGCCCGCGGCCGCCCTCGAGCGCGACGAGGAGGCCGCCGCGGTGCGCGCGGGCCTCGCGGGCCTCGGCCCCGAGCAGCGCGAGGTGCTGGCGCTGCACTACCTCGAGGGGCTGACCTTCGCCGACGTGGCGCGCGCGCTCGGCTGCCCGCAGGACCGTCGCCTCGCGCCTGCGGGGCCTGGCCGCCCTGCGGCGCAGTTTCGCGCCGCGGTTCGCCGCCGGCGCGGTCGTGTTTCGCGAGCGCTAAGCCTTCGACTTGGCGCGCCGCCCCCGCCGGCGGCGATCGAGCCCTGGCGCGCGCCGACGCGCCGCCGGTCGCCGTGCCGCCGGCGCCCGCGCCGGCGCTCGTCCGTGCCGCGCGCCGTCCGGGCGCGCTCGCGCTGGCGGGCGGCGCTGGCCGGGCGACGGGGCTGGGCGGCGGCGGGTGGCTTGCGGCGCTGTTGCGTCTGACGGCGCCGAGGTGGCGGCTGGCCGACCGTCACGGCGCCGTCGGTTGCCGGCGCTGGGCGGCAGCCGGGGCCTGCGGAGGCCCCGCGCGGACGGGGCCAGGGCGCGGCGCGCGTCGACGCGGCGAGCGACGCCGTCGCGGCGGCGGCGGCGGCGGGGCCTGCGGCCGCGCCAGGCGCGGCCAGACGCCGGCGGCCGGGCCGTGCAGGGCGCTGCCGTCGCGCGCGGCGTGGTCTACGTTAGAGATGCGCCGCTCGCCGGGGCGCAACCGTCCGGATCGCGGGGCCGGGGTCCCCGGCCCCGCTCGACGCGCGCGCGGTGACCGGGGCGGACGGGCGGTTCGAGCTCGCGCTGCCCGCGGACGTCGAGGGCCCCCTCGAGCTCTCGGTGCTCCGCGAGGCGCTCAGCGGGGCCGAGGGCGTCCACGACGGCCCCCGCCGCCTGGCGCGCCTGCGCAGCGCGGACCCGGCGCCCGAGGCGGCGACGGACGACCCGCGCACGGTCGTGCGCGCGGACCTCGCGCGCGCGGCGGCCGGGGTCGAGCTGGCGCTGGGCCTCGTGCGCGTCAGCGGCCGCGTCGCGCGGGCCGAGGACGACGAGCCGCTCGCCGGCGCGCGCGTGCTCCTCGCCGATCGCGAGGTCCTGACCGGCCCCGGGGGCGAGTTCTCGATCGAGGCGGTCGCCCTCGCGCACGACCCGGTCGTCGTCATGGCGCCCGGGCGGGCGCCGGCCGCCTGGACGCCGCTCGATCAGGGCGCCCCTCAGACCGCCCCCACGATCCGCCTGGCGCGCGCGGCCACGCTGGCGGGCCGCGTGCTCGACGCGCGCGGGGCGCCGCTGGCCGGGGCGCGCATCCATTGCCGGCACCCGCTGCGCGACCACCGCTCCCGGCAGACCGAGTTCGTCTTCTCGGTGGTGTCCCGGTGGCTCGAGGCCACCACGGGTCCCGACGGGCGGTTCGCGTTCGAGGGCGTCCCGCCCGCCGAGCTGGAGCTGGAGGTGAACGCCCCCGGCCACCTGACGCTGACGACTCACCGGACGGGCGCCGGCGCGCCGCTCGAGCTGCGCCTCCTGGCCGCGCACCCGGTGCGCGGGATCGTCCTCGGCCCGGCCGGGCCGATCGCCGGGGCCACGGTCTGCGTCCTCGAGCTCGCGCAACCCGACGACGGCACGCCTCGCACGATCGACCTCGACCCGGAGTCCAGGGTGTTCCGCGCCGTCGAGTGCGACGAGGGGGGGCGGTTCGAGCTCACGGTCCCCGAGGGCCGCGGCGCGAGCTTGCTCGTCCGCGCGCCCCGCCACGGGGGCCAGGTGGTGACGCCCGGCGCGGAGGACGTCGTCGTCCGGCTCGAGCCGGCGGCCGCGCTGGGCGGGCGCGTCGTCGGCTCGGACGGTCGGAGCCTGGTGGTCTCAGCGCGCGTCGCGGGGTCGACCTCGCACTGGTCGACCCTCGCCGAGGCGACGCCAGGACCGGGGGGCGAGTTCCGCCTCGAGGGGCTCGTGCGCGGCGCGGTCGTTGACGTGGAGGTCGTTGACGCCACGCTGAGGACCGTCCTGGGGGGCGCCGCCGGGGTGCTCGTCGGGGACGCCCCGCTCGAGGTGGCGGTGACGCTGCCGGAGGCCCAGGCCCGCGTCCGCCTGCGGCTGGTCGACGCCAGCACGCGGGCGCCGCTCGACCGCCAGCTGCAGCTCGACGAGCTGGTGGCGGACGACCCCGACGGCGATGGGCGGGTGAGGTGGGTGCAAGACCAGGGCGGGGGCGCGTGGGTCGTTGCGGGCCTCCCCGAGCGCGCGGTGCGGTTCATCGTCCACGCGCCGGACCTGCCGCCGAGCGTCACGCGCGCGGTCCGGGTCGGGCCCGGGGTCGAGGTGGAGGTCGAGGCTCCCCTGCGCGCGGGCGGCGGGCTCCTCGAGGTGCGGGTCGACCTGCCCCTGCGCGCCACGATCGCGCAAGTCGAGGTGCGCGACCCGGTCGAGGGCGTGGTCCATCGGCTCTTCCCTTCGGCGGGGGACGGCGGCCTGGCCGCGCTCGCGCTCGCGCCGGGCGCGTTCGAGGTGCGCGCGCGCACGCCGGGCAGGGGCCCGTCCGACGCGCCCTGGCAGACCGTGGTCGTGCGAGAGGGCGAGACCACCCGCGTGGCCCTCGCCGTCGACTGACGCCGTCACGCGTCTCGCTGATGACGGAGGGACGAAGCACGTGAACGACATGGCCTCCGTGTCCTCCGGCGACCTTCGGTGCCTTCGTGGACGTCGATCGAGGCATCCGGCGATCGCGGTCACCCGGCGAGCTCGCCGGGTCTGGTAGGCGAGGCCCCGCGGTCGCTCGGCTTGACACTCCGGGACCGGCCGCCGCACAATCCCGCGCCTGAACCGGATCGCCGCGGGGGGCGGGGTTGGCGGAGCGGTCACCGCTCGGGTCGGGGGACGCGCGGTGGAGCAGCAGCAGGGGAGGCTGGACCCGGTCACGCGGGCCTTCAACACGACCGTGTTCTTCGGCCTGCACGTGCTCGCGATCTCGCTCGCGATCCACACGGGGGTGAGCGCGAGCGCGCTCGCCCTGTTCGCGGTGACCTCGGCGGCGCTCCTGTTCGGGATCACGGCCGGCTACCACCGCTACTTCGCGCACCGGACCTTCCAGACGAGCCGCGCCTTCCAGTTCGTGCTCGCGCTCTTGGGCACGCTGGCCCTGCAGAAGGGGGTGCTCTGGTGGGCGAGCCACCACCGGCGCCACCACCGCGAGTCGGACCAGGAGGGCGACGTGCACTCGCCCGTGCGCCGCGGCTTCTGGTGGGCGCACCTGGGCTGGATCCTCGTCCCCGACTGGGAGGCGACCGACTTCGACGGGATCAAGGACATGGCCGCCTACCCCGAGCTGCGCTGGCTGAACCAGCACTACCTGCTGCCCCCGCTCGGGCTCTCCGTGCTCGTGGGCTGCACCCTGGGCGCGCAGCACCTCGCCTGGGGTTGCTTCATGAGCACCATGCTCGTCGGGCACGCGACCTTCTGCGTGAACTCGGTCGCGCACCTCGTGGGCACGCGCGTCTACGAGACGAGCGACCGCAGCCGCAACAACTGGGCGCTGGCGCTGCTGACCTTCGGCGAGGGCTGGCATAACAACCACCACTTCTTCCCCGCCTCGGCGCGCCAGGGCTTCCGCTGGTGGGAGGTCGACGCGACCTACTACGTCCTGTGCGTGCTCGAGCGCCTGGGCGTGGTGTGGGGCGTGCGGCGGCCCGCGCCGGAGATCGTCGCGGGCTGGCTGGGGGGGAAGAACCACCTGATCGTCCGAACGGCGCCCACGGCGGTCGACGTCGACGCGGCGTGAGGTCGACCGCGCGGCTCAGGAGCCGAGGGCGCGGCGGCCGGCGAGGGTAAGCACGAACTCGACCCCGGCCCCGCTCTCGGTGGCGACCCAGAGCGCCGCGTCGCGACGGAGGAGGGCGGGCAGCGCGGCGCCGGCCTCCAACCGCTCGTCCGGCCGCGGGCCGCCATTGCGCCCCGGAAGGCTCCGCTGGAGCTCGACCAGCCCCGCCCGCTCGAGCCCGGCGATCGCCTCCTGGAGGCGATCGAGGAAGCCCGGGTCCTCGCTCCCGGGGAGGGCGTTCGCCAGGCTGTCCAGCGCCTCGGAGCCGGCCTCCTCGAGCGCCCGGAGAAGGTCACGCTGCAGCGGTGAGAGGGTGCGCTTGCGCGGCGTGCCTCGACCCATGGCGACTACCTGATCATCTGCCAGAGCACGGCGAACCCGGGGTCGGCGTGGGCGACGAGCCGCACGCGGAGCACGTCGAGGTCGTGGTGGACGACCTCGAGGCCCACGGCGCTGCAGGCGGCCAGCAGGTCGTCGGCGGCCAGCGCGCCTACGACCTCCTCGAGCGGGGGCGCGAGCCGCGCGAGCTCCTGCCGCAGGCGTTCGGGCGCCCGCAGGGTCGCCAGAGGCAGGAGAGGCCCGAGCGCCCGGACGAGGTCGAGGAGCGCGCCGTGGTCGAGCACCGCCAGGATCGCGGGCAGGACCCTCTCTCCGAACAGCACGCGGACCGGCGCGAGGTCGTCCTCCGCCTCGTCCGTCTGCACCCGCGCGCTCTCGGCGAGGTCCGCGTCTCGTGCCCGTCGGGCCAGCTCGACCACCTCGAGCGGGAAGCGGGCGAGCAGGGCCTCATGCCGCTCGCGGCGCCGTTGCTCGCGGCGCCGCCGCCGGGCGGAGTCGGGGTCGTCGAAGCGCTCTTGGTCGATCGCCTGCTGCGCGCCGTCGATCGCCTGCGTGTCGGCAGTGTCAGGAGCGTGGCACCCGGACGCGACGCGTGCCAACGTGGTCACCGGACGAACAAGGTGTGCCGGGGTGAGCCCTCGGTGACTGGAGCGGCCAATGGTCGACGACGAGCTGCGGTCGCTCCAGCGCGACGTCGACGCGATCGGCACCCCCGCCGCGCGTCTCCGGCTCGCGACGGCCCTGGAGCGGAGCGGTCAGCACTCGTCGGCTGACGTCCTGCGGGTCCTGCTCCCAGCGCGAGACGACGTCGAGGTTCGAGCGCGGATCGGGCG
Organism: Planctomycetota bacterium; assembly: GCA_019636275.1. Lineage (GTDB taxonomy): Bacteria > Planctomycetota > J058 > J058 > J058 > JAMLIC01. The sequence continues at coordinate 17,827 of JAHBXY010000080.1, read as the reverse complement.
TCTGAGCCCGACGTGGATCAGCGCCGAGTTCTCGTCGCATGCGGCGCACTTCGTCGACGTCGAGCCCCTGCGCACCCGCCCCCGCGTCCGCTGGATCCAGCGCCGAGATCCCGCGACCGCTCTCTTCCCCAGGCACATGCTCCTGGCGAGTCCGCTGGGGATCGTCTGCACCGGGACCTCGACCGAGACCCTGCAGGTCCTCGACCCGGACTCGGGCGCGCTCCGGTGGGAGAGCGCCTGGCCCACCCTCTACCACCCACGACCAGGGGACCCGGGGGGCTACACCCGGCGGCAGCCGGAGCTCGCCAGGAGCACCCTCGCCATGTGGGAGCCGCCGGACTTCGTGTGCAGGGACCTGTGGACGGGCTGCGAGCTGCACCGCACGACGCTCGGCGCGCAGTTCGTCCAGGTCCGGGTCGCGGGTGGCCGTCTGCTCGCGTGGGGCGAGGACGAGCTCGTCTCGCTCCGGTACCCCGACCCTCGACAGCCACCCGAGCCGGAGCCAGCGTGGCGACTTCGGAGCCCGTTCGCGACCGGCTTCGCGCTGGGCCCTGGGTCCGTCCTGCAGCTCGGTGAGGAGCTGGTGATCGGAGCGTATGCGCGATCGCCTCGATCCGTGGTCGTGGACGCCTCGTCCGGCGTGACGCGGGCCGAGGTGTCGGTCGCCTTCCACATGGCCGACGAGCATGGACTCGTCGGACGCGCCCATGACGCGCACGCGTTGTTTCGCCGACCGGCGGATCCTCCGCTGCGCACCTGCGGCGGCGTGCTCGGGCTGTCCCCGGACCTGGTCCTGGTCGCCTTGCAGGAGGCGGGGCGAGAGCGAGTGATCGTGGAGACCCGGGAGCGCGGGGAGCGGCTGGGGGTGCTCGTGGACTTCGTGCACGACTACGGCGCGGTGGCGATCGCGCGTGACGTCATCTACGAGTTCACGTGGCGAGTGTCCGAGAGCTTCTTCCGCCGCGAGCCCTTGCCCGGGTCCATTCCGCCGTCGACGCTCCGGGCCACGACCGGACGGGTGCGGTCCCTCTGGGAGCTGCCTCATGACGTCCTCGGCAGCGCGGTGATGGGGATCGCGCCGCTGCACGAGAGGCGCGTCTACGGGCTGACCCAGGACGGAGCCGTGTTCTGCCTCGAAGAGGACGCGCCGGACCGGGCGACTCGGAACGTATGAAGCGCTGGACGCTCGCCGGCGATTCCCGGTGTTGAGCCTTCGATCGGAGCAGCGAGCGAGGCGAGGGCGCGGAGGCCGAGGCGAGGCGGCGCGCGCGAAGGCGACGACGTAGCGACCTACCTCGAGCCCGCGCGCGCACCGCCGCCGCCAGCATCCGTCGCCCGCAGCCGCGAGTCGGCGCTACCACGTTTCAATGGTGTCCAGCCTTCGATCGGAGCAGCGAGCGAGGCGAGGGCGCGGAGGCCGAGGCGAGGGGGGAGCGCGCGCGGGTCGTATCGATCGCCGGATCCTACGACCCGCGCGCGCCCCCCCTCGCCCGGCATCCGCGGCCGCAGCCGTCGAGCACACCAGTCAGGGTGGGTCGCGTGCGTAGCGGCGCAGGACCGCGCGGTCGTCGAGGACGACGAGCGTGCGCCCGTCGGGGGAGAGGTCGAGCGCCTCGACCGAGGCGCCCTCGAGCGCGAGCGGCGGGCAGGCGTCGGCCAGGGCGGAGCGCGGGTCGAGCGTGAGGACGACGTCGCCGCGCGCCGCGACGACGGTGCCTTCGTCGTCGGCGGCGCGGACCTCCCAGCCGTCACCGAGGGTGCGGTCGCCGAGCGCCGCGCCGGCGACGCTCCACAGGCGCAGCGCCCCGTCCGCGCCCAGGCTGACGAAGCGCCCCCGCCCGGCCGGCGCCAGGCGCCGCACTCCGGCGTGCACGGCCGCGGCGCCGTGCTGCTGGCTGGTGGGGTCGAGGACGACGAGGCGGTCGTCGGGGCCGTCCAGGACCACCAGCTCGTCGCCGCCCTCGGTGCGCACGACCGTCATGGCCGCGCGGCCGGGCATGGGCCCGCCGCCCTGGTTGAGCCGCAGCCCGGTGATCAGGTGGATCGTCCCTCGCCTCGGCGGGGCGGCGAGGTCCCACAGCGCCAGGGTGCCCACGGCGTCGGCCGTGACGATCCGGGGGCCGCGCAGCGGACGCGCCGTGTGGATACGCGTCGGGTGGTCGTCGTTGCGGCGCGGCGGCCGCGCGAGGTCGTCGAGCCACCAGACGGTCAGCTCGTCCTCGACGGCGGCGAAGAGGAAGCGGCCGTCCTCGCTGCGTCCGACGGCGCCGAAGGCGCCGCCCGGCAGCGTCTCGCTCGACCCGAGGGCGGGGCCGAGGCGCTCGAGGCCCGCCCCCCGCGACACCCACACGGTCCCGTCGTCGTCGACGCGCACCTCGCGCAGGGTCGACAGGCCGGGCGGAGCGCCGGTGAGGGGCCGCTCGGCCACCCGGCGCCAGCCGGCGATCGGGACCGCCTCGGCCGTCGGCGTCTCTGATGTCAGTGCCTCCGGCGTCGGCTGCGCCTGCGGCTCGACGGGCGCCACCTCGGGTGGCGGTGGGGGGCCGGCGCTGAAGGCGACGGCTGCGACGGCGCCGACGGCGCCGACGAGCGCGAGCCCGGCGAGCGCGAGCCAGGGCCGTGGGCGGCGCCGTGGCCGCGGGCGCCGCGGGCGCCGGAGGTCCCGGAGCTCCGCCCGGAGCGCGTCGAGGGTGGGGCGCTCGGCGGGGGGCTTGGCCAGGCAGGCGAGGACCAGCGCCTCGAGCGCCGGCGGGATCCCCGGCCGCAGCGTCGAGGGAGCCTCGGGCGCCTGGTTGACCGTGGCGACGACCACCTCCAGGAAGCCGTCGCCGGTGATCGGCGGCGCGCCCGTGAGCGCCGCGTAGAGCGTCGCGCCGAGGCCGTAGACGTCGGTCGGCGGCGCGGTGTCGGCGCCGCGGGCCTGCTCCGGCGCGAGGAAGCCAGGCGTCCCGAGGACCATGCCGGTCGACGACAGGCGCGACGCCTCGGCGACCTCGACGTCCTTGACCAGCCCGAAGTCGGTGAGGAGGAAGCGCCCGCCCTCGGCGCAGAGGACGTTGGCCGGCTTGAGGTCGCGGTGGAGCGCGCCGGCCGCGTGCACGGCGGCGAGGGCCTCGCCGAGCTGCAGCCCGAGATCGACCACGGCGTCGCACGGCAGCGGGCCCGCGCGCGACAGGCGCTCGTCCAGCGAGCCGGCCTGCACGAGGGGCATGGCGAGCCAGGGGCGGCCGTCCACCTGCCCCGCGTCGAGCAGCTCGACCACGCCGGGGTGGCGCAGCCGCCGCAGGAGGGCCACCTCGCGCTCGAAGCGCTCGAGACGGCGGCGGTCGCCGACGACGTGGAGGACCTTGATGGCGACGCGCTCGCCGGTCGGGCCGACGGCGGCGTGGACGTGCGCGAACGCGCCGCGGCCGAGGGAGCCGGTGAGGGTGTACGGCCCGATCGTCAGGCGCGGCGGCATGGGAGGAGTCTTACCGCCGCGTCGGGGGACCTACCAGAAGCGCCGCGGCGGCGGGGGCTGCGGCGGCGGGGGCGGCGCCGGCACCGGGATCGGCCCGGGCGGGGCCGCGTCCTTGAACTCGTAGCCGTTCGCCGTCTGCTCGATCTTCGCGCCGCAGCGCTGACACTTGTAGTAGCGGCTCCCGTCGCGGTTGTTCGCCGGGGCCGGCGCCTTCTTGTAGACGCCGCCGCAGGTGCAGGCCTTGGGTTTTTCCATGCAGGCATCGTAACGACAGGGCCGCCCGCGCGGGCCCACGAAATGCGTCCCCCGGAGGTCACGGCGCGGGCCCGGTCAGGCGAGCGCGGCGCGCAGGGCGTCGACGATCGCCTCGACGTTGCCCGGCGCGAACAGCTCCAGGTGGGCGCCGGGCACCGTCGCGAACCGGGCGGGACCGTCGGCGTACGCGCCCCAGCCGAGGAGGGGGTCGTCGTCCGGGACGAGGTGCCCGCGGTGCGGATCCGGGGGCGCGTGGGCTGCGCGCAGGACGAGGAGCGGCGCGTCGAGGCCCGGCGTCGCCCGGTGCCGCTCGAGCGCGCGGAACTGGGCGTCGCGGACGGCGGCGATGCGCGCGGCGACCGTCCCGTCGGCCGCGGCCGGCGCCTCCTGCGGCAGGGGGACCCTGACCCGGAGGCCGATCCGTCGCAGCAGGTTCCTCGTGCGCCCGGCCACGTAGCGCAGGCGGTCCAGCCCGGACCGGCTCACCAGGTTCTCCCAGTGGACGCGGGCGCGCTCGTGGAGCGGGCGCTTCGCGGGGTATCCGGGCGCGGGGCAGTCGACGAGGGCCACGAGCCGGACCTCCTCGCCCCGCCGGCGGAGGCGGACGGCCACCTCGTACGCGACCACGCCGCCGAACGAGTAGCCGACGAGCGAGTACGGCCCGGACGCCTGGACGCGCAGGAGCTCCTCTACGTACCTGTCGGCGATCTCGCCCACGCTCGACGGGCAGGGCTCCTTGCCGTCGAGGCCGATCCCGAGGAGACCGTGGACGGGGCGCGCGCCGCCGAGCTGCTGCGCCAGGGGGCGGAACGTGAACGGGTGGCCGCCGATCCCCGGCAGGACGAAAAGCGGCGCGCCCTGGCCGCGTGGGTCGAGGGTGACGACCAGCCCGGTCGCGCCTTCACGGCGACGCACGACCGACGCCATGGCCTCGAGGGTCGACGCGGCGAAGATCCTGGCGATCGGCAGGGCGTGGTTCAGTTCGGCCTCGACGCGCGCGGAGAGCCGCAGGGCGAGGAGCGAGTGGCCGCCGAGGGCGAAGAAGTCGTCGTCGAGCCCGACCTGGTCGACCTGCAGGAGCGCCTGCCAGATCGCGGCGAGCGCGCGCTCGGCCTCGTCGCGCGGCGGGCGGTGCGTGCGCGACGGCGCCTGGTCGAGAGCCAGGAGGGCGCTCCGGTCCACCTTGCCGTTGGGGTCGAGAGGGAGGCTGGCGACGCCGACGACACGGACCGGCAGCAGGTAGGCCGGGACGCGAGTCTGCAGCCAGCGCAGGAGCGCCGCGGCGTCGACGGCGACGTCGGGCTCGGGCACGACGAAGGCCTGCAGCGCCTTGCCGCCCGGCCCGTCCTGCACGACCACGGCGGCCTCGCGCACCGCGGGGTGCTGACCGAGCGCCCCCTCGAGCTCACCCGGCTCGACGCGGTGCCCGCGGATCTTCACCTGCCGGTCGAGGCGCCCGAGGAACTCGAGCCGGCCGTCCGGGCGCCAGCGCGCGAGGTCGCCGGTGCGATAGACGCGCCCGCCCGGCGCGAACGGGTCGTCGAGGAACCGCTGCGCGGTGAGCTCCGGCCGCGCCACGTAGCCGCGCGCGACGCCGTCGCCGCCGAGCCACAGCTCGCCCGCGTCACCGACGGGCAGGAGGCGCCCCCGCCGGTCCACGACGTAGGCGCGCGTGTTGGCGATCGGGCCGCCGATCGGCAGGGGCGCGCCCGAGGCGACGTCCTCGCGCCGGACGGTGTGGCAGCACGCGAAGGTCGTGCACTCCGTCGGGCCGTAGCCGTTCACCAGCCGCAGGTGCGGGTGGCGCTCGAGGACCCGGGCCGCGTGGGCCGGCGAGACCACGTCTCCGCCGGTGACGAGCTGGCGCAGGGGGCCGAGGTCGTCCAGCCGCTCGTCGACGATCGTCTGGAACAGGCCGGCGGTGAGCCAGAGCGTCGTCACGCCCAGCCGTCGCACGGCGCGCCCGATCTCGTCGAGGCCGACCCTGCCGGGCGGCGCGATCGCCAGGCGCGCGCCGTTCAGGAGCGCGCCCCAGAGCTCGAACGTCGAGGCGTCGAACGACACGGGCGCGAGGAGCAGGTGCGTCTGGTCGGGGCCGAACGCGATGTAGTCCGCCCCGCGCACGAGGCGGACGACCGCGCGGTGCGTGACGGCGACGCCCTTCGGCGCGCCGGTCGAGCCGGAGGTGTAGATGATATAGGCCAGCGAGTCGGGGGTCGCGGCCGCGGGCGGCGGCGCCGCGGGCGCCGCGTCGAGCCCGGCCTCGGGGTCCTCCACGAGGACGACGCGGTGCCGGCCGGCCGGGAGGCGCCCGGCCAGGGCCGCGGTCGTGATCACGACGGGCGCCGCGGCGTCCTCGAGCATGAACGCCACGCGCTCCGCCGGGTACCCGGGGTCCAGGGGCAGGTACGCCCCGCCCGCCTCGAGCGCGGCCACGAGCCCGATCACCAGCTCGGGAGAGCGCTCGAGGAACACGCCGACCGGGACGTCGCGCCCGACGCCGGCGCGGCGCAGGGCTCGCGCCAGCCGCTGCGCGCGGCCGACGAGCGCGCCGTAGTCGAGGGTGCGGACGGCGCCGCCCTCCTCCCACGCCAGGGCCACGGCCGTCCGCTCCGGCTCACGGGCCGCCAGCTCGGCGAGGAGCTCGTGCACGCAGCGATCGCGCGGGAAGTCGCGCGCGGTGGCGTTCCACTCGCCCAGGAGCTCGCGCTCCGCGGGCGTCAGCAGCTCGAGCGTCGAGATCGGCGCGTCCGGGCGGCGGCCCACCTCCTCGAGGAGCTGCGCCAGGTGGCCGAGGAGGCGGTCGGCCGCGGGGAGCGTGAGCAGGTCCGCGGCGAACTCGAGCGTCGCCCCTGCGCCCCGCTCGTCGCGAGACACGTCGAGGAGCAGGTCGTACTTCGCGCCGCCGTTGGGGAGCGTCGTGGCCGTGAAGCTCAGGCCGCCCGCCGCGACGCGCTCCGCCGCGCTCGACTCCATGAAGAGGACCTGCTGGAACGGCGCGGCGCCGCCCTCGCGCGCCGGCCGCAGGGCCTCGACGAGGCGGTCGAGCGGCACGTCGGGGCGCGCGAACGCGTCGAGGACGGCGGCCTTCGCCCGCGCGAGCACGGCCCGGAACGACGGCTCGCCGGCGAGGTCGACGGCGAGCGGGAGCGTGTTGACGAAGAAGCCCGCGGCGCCCATGAGCTCGGGGCGACGACGCGCGGTCACCGGCGCGTTGATCACGACGCACGGGTCGCCGCCGCGGCGGTGGAGCAGGACGGCGAAGGCCGCCAGCAGCGCGACGAACGGCGTCGCGCCCTCGGCGCGGGCCAGCCCGAGCACGCGCGCGACGGCGTCGGTGGGGAGCTCGAGCCGCCGCCGCTCACCGCGCAGCGACGGCGCGGACGGGCGCGGCAGGTCGGTCGGCAGCGCCTGCACGGGCGGCGCGCCGGCGAGGCGCTCGCGCCAGGCGTCGAGCTGGGCGCGAGCCTCGTCGGACGCCAGCCACGCCTCCTCCCACGCGGCGAAGTCGGCCGGCTGGACGGGGACGGGGGGCAGCGCCCCGCCCTCGTAGAGGGCGCCCAGGTCGCGCAGCAGCACGCCGATCGACGCGGCGTCGGTCACCAGGTGGTGCTGGGCCAGCACCAGCCGGTGCCGCTCCGGCGCGAGGCGCAGGAGGCGCGCGCGCGTGCAGCTCACGCGCGGGTCGAACGTGCCGGCCGCCTCGCGGGCGGCGATCGCGTCGGCCGCCCCGAACGGGTCGGGCTCGGAGCTCAGGTCGTCGAGGGGCAGGTCGAGGTGGCCCGCGGCGGCGATCACCTGGACGGGCGTGCCGCGCTCCTCCTCGCTGAACGTGGTGCGCAGCGCCTCGTGGCGGGCGACGAGCCCGTCGAGCGCCGCGCGCAGCGCGTCCACGTCGAGCGGGCCCTCGACCTCGACCGCGACGCCCACGGTGTAGCGCGGGCTGCCGCCGTGCAGGCGCTCGAGGAACCACAGCCGGCGCTGGGCCGAGGTCATGGGCCAGGCGCGGCGGCCGTCGCGCGGGAGCCCGGGGATCGTCGTCGCGCCGCCCTCGGCGCCGAGCCGGGCCACCTCCGCCCTGAGGCCCGCGACCGTGGGCGCCGCGAAGAAGCGCGGGAGCGGGAGCTCGACGCCCGTGCGGCGGCGGATCTCCGCCACGGCGCGCGCGGCCGCCAGCGAGTGGCCGCCGAGGGCGAAGAAGTCGTCGTGGACGCCGACGCGCTCGACGTCCAGTGCGGCGGCGAACGCGGCGGCGAGCTCCGCCTCGAGCGGGTCGCGGGGCGGCGCGGCGGCCTCGGACGTGGCGGCGACGGGCGCGGGGAGGGCCGCGCGGTCGAGCTTCCCGTTGGGCGTGAGCGGGAGCGCGTCGATCAGCACGACCTGCGCCGGGACCATGGGGGCCGGCAGCCGCTCGGCCAGCGCCGCGCGCACCGCTTGGGGGTCCAGGTCGGGGCGGCGGGGCACGACGTAGCCCACGAGCGCGCGCTCGGCGCCGCGGTCGCCGCGCGCGGCGACGGCGCAGGCGGCGACGCCCTCGACGTGGGACAGCGCCGCCTCGACCTCGCCAAGCTCGATCCGGTGGCCGCGGACCTTCACCTGGCAGTCGATCCGCCCGAGGAGCTCGAGCGCGCCGTCGGCGCGGTAGCGGGCCAGGTCGCCCGTGCGGTAGAGGCGGCCGCCGGGGGCGAACGGGTCGGGCACGAAGCGCTCGGCCGTCAGCTCGGGGCGGTTCAGGTAGCCGTCGGCCAGGCAGTCGCCGCCGATCCACAGCTCGCCCGCGACGTTGATCGGCACGGGCTGCATGTGGGCGTCGAGGACGTGGTAGCGCGCGTTCCGGATCGGGCGGCCGTAGGGGATGCTCGGCCACGCCGGGTCGACGTCGCCGATCCGGTAGTAGTTCGACCAGATCGTGGCCTCGGTCGCGCCGCCGAGGCTCACGACCTCGAGCCCGGGCCAGGCGCGCCGCAGGCGGTCCGGGAGCGTCACCGGGATCCAGTCGCCGCTGAGCAGGCACAGGCGCAGCCGCCCGGTCGTCGAGCCGACGGGGAGCCACGGCTCGAGCTGCGCCAGGGCGGGCGGCGCCGAGTCCCAGAGCGTGATCGAGCCGTCGTCGAGGAGCGCCGCGAGGCGCGCGGGGTCGCGCAGGAGGGCGTGGCTGGCGACGTGGAGCGACGCGCCCGCGGCCAGGACGCCGAGGACGTCGTAGACCGACAGGTCGAAGCACGGCGAGGTGACGAACAAGAGGCGGTCGCCGGGCCCGACGCCGAACGTCGCGTTCACCCAGTCGAGGACGTTGAGCGCGGGCCGGTGGCGTACGACGACGCCCTTGGGGCGCCCCGTCGAGCCCGAGGTGTAGATCACGTAGGCGACGTCGTCGACGGCTGACGTGCACGGTGGCCGCGTCGTGGCCGCGCCGTCGAGGTCGTCGAGGCAGACGGCGCGCTGGCCCGCGGGGAGGCGGGCGAGGAGGCAGCGCTGGGTGAGCAGGACCGGCGCGGCCAGGTCGCCGAGCATGAACTCGAGGCGCTCGGGCGGGTGGTCGGGGTCGAGCGGCACGTAGGCCGCGCCGGCCTTGAGGACGCCGAGGATCGCCGCGACGAGCTCCAGCGACCGCTCGACGCAGATCGCGACGCGCGCGCCGCGCTCGACGCCGGCCTCGCGCAGGCGGTGCGCGACCTGGTTGGCGCGGGCCTCCAGCTCGCCGTAGCTCCAGCGCCGCGCGCCGTCGGTGACGGCGAGCGCGTCGGGGGCCTCGTCGACGCGGGCCTCGAAGAGCTGGTGGAGCAGGCGGCCCGTCGGGGCCGGCGCCCGGGTCTGGTTCCAGGCGACGACGATCTCCTCGCGCTCGGGCGGCGTGAGCAGCGGGAGGGCGGCCACGGGGGTGGCCGGGTCGGCGAGCGCGGCCTCGAGCAGCGTCAGGTAGTGGCGCGCGAGGCGCTCGGCCGACGCGCGCTCGAACAGGTCGACGCGGTACTCGAGCGCGCCCGCGACCTCGCCGCCGGCGCGCTCCTCGAGCAGGAGGCTCAGGTCGCACTTGGCGCCGCCGTTGGGCAGGAGCCGCACGTCGAGCGGGACGTCGCCCAGGGTGGTCGGCAGGTCGCTCACGTCGAGCAGGGCGAACATGGCCTGGAAGGCGGCGCCCGCGCCGTCCGAGCGGTCGACCGTCAGCTGGGCGAGGAGGCGGCTGAACGGCACGGCGTGCTCGAGCGCGCCGAGCGACGCCGCCCGCACGCGGCCGAGCAGCTCGCGGAAGGTCGGCGCGCCGTCGAGCGATACGCGCACGGGCAGCATGTCGACGAACAGGCCGACGGCCCGGTCGAGGCCGGGCGCCTCGCGGTTGGCGTGCGGCACGACGACGGCGACGTCGTCGGCGCGCGAGCACCGGCCCAGGAGGGCCTGGAAGGCGGCGAGGAGCGCGGTGAACGGCGTGACGCCCTCGGCCGTCGCGACGGCGCGGAGGCGCGCGACGAGCGCCGGGGGCAGCGACAGGGCCACCGCGCCGCCGGCCGCGCTCGCGCGCCGGGGGCGGGGACGGTCGGTCGGCAGCTCGAGCACCGGCAGCCGGCCGCCGAGCGCCTGCCGCCAGTAGGCCAGGCGCGCGTCGTCGGGCTGCGCGCGGGCCTGCGCCTCGCACCAGGCGAGGAACTCGTGGCCGGCGGCCGGCAGCGCGGGCGCGTCCGCACCGATCTCCTGCGCGTAGAGCGACGCGAGCTCGCGGAACAGGACCGTCATGGACCAGCCGTCCGTGACGAGGTGGTGGAGGGTCCAGAGGAGGACGTGCTCGCGCGCGTCGAGGCGCACGAGCGCGGCGCGCCAGGGGCGGCCGCGCAGGTCGAGCGGCTGGCTCGCCGCGCGCGCCGTGACCTCGGCCAGGGCGGCGGCGCGCCGCTCGGCGTCGAGCGCCGACAGGTCGTGGAGGGGCAGGTCCGCGGGCGCCGGCGGCGCGACGCGCTGCCCGACGACGGCCCCGTCCTCCTCGAGCCAGCGCAGGCGCAGGGCCGCGTGACGGGCCTCGAGCCGCGACAGGGCTCGCTCGAGCGCGGCCGCGTCGACCGGGCCGCGGAGCCTCGCCTCGTAGGGCACGAGGTAGACCTGCCGCTCGGGCACGAGCCGCTCGACGATCCAGAGCTGCGCCTGCAGGGCGGACAGCGGCGCCTGCTCGACGCGGCGCGCGAGGTCGCCGCGCTCGCCGCGCGGCCGGCCTGCCAGGCGGGCGGCGAGGCCTGCGACCGTCCGCGCCTCGAGGACGTCCGCGACGCCGACGTCCTGGCCGAGGGCGTCGCTCAGGCGCGCCGCGACCTGGGCGGCCTTGAGGGAGTGGCCGCCCAGGCGCAGGAAGTCGTCGTCCGCGTCGACCCGGTCGACGCGCAGCACCTCGCGCCAGGCCCTGGCGATCGCCTCCTCGGCGGGGCCGCGCGGGGATCGTCCCGCGGGGGCGCGGGCGAGGTCGGGGGCGGGGAGCGCGCCGCGGTCGACCTTGCCGTTCCCGTTGAGCGGGAAGGCGTCGAGCGTCACGACCCGGCTCGGGAGCAGGGGCTCGGGGAGCTGAGACCGCAGGTGCGCGAGCACGGTCGCCTCGTCGGCCGAGGCGCCGGCGAGCGGGAGCACGTAGGCCACGAGCTGCACGTCGTCGTGGTCGCGCCGCGCGACGACGACGGCGTCACGCACGCCGGGGAGCGTGCGGACCGCCGCGGCGACCTCGTCGGGCTCGACGCGGACGCCGCGGATCTTCACCTGGTCGTCGGTGCGGCCCAGGAACTCCAGCGCGCCGTCGGGCCGCGCGCGCACGAGGTCGCCGGTGCGGTAGAGCCGCGCGCCGGGGCGGAGCGGGTCGTCGACGAAGCGCTCGGCCGTGAGCTCGGGGAGGTTCAGGTAGCCGAGCGCCAGGCCGTCGCCGCCGGCGTAGAGCTCGCCCGGGTCGCCCGGGGCCACCGGCCGTCCGGCCTCGTCGAGCACGCGCACGTAGGTCCGCTCGATCGGGCGACCGATCGGGACGCGGTCGGTGACGTCCTCGAGGCGGGCGGTGTGGCAGGTGGTGAAGGTCGTGTTCTCGGTCGGGCCGTAGCCGTTGACGAGGCGCAGGTGCGGCAGGGTCTGGAGCACCCTGCGCACGCGCCGGGGGCAGAGGACGTCGCCGCCGGCGAGGAGCTGGCGGAGCGGGCGCAGGTCCTCGAGGCGCTCGTCGACCATGAGGTGGAACAGGCCGGCTGTGAGCCAGAGCGTCGTCACGCCGTGGGCGCGGAGCTCGGCGCCGAGCTCGTCGAGCCGCGGCCGCGCCGAGCGCGGGAAGGCCAGGCGGCCGCCGTTGAGCAGCGCGGCCCACACCTCGAAGGTCGTGGCGTCGAACGAGGGCGAGGCGAGCTGGAGGATCGTCTCCTCGGGCCCCAGCGCCGCGTAGGTCGCGCCCCGCACGAGCCGCAGGACGCCGCGGTGCGGGACGATCGCCCCCTTCGGGCGCCCCGTCGAGCCCGACGTGTAGCAGACATAGGCCGGAGCGTCGGCGGACGCGGCGAGGCGGCTGGGCGCGCCTTCGCTGCACGGGGCGTCCCAGCGCAGGAGCGTCCGCGGCCCCGCCGGCAGGCGCTCCCGCGTCTCCGCGTCGACGACGACGACCTGCGCGCGGCTGTCCTCGAGCATGAAGCGCAGCCGGGCCTCGGGGTAGGCGGGGTCGAGCGGCACGTACGCCCGGCCCGCCTTGAGGATCCCGAGCATGCCGACGACGAGCGCGGGGCCGCGTTCGACGCAGAGCCCGACGAACGCGCCCTCGTCCGCGTGCGCGCGCACCAGGCGCGCCAGCCCGTCGCTGCGCGCGTCGAGCTCGGCGTACGTCATGGATCCGCCGTGCCACAGCAGGGCCGGCGATCCCGGGTGGAGGCGCGCGACCTGGCGGAAGGCGTCGTCGATCGTCGCGGGGTGCGGGGGAGCGGCGAGGAGCGTGGCGTCGGGGCTCGCGACTTCGTCGATCATGGCCGCTCAGCGGGGGCAAACCGGGGACCGTCGCTCGTTCGTGAGACGGCCTCCTCGCCGACCGAGTGAATCGACGAGTCACCCTGCCCAGCTCGGCCTGGTCGTCTGGGAAACCTCGCGCCCCGTTGCGGCGTTTTCCCTCCGCCGTGGCGGCTGAGCGTCCCCATGGGAAGAGATCGCCACGTGGCATGACCGAACCGTTCGTTACCTGTCCGCGCCGTCGAGGCGCCTGCTCGCGTCAGGCGTTCTCCGAGGCCGCGTCAGGTTCCCCGCCGCGTGGCCGCGTCTCCCCGAGCGCATCGGGCTGCAGCACGCGCGGTCTCCCTTCCCGGTTTCCGCCGGGGCCTGCCTGCGAGGGCCCTGGCAGTCGCCCTCCCGGGCTGACCAGGTCCGTGCGCGTGTCGTCGTCGGCCTCCGGGACGGTGGCTGTGCGGGCTCGACGAGGCGCTCCGGGCGAGGTCGCTGGGTGCGCCAGTCGCGCGGCTCCCATGGTCGACGAGACCAGGTTCGACGTCATCTCAACGGCCGTCGAGTCGGGTCCTCTCGTCTCCCGCGATCCGCTCGTACTCGTCAGGGTGTGCGAACGTCTCGTCGAACAGGAGGCTCGAGTAGTAGACGTGGTACGAAGGCCCGAGCTCGGCTCGCACCTGGCTCCACTGCCGTAGCCCTTCTTCCTCGATGAGGCGCCAATCCAGGTCGTGGAGGTCGTCTCCGCGATCCGACGACCAGTGCGCCAGGTCGGAGTAGGCGCCGTACCAGGACCAGAGCGCCGCGACGGTGTCGGCGGAGAGTGAGAGCTCCTCCGGCACGACGACGGGTCCGGGCAGCTCCCGGTCGTAGCGCTGCATGACCATGTCCCAGTCGAGCACCAGACGGATCGTGCGGTCGTCCGGGCACGCCACGAAGTCAAGGCTATCGCGTGGGAGGATGTCGAGCACGCGCCCGGTAAGAGACGATCGAGGAGCGATCGTGGCCGTGGCCGGCGCGACCATGGTGCTTCAGGGGCAGTTCACCAGCTCGAAGCCCCTGGGCCAGAGATCGAAGGTCAACGCGTGGCCGACGTGACGAGCGACCAGGCGACGTGTGGGAGGGGCGTTGAGCGGCGAGGACTTCAAGCTCTGCAACGACACGTACCTTCGCCTCGAGCAGGTCGGCGAGGAGCCGTCGGACGAGCTCTACCAGACGATCGTCCTTGCCTGGTCGGCCTCGGGTGCGATCGGCAATGGAGGGTTCGAGTACCTGTTCGAGGGAGCCTTCTACGACCGTGACCCCGGATACGCGCGCACCCTCGCGGCCTACGAGCGGCTGGGCGCGATCGCCTCCGCGGCGGCGCTTCGCGAGGCGCTCGGCTGGCTCGGGGTTCCGCCGCCGAGCGACTCAGCGAGGCGCATCGAGCGCTTCAAGACCGTGCCGAAGGAGGAGCGAGAGCGCGTCGCCAAGCAGTTCTGGTCGGGGAAGGCGGAGCTCGAGCGGCAGCTCGCGAACTACATACGCGCGCACGAGGCCGAGCTGGCGGCTCGGGACGCGACCTCGGTAGGCGCGTTGGAGGACCTCAGGATCATGGAGCCGAACAGGCTCGAGCAACTGGTAGACCGCGAGGTCGTCCAATCCTACGACCTTGGCGAATGGGAGGCGGATCTGCGGGTCGAGCGCTCGTTCGTGCCCGTGCTGCCGCTCGTCACGGTTGCCCTGGCGTTCGCCGCGTCGGCGGTCTTGCTCAGTCCGGTCTGGAGCGCGCCGGCGGTCGTCGCCGCGATCCTCGCGCTTCACGAGCTTCGACCTCGCGCATGGCTGGTGCTCTCTCGAGGGTCGGAGCGAGTGAAGCTGGGTGGCTGGAGCTCGATGGACGGGACGACGTTCTCGTTCGTCACGGAGGTCGTGAAGCGCTCCAGGAACTTCCTGACGAGGTTTGGCGTCGAGGACATGGACCACGTCGACGACGACGACGACGACCGACATGTAGCTCGCTGACGCCGTGCGCTTCCCCGAGAGGTGAGTTGTGGACGTCGAGACCAGCGGCCGCCTGCTCCTTGCGCATGCGGGGGAGGTCCCCGGTGACCCCCGTGGAGAGGAGGGCTTCCTCGGCTCTCTCCGCCCGTATCGCGGCATCCGGGAGGAGAACTTCGTCGAGGTCATGACGGCGCTCCACGGGCTCCGGAACGTGCTCCGAGGCGACCTGGTGCCCAGGGTCTACGTCGGAGCGCTGTGGACCCTGTGCGACACGGCCCGCGTCGAAGGCCTCTCGTCCAGGAGCGCGCTGCAGCGGGACAAGCTAATGTCGCCCGCGGACACCGAGCGGCTGTCGAGGTGGCTCCGGACGATCGAAGTCACGGTCCGGTTCCTCCTGGGCGGAAAGCCCGACGGGGTCGCGTTTTTCGGCGTCGTTCGTCTCGTCGCCGAGCGTCGGGTAGTTGCGACCGCGGAGCCGTGGACCCAGATCGCCTGCTTGGTGCTCGAGGAGGAGGTCGACGACCTCGCCCCCGAGGACCACGTCACTGCGATTCAGGCGCTCTCCGTACTCGGCGGCGAGGGGGCGCGAGGAGCGGTCGAGCGCGCGTTCAAGTCGTCGAACTCCGTCGTCCGCGCGGCGGCCAAGGCGGCGCTGCGAGCCTGGGGGCTTGACGGCGGATGACAACGTCCCGCTGGTTGCTACACCCCGTCCAAGGCCCGGCCGACGTGGTTCCACTGTCGGCGCCCCGCCATGAATGCCTGAAGCGGCCTGCCGCGGCGGCGAACGTTGCTAAGGTGGCCCGCGTTCGTCCGTGCGTCGGGCGGGCGTGAGCGGAGCAGGAACGAAGGCGGTGTAACCTTCCGTCTGCCGAACGGACTGCCCCGAACGGCCGACCTGCGCCACCCTGTCTTACCGTCCTGAAGTATGGGGTCCCGAGGGAGGGTCATGTTATGGGGACCCCGCCGACTTCTGAAACATGGCTGCGCCGACGCGCTGGCGGGCACGCCCTCCATTTCAGGACGTGCACGCTTTCGTGCACTGATGGAACTCTTGGGTCAAGCCGCGGATCTCACGTGCCGGCGCCGTGATCGTGCGCACTTGGCGGCGAGGCCGCGGGCGACGGCCAGCCGACGCTGTTCGTCGTGCTGGCGGTGCCGGCGCCGCTACGTCAGTGGGTCTGGGTGGGTGCGCCGGGCGGCCCAAACGGCGTGCTCGTCGGCGCTTCAGTCGGCATGGAGACGAAGGGGATCGAACCCTCAACCTCAGGCTTGCAAAGCCAGCGCTCTCCCAATTGAGCTACGTCCCCGCGACCCGCGAGGATACGCCGCGCAGGGGGCCAGACAAGGGGCAACCGCCCTTCAGCGGCCGAGCTCGGCGAGGCGGGCGCGGAGGCGGGCGGCCTCTTGGGCGTCAGCGGCGACGCCGTCGCCGGACTCGAGGCGGCGGGCCCACTCGGCCATGCAGGCGGGCTCGTCGACGCTGACGCCGACCTTCAGCCAGCGAGTGACCGCGGCCGGGTCGTCGAGCGTGCGCGCGAGGTCGGCGGCGAGGCGGGCGGCGCGGCGGAGGACGGCGTGGGCCTCGGCGCCCTCCTGCGCGAGGCGGGCGCGGACGCGGTCGAGGAGGGTCAGGGCGGCCCGGTCGTCGCGCTCGACGCCCCGTCCGGCGGCGACGAGCTCGGCCAGGGACACGGCGGCGCGGCGGTCGCCGGCCTGGTGGGCGCGGAGCAGCCAGCTCGCGGCCTGCGGGTCGTCGCGCTCGACGCCCTCGCCCGCGGCCAGGGCCTCGCCGAGGGCGCGCATGGCCCGCGCGCTCCCCTCGTCGGCCAGGGCGCGCAGGTCGGCGACCGCGGCCTCGTGGCGGCCCGCCCGGCCCAGGGCGAGGGCGCGGTGCCAGCGAGGGCGCGTGGCCGCGCTCGAGCGCGCGGGTGTAGCGCGCGGCGGCCTCGTCGTGGCGCGGCGGCGCGGCCACCTCGGCCAGCAGCGCGAGCAGGTGGTCGGCGACCGCCTCGCCTCCGGCGGACAGACCCTCGAGCGCCGTCGCGGTGGCGGGGTCGGCGGCCAGGGAGGCGACGAGCGTGCGCGCGACCTCCAGGTCCGGCGGCGACGACCGGGCGGCCACGGCGGCCCAGCGCAGGGCCTCCTGGGCGTCGCCCGCGCGCAGCGCCTCGACGAGCCGGCGCGCGGCGAGGAGCGGCCGCTGCCCCGCCTCGGGGTCGGCCGCGCCGGCGACCTCCCGCAGGTGGTCGAGCCCCGCCTGCCGCGCCGCGGGGTCCGGGTCGCCGAGGAGGAGCTCCCCGAGGTGGAACCGCGCCTCGTGCCGCCCCCGCGCGATCGCCCGCTCGTACCACCCGCGCGCCAGCGACCGGTCGGCCGCGAGGCCGCCGGCCCCCCTCTCGAAGGCCTGGCCGAGGTACAGGGCGGCGAGGCCGCGCCACATGGAGACGCCGCGCTCGAGCAGCGCGAGCGCCTCGCCCGGCCGCTCCTGCTGCTCCGGCCGGAGCAGCAGCGCCGAGCCGAGCGTCACCGTGGCCTCGGGCGCCCCGCCGGCGAGCGCTCGCCGCAGCCAGGGGATCGCGGCGTCGGGGTCCGGCGCCTGCACCCGCGCCCCCGAGCCCATGAGGTGCATGCCGAGCGACGCCGCCGCGTCCGGGTCGTCGAGCGCTTGAACGGGCAGCGCCTCGAGCGCGCGCGCGTGCCACGCCGCGGCCTTCGCCGGGTCGCGCAGCGGACCGTCGAAGAAGTCGAGGACGTTGGCGAGCAGGTACATGGCCCGCGCGTCACCCGCCTCCGCGGCGCGGCCATACCACCGCGCCGCCTCCGCCTCGTCGGGCGCCACGCACCAGCCGTCCTCGTGGACCTCGCCCAGCTTGCGCATGGCCCGCACGTGGCCGGCCTCCGCCGCGCGCCCCCACCAGCGCAGCGCCGCCGCCGCGTCGCGCGCTGCCGTCGCGTCGGCGTAGACCTCCTCCCGCGTGCGCCCCGCCCGCGGGGCCTCGAAGTGCCGCCCGGCGTGCCACCACGCGTCCGCCCGGCCGGCCCGCCCCGCCCGGTCGAGCCAGCCGAGCGCCACCTCCACCGACGCGGCGTCCTCGGGCGCGGCGGCGAGCAGGGTCCGCCCGAGGAGGACCATGGCCTCGACCTCCCCGGCCGACGCCGCGCGCTCGAGCCAGGCCTGCCCCTCCGCGCGCAGCG
>JAHBXY010000008.1 GCA_019636275.1 Planctomycetota bacterium | reverse complement strand
ACGACGAAGGGCGCGCAGGGATGAAGGACAAGACCTCCGCGTCCTTCGTTGACCTCCGTTGCTCCGTGTCCCATGGGGGTCCACCCACGCGGAGGACGAGGTTCGACCCGCGCTCGTGGTCGAGGTTCGCGTGCCCCAACAACCGGGAACGGGAACGGGAACGGGAACGAGTCGACGCCGCAGTCCACGCGCTGACCATTCGGCATGGCGCTAGCCCGGAGTCCAGCGCCGAGGACCGGTCGTCTACCGGCGGGACCGTTACAACGGGCCCCGGGCGACCGCGCGTCACATCCACGGGCGGAACGGAGCCACGAGCGAGGCGAGGCCGCGGAGGACGAGGCGAGGCCGCGCGCGCGCGGTCGATATCGATCGCCGGATCCTATCGGCCGCGCGCGCGCGGCATCGCCCGGCATCCGCGGCCGCAGCCGTCGATGTACTAAGAGTCGGCCCGGCGTTGCTCGATGAACCGGACCAGCTCCTCGCGGCGCACGCGGAAGACGCTGGCGCAGCGCGGGCACTCGATCGTGAGCTGGTCGCGGTCGCCGTAGAGGCTCTCGACGTCGCCGCCCGTCGCGCCGCGCAGCATGCGCAGGATCATCGTCATGTCGCAGCCGCAGCCGAAGTGGTAGGCGCGGCGCTCGATCGGCCCCAGCTCCTCGTCACGCTCGATGTGCCGGACGGCCGCCTCGTCGAGGCGCTCGAACCAGGCCGCGTCGTAGTCGGGGTGCGCGACCACCATGGCGTACTCGCCCTCCCCGAGGGGGAAGAAGCGCACCGGGAGCTGCTCGCTCTTGCGGTAGTACTGCTCGATCACCGAGAGGGCCGACGTCCCCTCGACCTCGGCCACGCTCTGCCGGGCGGGGAGCTGCGGGCGGCTGATCTGGGCGAAGATCCGGTTGCCGCCGCCGATGGCGATGTCCTTGGTGAAGATCCGCCCGCACACGTTGCCGCGCTTGCTGTCGCCGGTGACGAACACGTTGAGCGGCGGCGCGCGGAAGTTCATCGTGAACGCGGTCATCTCGTCGCGCGGGCGCGAGCACAGGTGCAGCATCACGCCGGCCAGCGCCTCGGTGAGCATGGCCCGCTGCTCGGGCTCGAGGCGCTGCTCGTTCTGCAGCAGGTGCAGGTCGAGGTCCTGGAACAAGGGCTCGAGGTCGGCGCGCACGAGCAGCACGTCGCGCGTGCGCACGTAGTCGCTCGTCACCTCGACCTGGGTCGGCTTCCCCTTCGGCTCGTCCACGTCGCCACCGTAACACGGGGCCGCGGGGCGGCGGAGGCGCCCATCACCGCGGCAGGAGGTGCTCGGCGAGGAAGGCGACGAGCCGCTGCCGCGCCTCGCCCGCCAGGCGCCCGAAGCCCAGGTGCTCCTGCGGCGCGCCCGTCTCGGGCCACGTGACCAGCTCGACCGGGCCCTTGCCCCGCGCGCGCAGGGCGTCGACGAGGCCGCGGATCGCCGCCACCGGCACGACGGCGTCGGCCTCGCTGTGCATGGCCAGGAGCGGCGTCGGGCGCCAGGCGTCGAGGTGGTCGAGCGGGTCGAGCCCGCGCCGGCGCGCGGCCGCGAAGCGCGGCTCGTCGACGCGCGCGAAGTCGCCCGCGGTCGCCTCGACCGCGGCGCAGCGGAAGGGGTGCGGGTCGCCCAGGCGGCGCAGCGCCACCATGCCGCCGGCCGACATGCCGCCGATCGCCAGGCGCGCGGCGTCGACCCACGCGACGCGGCGCAGGTCGTCGAGGACGCCATCGAGCTCGCCCAGGGCGGCCGCGAGCAGGTCGGCGAGGGCGTCCGGCGCCTGCAGGGCCGGGTCCTCGCGCTCGCCGTGGCCGGGCAGGTCGAGCGCGCACACGCCCACGCCCGCGCGCAGGAGGCGCGTGTAGCGGGCGCTGTCGAGCTCCTTGCTCACCGTGCGCCCGTGCAGCCAGAGGAAGACCGGCGCCGGCGCCGGGCCCTCGGGCTCGACCAGGAGCGCCGGCACGTCGGCGCCCAGGCGCCGCAGGCTGGAGCGCTCGCGCAGCGACGTGGGGAAGTGGGCGATGCGCTCCGGGGTGGTGGTCATCGCGACCACCGTCCCACGGTCGCCTCGCGGCGCAAGCGGTCAGCGCCGCGCGGCGACGAAGAAGGTGGCCGTGAAGGCCAGCCAGGCGGCCGCCAGCGTCGGCGGCGCCATGGGCGTGGCGAGCGACAGCGCGGCCGTGAGCACGACGCCCCACGGGGCGGCGGCGGCCAGCTCGGGGAGCAGGCGCCGCGCCGGCGCGGCGGGCGCCGCCGCGCGCGGGCAGCCTCCGGACGTGCACCGGCCCACGGCCAGGCGGCAGGTGCGGTGGTAGTCGACGCCGCAGCCGACGCAGGTCAGCTGCAGGCCCCCCGGGACCACGCCGCCGCAGATCCCGCACGCGCAGGCGAGCGTCGTGAGCACCGCCGATCGGGTCAGCATCGAGTTCCTCCCTCGTTCCGCCGCCCCGTGGAGCGCGGCCCATGCCGGCGCGCAACCCACGGCCGAGTAAGCATCTGCGGTCAGCGTGCGGCGCACGAGGTCCAGATCTGGACCGGGGCCCGCAACCGCGCGATGGCAGGCGCGGCTTGAAATCTACTCGCGAGTAGGCTAATCTACTCGCGAGTAGGTTGCCCGCCATGCCGCGCCCCGCCGCCGCCCTCGTCGCCGCCCAGGCCCCGACCGTCGAGCGCCTGCTCGACGCGGCGGAGGTCGCCTTCGGCGCGCACGGCTTCGCGGCCGCCCGCCTCGAGGACATCGCGGCGGCGGCCGGGATCCGCCGGCCGTCGCTCCTGCACCACTTCTCCTCGAAGGAGGCGCTCTACGCGGCGGTCGTCGCGCGCGCGTTCGCCCGCCTGGGCGAGGCCCTGCAGGCCGCGATGGGGGTCGGCGGCGGCTTTCCGGCGCGCCTCGACGCCCTGGTCTCGGGCTACCTGGCCTTCCTCGCCACGCATCCGGCCTTCGCGGCCCTCGTCCTGCGCGAGGTCATGGACGGCAAGGGCCCCGGGCGCGACCTCCTCGCGGGCGAGGTCGCCCCGCTGCTCGACGCCGTCGAGGCCTTCGTGCGCGCGGAGCGCCCGGGGGCGCCGGCGCGCGCGGCCGTCCTCCAGGTCGCGTGCGCCCCGCTCGTGCGCACCGCCGCGGGCCCGCTCGGGCCGCGCCTGTGGGGCGACGGCCCCGACGACACGCCCGCGCTGGCGCGGGCCCTCCTGCTCCCCCCCGGGCCGGCTCGGCCCGGCCCGCTTCGCTGACCCCACCGACCGACCGACCGACCGACTGACGAGGAGACGACGATGCAGGCCCTGCTCGACCGCGTGACCGGCTGCGCCCGCGCCCTCAAGCGCAACGCCGGGACGTTCCAGGAGGCGGCGCGCCTCGGCAGCCCGCGCGCGGCGCTGACCCTGCTCGGCCCCGCCGTCCGCGGCCTCGTGCTCCAGCAGGGCAAGGCCGGCCCGACGACCGAGGTGCCCTCGGCCCACCGCGCCTGCTTCGCGTGGGACTACCCGCGCACGCGGCCGGACGTGGCGCGCCTCACGCAGCACGCGCGCCGCGGGCAGTGGGACCCCGACCGCGACCTCGACTGGAGCCAGCCGGTCGACCCGCACGACCCCGCGCGCGAGCTGCTCGCCGAGCGCGACCTGCCGCTGGTGGACATCCCCGGCTACCGCGCCCTACCGGCGCGCGAGCGCGAGCGCCAGCGCGCCGCCCTCCTCGCCTGGATGCTCTCGCAGGCGCTGCACGGCGAGCAGGGGGCGCTGTTCGTGGCCTGCCAGCTCACCGAGGCGCTCACCTGGCTCGACGGGAAGCTCTACGGCTCGACGCAGGTGGTCGACGAGGGGCGCCACGTCGAGGTGTTCGACCGCTACCTGACCGAGAAGCTCGAGCGCCGCTACCAGGTCAACGACAACCTGTTCGTCGTGCTCGACGCCCTCATGCGCGACGGGCGCTGGGACGTGAAGTTCCTCGGCATGCAGCTCCTGGTCGAGGGGCTGGCGCTGGGCGCCTTCGGGACGCTGCGCGAGTCGACGCGCGAGCCGCTCCTGCGCGAGCTCCTGCGCTACGTGATCACCGACGAGGCGCGGCACGTCCACTTCGGCGTGGTGGCCCTGCAGGACCACCACGCGCAGCTCGCGCCCGCCGAGCGCCGCGAGCGCGAGGACCTGGCGTTCGAGCTGTGCGTGCTGCTGCGCAACCGCTTCCTCGCGCACGAGTTCTACGACGAGTTCTGGGCCCACGCCATGTCGCAGCGCGCCTGGGACCAGGCCATGCTCGCCTCGGGGTTCATGGCCCGCTTCCGGCGCACGCTCTTCCGCCGCGTCGTGCCGAACCTCAAGCGCATCCACCTCCTGCCGGACCGCCTGCGCCCGCACTACGCCGCGCTGGGGCTGCTCGAGTACGAGCACGAGAAGGCCGCCCCGGACCTCACGGCGGAGGAGCTCGTCGGGGCGTGACGCGCGGTCCCGCGCTGATCTCGACCGTAGCTGCAGGCGAGGCGAGGGCGACGAGGCCGAGCCGCGGCGGCAGAGCGCCACGGGCGACGACGTAGCGACCTCCTTCGAGCCCGCGCGCGCGCCGCCGCGGCCAGGCACGTCCTTCGCAGCCGTCGAGCACGCCTCAGAAGACGAGGAACAACGCGCCCACGTAGGTCCGCGACGACTGGTTGGCGCGCAGGGCCTGCGCGCCGCGGCGCAGGCCGACCATGCGGTCCTCGATGTCGCCCGCGGCGTCGGCCATGGCGCGCCGGGCGTCGGGGCTGCGGACCAGGGGCGAGCGCGAGAACGTCTCGAGCGACGCCGGCGTCTGGCGCAGGGCGTCGCGGGCGCGCTCGGTGTAGAGCGGCGACGACAGGACGCCGAGGACCCCCTCGCCGGCCACGCCCTCGGCGGTCACGTCGGCCCAGCGGCCCACGGTCCCCTCGAGCGCCTCGTCGACCCCCGACCCCGGGTGGCTCAGGCGGCCGAGCGTGCCGCGCCCCTCGCGGACGTCGCCGAGCCGCTCGCCCAGGCCGACCAGCGTCTGGCGCGTGTCGGCGGCCTGCGTCGGGTCGGCCAGGACGCGCCCTGCGTTGCCCTCGCCG
Organism: Planctomycetota bacterium; assembly: GCA_019636275.1. Classification (GTDB taxonomy): domain Bacteria; phylum Planctomycetota; class J058; order J058; family J058; genus JAMLIC01. Next base: position 95,888 of record JAHBXY010000008.1, on the reverse strand, counting down.
CGCTGGACGTCGCGCAGCGAGCGGGCCACGCCGCCGAGCGTCTGCCGCAGGCCGTCGACCGTGTTGGCGACCGCGTCGAGGCTGGCCGGGTCGAGCCCGGCGCCGGGGCCGCGGCCGGCCTCGACCTCCGCCAGCCCGGCGTCGATCCCCGCCCACAGGTCGGCCACGCGCCCCAGACCCTCGTGCAGCGACAGCGCGCGGGCGGGGTCGAACAGGAGGTTGCCGACCAGGCCCGACTCCGGGTCGCGGATCGCCTCGGTCGCGGCCGCGACCTCGCGCAGGCCCTCGGCGATGAGGCGCCGCCGGCCGGGGAACGTGGCCCCCTGGGCCAGGCCCGCGGCCACGCTCCCGGCGATGCGCTCGCCCGGCGCGAGCGGCGGGTCGTCGGCGGGGCCCGGATCGAGGCGCACCTCGACGAACCCGAGCGCGCTCGTGGCCACGACCTCGGCCTCGGCGCCCTGGCGCAGGACGACCTCGGGGAAGATCTCGAAGGTGACGAGCTGCTGGTCCTGGATCAGGTCGATCGCGGCGACGCGCCCGACGCGCGTCCCGCCGAGGACGACGTCGTCGCCCTTGCGCAGGCCGCCGACCTGCTGGAACAGCGCCTGGACCTCGCGCCAGTCGCGGAGCTCCTCGCGGTAGAGGAGCGCCGTGTAGTAGAGGAGCAGGCCCAGTCCCCCGGCGATCGAGAGGGCCACGCCCGCGCGGCGCGGCCAGGTGACGATCGGCGTGGCCACGTCAGAACGCCGCGAACACGGCGCCGATGAAGGCGTTGACGGGGGCCTGCTCGCGCGCGTCCTCGAGCGAGTCGCGGAACTCGACCACGAGCCGCTCCATCTCCTCGACGATGCGCGAGATCCGGCCCCGCAGCACGTCGTCGTGGATGATCAGGCCCAGCGCCCCCGCCTCCGGGTCGTCGATGGCGCCGGCGATCGAGGCGCCGTGGCGCAGGATCGCGCGCACGTCCTCGCCGGCGCGGTCGTCGGAGAGGACGCCCAGGACGCCCTGCCCGTTCTGCATGCGCTCGGTGATCGTCGACAGGTTCTCGGCCGTCGACGCCGCCCCCTCGTAGAGGCGGTCGTCGTGGACCAGCTTGCCGATCGTGCCCCGCCCCTCGGCCACGCGGCCGGTGATCTCCTTCACGTCGGTGACGATCCCGCGCGTGGCCTCGGTCACGTCGGGCCGGTCGCTCACGAGGACGCCGACCGCGCTGCGCCCCTCGTCGGCGCGGGCCAGGATCGCCGACGCGCTGTCGAAGGCCGAGCGGGCCGAGTGCATGGCCCCCTCGACGTCCTCGCCCAGGCGCGAGCCCGGGGTGACGAGGCCGCCGATCACGCCCTGCCCCTCCTCCACGCGGGTGAGGATCCGGTCGAGGCGGTCCGCGGACGAGCTCATGCCGTTGACGACGCCCTCGAGCCGCTGCTGGCCGACCTGCGAGTTGATCAGGTAGCCGAGGATGTTGTCCGATCGGTTGAGCTGCGCGGACACGCGCTCCAGGTTGCCCACGATCTGGCGCACGCTCTCGCGGTTCTCGTCGACGAGCCGGTTGAGCGTCTGCAGCAGCTCGCCCACGGCGTGGCCCTGGATGATGTCGGCCTCCTCGCGCGAGACCGCGTCGTCGCGGCTGCCGAAGAAGGAGTAGGGCTCGACGCCCGGCGCCGCCTTGCCGCGCTTGATCTCGACCACACGCCCGCCCAGCGGCGAGAAGGGCACGACGCTGACCTCGGAGCCGACGCGGTAGATGTCGACCTCCCCGCGCACCTCGATCACGGCCAGGATCTGGCTGTCCTCGAGCGGTCGGAGCTCGCGCACCTGCCCCACCTCGAAGCCCTCGATGCGCACGGCGTCGCCCTCGCGCAGGCCGAAGACCTCGGCGAAGACGACCTTGTAGAGCTTGGGCGTGCCGAGGGCCACGCCGGTGATCACGATCGTGTAGATGCCGAGGAGCGACACGGCCGCGACGAACACCAGGCCGACGACCACCTCGGCGAGCTGCGCCTTCTTCATCGTGCTCCCCCCTCCCGCCCCGTCGGCGGGGCCGTGAGCCCCGTGACGAACTGCTGCACGTACGGGACCGTGGACTCCTGGATCTCGCGCGGCGTGCCGTACTGGGCCACCTTGCCCTCGTGGAGGACGGCGATCCGGTCGGCGATGCGGTAGGCCGAGACCATGTCGTGCGTGACGACGATCTGCGTCAGCCCGAGCCGCGCCTTCAGCTCGATGATCATCTCGTCGACCATGGCCGTGGAGATCGGGTCGAGGCCCGACGTCGGCTCGTCGTAGAGGATGACCTTGACCGACTCCTCCATGGCGACGGCGCGGGCCAGCCCGGCGCGCTTGCGCATGCCGCCCGAGATCTGGTCGGGGTACTGGTCGCGCGCGTGCGGGATGTTCAGCAGCTCGAGCTTGGACATGACGCGCCGCTCGATGTCCGCCTCCTTCATGGCCGTGTTCTCGCGCAGCGGCAAGGCCACGTTCTCGAACACGGTCAGCCAGTTGAGGAGCGCGCCGAACTGGAAGTTCACGCCGAGCTTGCTGCGGGCCCGCTCGAGCGCGTCGCCCGTGACGTCGGTGATGTCCTGCCCGTCGAGCCAGATCCGGCCGCGGTCGGGGTCGACGAGCCGCATGATGTGCTTGAGCGTGACGCTCTTGCCCGTGCCCGAGCCGCCGATGATGCAGATCGTCTCGCCCTCGAGGACCTCGAGGTCGATGCCGCGGATCACCTGCCGCTGGCCGAAGGCCTTGTGCACGCCCTCGAGGATGACCATGGCCCGGCGCTCGTCGCCGGCGCCCGGGGCCGGCGCCTTCCGGGGGGCCGCCGCCGCCGGCGGCGGGCTGGCGCCGGCGCGGGCGGGGCCAGGGCCGGCTCGGCGGCGGCGGCCGCGTCGGGGGTGGGCAGCGGCTCCTGGCTCACACGGCCCGCCCGTAGAAGATCACCGTGCCGAAGTAGCCGAAGACGAGGATGAGCACGTAGCAGCGGATGACCGACGTCCGCGTGGCCCGGCCGACGCCCACGGCGCCGCCCTCGGTGCGCAGCCCCTCGGCGCAGCTCACGATCGCGATGATCAGGCCGAACACGACCGCCTTCGTCAGGCCGGTGTAGATCGCCTTGACCGTCAGCCCCTCGAGCACGTTCTGGTAGTACTTGCCCCACGTGAGCTGGAGCTGCGTGTTGGCGATGATCCCGCCGCCGACGATGGCCACGGCGTCGTTGAAGACCGTGAGCACCGGCGTCATGACCGCCATGGCGATCGTCCGCGGCAGGACGAGGAAGCGCGCCGGGTCGATCGACATGACCTCGAGGGCGTCGATCTCCTCCGAGACCTTCATCGTCCCCAGCTCGGCCGCCATGGAGCTGCCGACGTTCGCGGCCAGGATGAGGCCGGTCATGAACGGGCCGAACTCGCGCACGACGGCCGCCGCGACGAGCTGACCGACGACGGCCTGCTGGCCGTAGCGGGCCAGCTCGATGCCCGCCGAGTAGGCGAGGAGGAAGCCGATGAACAGGCCGACGACGAGCGTGACCGGCAGGCTCTGCACCCCGGCGACGAACATCTGCCGGAGGATCATGTGCCGGCGCTTCCACAGCTGCGCGGGGCTGCGCAGCCAGCGCAGGGCCCGCCAGCCGAGGATGAGCGCGTAGCCCGAGTGGAGCGTGCGGTCGATGAGGTAGCCGCCGACGGCGGAGAGGCCCGCGCGGGCCCTCACGGCGAGCATGCTCACGGGCTCCCCCTCCCGGCCAGGCCCGGGCTCACGTGGCCGCGCTCGCCCCAGGTGAGCTCGGGCAGCCAGAAGAGCCGCAGGCCGCGCTCGCCCCCGAGCGAGCGCAGGTGGAACATGCCGAACAGGAGCGAGAGGCGCCAGTACGCCGGGCGGTCGACGCGCTCGAGCGGCGGCAGGTCGCGCCAGGAGAAGAGGCCCAGGAGCGCCTGGTGCTCCACGCCGCCGTCGGGGTCGCGGTGGTAGCGGTAGAGGCGCAGGAACGAGCCGATCGTGCGCTCGAACCCGACGTCGTCCCACCACCAGGGCGACAGCGCGGCGACGTCGACCGTCCCGCCGGGCAGGGCGCGGTAGTGCAGGAGCGGGAAGACGCGCACCCGTCGCTGCTCGAGCCCGGTCTCGTGGTACTGCCAGCGCGTGCTCCAGAACAACGGCAGCGCCCAGAGGCCGTCGAACCTCGCGCGGTCGTAGTCGAGCGCCTCGCGCCGGAACAGCGGCCAGATGGCGAACTGCCGGTCGAAGCCGGGGCGGTGCTTCCAGCCGAAGAGCGGCCAGAAGTCGGCCTTGAAGCGGCCCGGACCGCCGCCGATCTGCACGAACGGGAACGGCGCCCGCAGCTCCCAGGTGTCAGGGAACTTGCGCTCCTCGTAGCGGAAGAAGGGGAAGAGCACGGAGACGGAGTCGACGGTCGGCCCGCGGATGTGGCCGTAGAAGGGGAAGGCGAAGAAGGTCCGGGTCGGCGCCTCGCCGGGGTACTGCTCCTTCTGCCAGGTGAGCAGGGGCCACATGAGCCAGGTGCGCTCGTAGATGGGGTCGCCGCGGAAGCCGGTGCGCTCGTAGTGGGCGTAGAAGGGCAGGATGCGCAGGCCCCGGTTGTTCGGCCCCTCGAGCCAGTTGATGAACGGCCAGAGCACGTGGTGCGACGTGTAGGCGCGGTCCTCGACCCGGGCGTAGACGGGGTAGGGGAAGCCGTACCAGGTGATCTTGTCCTTGCCGAGGATCCCGCGCGTCGTGCCCCCGAAGGGGGCGATCGCCAGGTAGTCGTGCTTGTCGCCGCTGCCGCCGCCCGTGGCGAACAGGGGCAGGATCCCGGTGTCGACGTCCTCGTCGGTCGTCGGCACGTCGGGGATGTCGTCGTGGTCGACGCGCGTGTGGAAGAAGGTGAGCGGCAGCGAGCCGATGCCGCCCCTGGCGGCGTCGGCCACGCCCACGGTCAAGGGCTGCGCGCGCACGGCCGACTCGGTCGACAGGCGCCGCCCGATGGGGCCGGGCGACCCGAAGCCCTCGGCGCCGAAGAACGCCGTGAGCATGTAGTAGCGCCGGTCGCCGTCGCGCACCCAGGAGCCGAACGGCCAGGGGAAGCGCAGGATGCTGAAGTCCTCGTCCGGCGGCGGCTTGCCGTCCGGCACGACGTAGGAGACCACGGGCGCAACGGCGTCGGCCTCGAAGGCGTCGTAGGAGAGGAGCGCCGCCGGGACGTCGACCCGCACGATCCCGGGCGTGGTGCGGTCCTCGCGGTAGAAGGGCAGGGCCTCGAGGTCGGTGCCCGGCGCGGCGCAGCCGGCCAGCAGGGCCGCCGTCGCCGCCAGAGGCCCCGCTCGCCCGCGCCGCGCCGCCGTCATCGCAGGCGCAGCGGACCGTCTTCGGAGTCCTCGTCCAGGAAGGGGCCGGGCTGGGGCAGCCCGAACACCTCGCCCGCGCCGTCGTCCTCGTCGTCGGAGGTGATCGCCATGGGGTCGGCGTCGCCGGTGGCGCCGAGGTCGCTCTCGTCGGAGATGACGAAGATCTGCCCCCCCTCCTTGAACTTGCCCATGGTGATCGCCGCGCCGCGCCCCTCGAACTGCAGCCGGTCGATGCAGTTGAGGATGATCCGCAGGCCGAGGCCGGCGCCCAGGGCGGGCCGGTTGCGGATCGCCTCCAGGGCGTCGACCTCGACCGCGCCGGCGAGGCGCTGCTCGAAGTCGTAGCCGGGCCCCTCGTCCTTCACCTGCATGAGGAACTCCTCGGGGTCCTCGCTGAAGGTGACGCAGATCGTGCGCGCGCGGTCGCCGCGCGAGCCGTGGGCGCGGGCGTTGTCGAGCGCCTCCTTGAGGGCGATCTGCAGCTTGAAGCGGGTCGTCTCGTCGAACTCGAGCCGCTCGATGCGAGCGCGGGCGATCGTCTGCTGGAAGGTCGCGATCTGCCCGGCGTCGGCGCGGATGAGGAACGACGCCTGGGCCATGAGCGCGCGCGGCAGGTCCTCGCGCGCCGGCGGGCGGTCGCGGAAGTCGAGGGCGTCGGCCGCGACCGACAGGCGGCCCGCGGCGCGGAAGACCATCGACACGTCGCCGACGACGAGCACGTCGCCCTCGCCGATCACGGCCGCGCCCTGGATGCGCTGGCCGTTCAGCTTGATGCCGTTCTTCGTGCCGAGGTCGGAGATGATCGCCTCGCCCTGGTCGCCGAACTCGACGCGGGCGTGGCGCCGCGACACGGCGCGCGACAGGAGCTGGATCTGGCACTGCGGCCCGCGCCCGATCACCGTGTCCGGCACGATGTCGTAGACCCGCTGGAGCTTGGGCGTTAGCTGGATCTCGAAGTAGGGCATCGGCTCGGGTCGTCGCATTGTGTCCGCCGGCCGGCGCAAGGCAAGTCCGGAGGGGAGGTGCATACTGGCGCCCCGGGAGGCTCGAATGATCGCGCGCGTGACGTCGGCCTTGACGCTCGGAGTGCTCGTCGCGGTCGCCGGCTGCGACCGCGCGCCCGACGCCGCGCCCTCCGACGCAGCGCCCCACGACGCCGCATCGAAGGCCGGGGTCGTCGTCTACCTGGTGCGCCACGCCGAGGCGTGGAAGAACGTCGCCGACCCGCCGGCCGGCGCCGACCCCGACGCGCTGACGCCGGCGGGCGTGGCGCAGGCCGAGGCGCTCGCGCGCTGGGTGGTGGGCGAGGGCGGCGCGGACGTCGTCGTGTGCTCGGACACGGGCCGCACGCGCGCGACGGCGGCGGCGATCGCCCGCGCCTGCGGCGTCGCGGCGGTCGCGACGGAGGCCTTCGCCATGCTCCGCGGCGACGTGGGCTGGGACGCGCGGACGGCCGGCTGGGCGGCGGGCGAGGACCTGCGGCCCGAGGGCGGCGAGGCGCTGGAGGACGGCTGCGCCCGGGCGCTCTCCGCGCTCGGGGCGCTCGCGCGCGCGCACGGGCGGATCGTCGTCGTCACGCACGGCGACATCGTCGCCGGCCTGCTCGGCGCCGCGGCCGACACGCCCACGCCCGCGCGCTGGGCGGCGCACGAGGTGCCGGCGGGGTCGGTGAGCCAGGTGCGGTGGGCGGACGGGCGGCTCGTGGGCGCGAGGCAGGGCGTCATGCCGGGGCGGTGAGGCGGCCCGCCCTCGACAGACCCCGCGCGCCGTATACCGTAGGGCCCCTGCCTCCAGGAGAGCTCCATGGCCGACCGGCCCGTCCGCACCCGCATCGCCCCCAGCCCCACCGGCGACCCGCACGTGGGCACCGCCTACATGGGCCTCGTGAACATGGTCGTCGCCCGCCAGGCGGGCGGGCAGTTCGTCCTGCGCATCGACGACACCGACCGCGCGCGCTACCGCGCCGGCTCCGAGGACGCGATCTTCGCCGCCCTCCGCTGGCTCGGCCTCGAGTGGGACGAGGGGCCCGACAAGGGCGGCCCGCGCGGGCCCTACCGGCAGAGCGAGCGCTCGGCGCTCTACCGCGAGCACGCCGACCGGCTGGTCGCGGCGGGCAAGGCCTACCGCTGCTTCTGCAGCGAGCAGCGCCTGGCGGAGGTGCGCAAGGCGCAGGAGGCGCGCAAGGAGACGACCCGCTACGACCGCGCCTGCCGCGAGCTGCCGGCGGGCGAGGTCGCCGCCCGCCTGGCCGCGGGCGAGCCGTCGGTCGTGCGCCTGGCCATGCCGACCACGGGCGAGACCGTCGTCCACGACCTCCTGCGCGGCCCGATCACCACGCCCAACGCCGACCTGCAGGACCAGGTGCTCCTCAAGCAGGACGGCTTCCCCACCTACCACCTGGCGTCGTGCGTCGACGACCACCTGATGGAGATCACCCACATCATCCGCGCCGAGGAGTGGATCTCGTCGGCGCCGATCCACAAGGTCCTGTTCGACGCGCTGGGCTTCGAGGTCCCGGTCCTCTGCCACATGCCGCTCCTGCGCAACGACGACAAGAACAAGACCAAGATCAGCAAGCGCAAGAACCCGACGTCGATCCTCTACTACCGCGAGGCCGGCTACCTGCCGCAGGGCATGCTCAACTTCCTCGGCCTCATGGGCTGGGGCGGCCCGCGCGAGGCGGACGGGACGCAGAAGGAGGTCTTCGGCCTGGGCGACATGCTCGCCGCCTTCAAGCTCGAGGACATCCGCCTGGGCGGCCCCGTGTTCGACCTCGACAAGCTGAAGTACATCAACGCGCACCACCAGCGCCTGCTCTCCTCGGACGAGTACCTGGCCCAGGTCAAGGCCTACCTGTTCGGCGACGAGCGCCGCCTGCGCGCGGTCGCGGACCTGGTGCACAAGCGCACGGAGACCCTCGGCGGCTTCCTGGGCATGGCCGACTTCTTCCTCGGCGATGTCGTCCAGCGCCCCGACCTGCTCGTGCCCGCGAGGAAGCCCGAGGGCGAGCAGACGCCGGCCGACGCGGCAAAGGCGGCCGCCGAGGAGGCCTGGCTCGTGCTCGCGGACGTCCTCGACGCGCTGGACAAGGTCGAGCCGTGGACGGCTGCCGGCCTGGAGGAGGCCGGCCGGACGCTGGCCACCCCGCGCGAGACGGGCTGGAAGAGCCGCGACCTGTTCGCGCTCCTGCGCGCCGCGGTCACGGGCAAGACGGCCACGCCGCCCCTGTTCGAGAGCATGGAGGTGCTCGGCAAGCCCCGTTGCCTGGGGCGCCTGGGTGACGCCCTGCGGTCGATCGCCGCGCAGCACGGCGAGCCGTCGAAGAAGGCTCGCGAGCGGCACGAGAAGCGCAAGAAGGAGCGCCGCCAGGCCGACCCTGGCGGCGAGGCCGCGGCCTGACGCGCGGCGCGGAGGGCCTAGGGGAATCCCTGAGGTCGCTGCGGTCGCTGCGGTGGCGCCGTGGGGCGCGCGGCAGTAGGCTGACGGCGCAGCGAGGTGCCCGCCGGTGAGCTTCGTCCCGGATGTCTCGGCCCACGCGGGCGATGCGGCGCGCGTCGCCAACGACCTGCGCGCCGCCCTCAAGGAGCTCAAGGTGCCGTTCAAGGAGGACGGCCGCCGCGACCTGTGGGTGGAGTACACCCCGAGCCCGTCGTATCAGGCCATCGCCGTGCGCTTCTTCTTCCACGACCGCCTGGGGGTGTGCTGCGCCGAGGGGCTCCTGGGCGAGGTGGCGGGCGAGGTCCACGAGGAGCTGCGCATGGCGATCAACTACCTGGCGCTCGAGCTCTCCACGTTCCGCTTCTACGTGGGCGATCTGGCCCAGGGTCGGGGGCGCGGGATCCACGTCCGCCACGACCTGCTCCCGAGCACCGGCGGCGGCCCGGCGATCCATCCGCGCGAGCTGCGGCAGGCGCTCACGGGGCTGTGCGCGCAGAAGGCCGTCTTCGCCGACCCGCTGCGCCGCTGCCAGGAGGGCGCCTCATGGCGCAACGTCAAGGACGCCCTGCGGGCGCTGAAGTGAGGCCGACCAGGTGAGCTCGCTCAGGGCCGCGGTGACGAAGGGGCTCGAGGCGCTCGGCCTGACGGTCGAGGGCGACCGCGCCGGCCTGGTCGTCAGCGACGGGGTCGACGGCCAGAAGATGGTCGTGCGCGTCGACGAGAACGAGCGCGTCGTGCGGCTCGAGCGCACGATCTGCTACCCGGTCGACGACTTCTCGCCCGACCTGTCGCGGGCGATGGACTGGCTGAACCAGCGGCGCGCGGGCGTGTGCTTCGCCTACCACGAGGCGCAGCGCGCGCTGCTCGTCGCCACGACGTGGACCTCGCCCAGCCGCGACCCCAGCCCGAACCAGCTGCACCTGCTCGTGGCCCTGGCGCTCGAGGCCGCCGGGCGCGACGGGCCGCAGCTCGAGCGCGTGGCGGAGGGCGAGACGTCGTGGGAGTCGCTCGTCGAGGGCGAGGCCGACGACGGCCCGGCGCCGGGCCGGAGCGAGGCGGCCGACCCCCCGACGCGCGCCTTCGCGGGGCGCGCCGACGCCGCCGACCCGAGCACGCGCTCGCTCAACGTCGCGCACGTGCGGACGACGACGCGCTTCATGGACCACGCCGACGGCCCGGACGGGGAGGCGGCCGACCCGCCGCCGCCCCCGCGCCGGCCGAGCGGGCTCCAGCCCACGCGACGCTTCGAGGAGCTGGACGAGTACGCGGCCCGCGGCGCCGAGCCCGAGCCCGAGCCGACGCCGGCGCGCGGCGCCCAGGCCAACCCGGAGCTGACGCCGCGCGGCGGCATGTCGCGCACGGCCCTGCAGATGGCGGTCTACCGCGTCGACAACGAGAAGGCCGACCGGGTCGACATGACGGTCGGCCGCCGCAGCCTGGGCTACCGCGCGTTCCGCGGCGGGCTCCTGCTGGCGCTGCTCGGCGGCGGCGGCTACGCGGTCTACACGGCGTTCATCGACCCGTTCCTGGGCGGGCGGGGGCTCGTCGAGCAGCTCAAGGGCCTCACCAGCGGCCTGATCTCGCAGCCGCCGACGGACCAGCTCGACCCGCGGATCGCCGAGCGCCAGACCCTCGAGGGCCAGGCGCTCCTCGTCGCCGAGCTCGAGGACCCCCTGCCGGACCCGGAGCTGCATCGGGCCTACATCAGCCGGGCGCTGAACGGCGTCGGCGACAAGGTCCCGGCGCTCATCGAGGTCGCGGCGGGGCACCGCACCGTGGAGGTCCGCGCGCGGGCGTACGGCGTCTGGGTGGACCAGGGCCTGAACGCCGACGACGCCACGCGCATGCGCCTCTTGCGGGCGGTCGTCGAGCACGGGCGGCACGAGGACGCGCTCGACCGCGTGGCGGTCGACCTGATCGCCAGCCTGCGCACGAAGGAGCCCGGCGAGGAGGCGCTCATCGCCGCGCTGCGCTGGGCCAAGGGGTCGGTGTTCTACGCGCTGGTCGACCTCCTGGGGCAGCCGACGCCCGGCGACGACGCGGCGGCGAAGCGCCGCTCGGAGGCGCTCGGCGCCTACCTGGCCCGCGACACGGCCGAGTTCCCCGTGCTGCGCGCCATGCTCCGCACCGGCATCGCGCCGCCCGACGCGGCGGCGCGGCTCGTGCAAGGCAAGGGGATCGAGTGGGCCCGGGGCGAGGGGCGGCAGCAGCTCACCGAGTTCGTGGTCGAGAACCCCGACAGCGTCGCGCCGCTCCTGCGCGCCGAGGACGAGGAGGTGCGCCTGCTCGCGGTCGAGCTCCTCGTGGGCGCCGGCACGCCGGCCGCCGTCGACCGCGTCGCGCGCCTGGGCCTGCGCGACGCGGCGCTCCGCGTGCGCCTGCGCGCCGCGCGCGGGCTGGCGCAGGTGGGCAACGCCGAGGCGGCCTGGCCGCTGGCGCTGGCCCTCAGCCGGCGCGACCCCCCGCCCGAGCAGGCGTTCGTCGACGAGGTGCGCCGCGCGCTGGCGCGCCTGCCCGTCGCCGCGTGCGTGGCGAAGCTGCGCGAGCACCTCGCCCCCACCCTGCCCGTCGGCGAGCGCTACTACGCGGTCGTGGCCCTGGGGGCGGTCCAGAACGCCGGGGGGCTCCCGGCCCTGCTCGAGGCCCTCAAGGACCCCGACGCGCAGGTGCGGCGCAAGGCCATCGACCTGTGCGCCGAGCTGCAGGGCGGGGGCGCGAACCTGAGCTCCGGCGTGGCCACCTTCCGCGAGATCGCGCGCTCCGACGCGGACGCCGGCGTGCGGCAAGTCGCGGCGCGCCTCTACAAGGCCATCGTCGGCCGCGATCCTTGATGAGATCTCGACGGCTGCGGCCGGATGTGTGATCGACGGCTGCGTCCGCGGATGCCGGCCGTGGCGGCGCGCGCGCGGCTGATAGGATCGGCAGATCGATAACAGCCGCGCGCGCGGCAGATGTGTGATCGACGGCTGCGGCCGCGGATGCCGGGCGGGGCGACGCGCGCGCGGCTGATAGGATCGGCAGATCGATATCAGCCGCGCGCGCGCCGCCCCGCCTCGTCCTCCGCGGCCTCGCCTCGCGTGTGGCTCCGATCGAGGGCGGTGGTCCTGCGGACCCCGTCGCCTGACGAGTACGCCTCCTCCTCGGCGAGACCTCGCTCTGCCCAGCAGAGAGGACCAGTCGAGTAGGGGAGGACGAGCGGCGCTCGCCCTCCCCCCTCGCCACACCGGACGTGCAGATTTCCCGCATCCGGCGTTCCCCGGACAGCCTTTAAGCCGCAGGCATACGCAGGTTCAGCGTCACAGGTAGATGAGACCCATGTTCGCCAGGTGCCGGTAGTAGCTGACGCCCTTCGGGGGAACGTAGGGCCGCTGACTCCGTCGCCGCAGATGGCGCGTGACGCGCTCACGTACGAAGCTGTTGATCTCCCTGAGCGCCTGTCGGGCATGACCGTGGTCGAAGTAGTTCGCCCAGCCCCTGAGATGACGGTTGATCTTGCGGATCAGTGCCGGCACCGGCAGGAAGCACACGCTCTTGCTCGTGAGGTCGCGGAGCTTGTCACGCTCGCGAGCGAGTGCCTTCTTCGACGGCTCCACGCGCAGGTAGCGGTGTCCCCGGCCGTGAAGGTCGGGGGCGCGCCAGAACGTGAAGCCGAGGAAGTCCAGTCGATCTCCCTCTTTCAGCTTTGCCGTAGACGTCTTCTCGCGGTTGATCGTGAGCCCCATTCGGGCTTCGAGGAACGATTCGATCCACCGGGTCAGCCTGACACCCTGGTATCGCGCCAGGACGACGAAGTCGTCCGCGTACCTCACGAGACGGGCATTGGCCCACTCGTGCGGACCGCTCGGCAGGTGGAATGCCAGGTCGAACCAGTGAAGGAAGGAGTTCGCCAGGAGCGGTGAGATCACCCCTCCTTGAGGCGTTCCTTGTCGAGGGCGCGTGACCTTTGGTCGTCCGTCCTCGTCGTTCTCCACGACCGGAGCCTGCAGCCACATCCGGATCAGCTTGAGCACCGACCCGTCCGAGATCCGCATTTCCAGCCCCGCCATCAGTTTGTCGTGGGGGATCGTGTCGAAGTAGCCCTTCAGGTCCGCGTCATACACCTCGGAGAACCCCGCGTTCAGGTGGTCGCGGATTTCGTCGATCGCCTGGTGCGCCCGTCGTCCGGGGCGGAAGCCGTACGAACACGGCAGGAAGTCCGCCTCGAAGATGGGCTCCAGGATCAGAAGCGTCGCCATCTGGATCACCCGGTCCTTTACGGTCGGGATCCCCAGCGGGCGTTGCTTCCCGTTCGCCTTCGGGATGTAGACGCGTCGTACCGCCTGAGGCCGATAGGTCCGCGCGCGCAGTTCTTCCTGGATCACCTCCAAGAAGCGCTGCACGCCTCCCGCCGAGTTCTCGATTTGGTGGATCGAGATCCCGTCGACTCCCGGGGCGCCCTTGTTCGAGCGCACCTGGGCCCATGCCGCCTCAAGCGTGTCGGATCGATAGATCCGGTCATAGAGCGCATAGAACCGAAATCTTGGCTCCTGCTTGGCCTTTTGGCCGAGCTTCTGCCTCAGACGAGCGAGCTTCTCCGGAAGCCGTCGCCGCTCGCCCGTTTCCGGGGTCACGTCGTGGTCTTCCGGTTGTTCCGTAGTGGAGTCCTCGGGACTCAAGCGGTTCCCTCGTCTTCTTGCAGCCGCGTGCTGTCCAGTGGGGTCCTTCGCTCCACGGTCATTACCCGCTTCACCGCTACTACGACCCCGCCGACTCCCGGACGTGCCGGCCTCGGTTATGTCTTCCCGATCGCCGTTGGGTTCCGTCCCACACGCCGGGCCTCCCAGGTTCCTGACCAGTCGTTCAACGCGCGCCGCCCCCTCTCACCCCGGCGGGCCCGTCAGGTGCTCCCGCTCGTTTCTTCCCCGACGGGTGACAGGCTTCCACCTCTCCGACGGCTTGGCCTTACCCGCGATTGGTTTCTCGAGGCTGAACCGGGTTCACGCTTTCGCATTGCGGCTCACGTCTTCGGAGCCGAGGGCTTCGACGCGCCGGTTACCCGTACCACGCCGCCTCGTCCCCTACATGCCGAACGAGCAATTCACATGGTGGGCTCCTTTCATCCCACGAGACTGGGCAAGCTTCGCCTGGCGCACCGGAGGACACGGAGGGCACGGAGAAGAGTTGCAGGAGGGTGACCTCCGAGGGGGTCTTCTCCGAGTCCTCCGTGTCCTCCGTGGTGGGTCCTTGATTTGGTTCTGGCCGGAGTGGGCGGCCGCGTGGCGTCAGGGTCCGACGGGCCGGGCGTCGCCGGGGAGCTCGCAGTTCAGGACGTCGAGCGGGAAGGGGCGGGACGTGCGCGCGTGGACGGCGCCGGCCTGGTTCACGGCGAAGTAGCGGTCGCCCGTGTGGCCGGGCGTCAGGGGGCTGGCGACGGCGATCCAGCGCCGCTCCGGGTCGAGGCGGGAGGCGGCCACCTCGAGCTGGTAGCCCTCGTGGATCCCGGTCACGAGGCCGGGGTCGAGCAGGTGCGCCGTGCCGAGCTGGGCGAGGTCGCCGTAGTCGGCCACGCCGTTGCGATCGGGGTCGGCCGCCCGGAAGGCCTCCTGCGCGGCGACGACGGCCCGCAGGGCGGCGACGGCCGCGGCCTCGTTGCGGGCCTTCTCGGCGCGCAGGAGGTTCGGCGTGGCGGTCGCCGCCACGATCGACCCGACGACGCACAGGAGCGCCAGGAGGACGACCCCCACGAACGCGCCCAGCGCGAGGTGCGGCAGCGCCTCCGCCGCGCCAGGGGTCGCGGCCGGGTCGATGAACTCGCCGCAGTGCCTGCACTTGCGAGCGATGCTCGGGATGTCCTCGCCGCAGTAGGGGCACCCGACGCGGTCGTCCATGGAGGAGCATTGACCCGGACGCGGGCGCCCCCGTCAAGGCCGGGGGGGGCGCAGGATGGCGCAGGATGGACGACCTACCCGCCCTCGCGCGCCTCGCGCCGGGCCCGCCAGGCCTCGAAGTCGTCCACCTTCCCGGGTGACGGCGCGGGGGCGGCCGGCGGCGCCGGGTCCACTGCTGAGCGCACGGCGAACGGCATGCCGCGGGCGCCGAGGCCGGGCACGCCGACGACCTCCTCGAGGAGCCCGCGCAGCCGCCCTATGAAGTGGCCGCCGCCGCCGTCGTCGACGCCGGTCGTCAGGTCGAGCACGCACAGCCGGTCGCCCTTGCGGTCGACGAGCGACACCGCGTGCGTGTAGCCGCTCACCTCGTCGTGGTCGTCGAACAACGAGAGCCCGCGGCGGCGGCGGCGACCGCGGTGCTCGGAGACCGAGACCTCCACGCGGTAGAAGTCCGCGAGCGGCCGGACCACCGACCCGAGCGGGACGAGGCCGAAGAGGAGCCGCCGCTCGAGGCGCACCCAGCCCCCCTCGCGATGGACCGCGCCGCGCCGCGTGAGGAAGATCGCCCAGTCCACCCAGGTGAGCATCTGCTCGTCGGCGCGGGTGACGGCGACGACGCCCCCCTGCGTCCAGTCGAAGATGCCGTTCGGGTGGCGGTACCACCGCCAGAACACGGCCAGGATCCCTGCGCCGCAGGCGACGGCGGCGGCCATGAAGAGGGGACGGTACGCGCGGGTCACCTCGCCCGAGAAGGCGCCGAAGAGGAAGCCGACCAGGGCGAGCCACAGCAGGGGGAACACGTCCAGAGCATGGCCGCCCCCCGGGGTGGCCGTCAACCCGGGCGAGGGCGGTCGCAGCAGCCGTCGCCGGGGGCCTCGTCGTGCTGCTCATGCCCATGGTCGTGCGCGTGGTCGTGCGCGTGGTCGTGCCCGTGACCGTCGTGCCCGTGGCCGTCGTGCCCGTGGTCATGCCCGGGCTCGTCGCCGCACGGATCGGTCGGCCCGTGCCCGTGGCGGTGCACGAGCCCAAGCCGCGCGAGGAAGCCGCGCGGGCCGAGGCGCAGGAAGGAGGCCAGGGCCAGGAGCGCGAACGCGCCGGCGGCGAGATGGGAGAGGGGGCCGTGGTCGTGGCTCGGGCCGGCGGCCGCGGCGGCGGCCGAGGCCACGCCCAGGCCGTCGATCGTCAGGCCCACGGCCACGCAGGAGACGACGACCGTGGCCACGATCACCCCGGCGGCGCGGCGCCCGTGGCTGCCGCGGAGGGCGCCCCAGGTGGTCACGTTGGTCGCGGGCCCGGTGAGCAGGAACGCGATCACGGCGCCCGGGCTCAGCCCCTTGGCCAGGAGCATGGCGGCCACGGGCGTGGCCGCCGAGGCGCACACGTAGATCGGCGCGCCGATGAGGGCCGCCAGCGGCACCTGCCCGGCCGGCGGCACGGCCGAGAGCCACTCGGGCCGCAGGACCGGCTCGAGCGCGCCCGCGACGAGGAGGCCGGCCAGGATCCAGGGCCCGAGCTCGTCGACCGACTCGACGAACCCGTAGCGCAGGGCCTCGCGCACGGACGGCCGCCCGGCGTCGGCGGGCTCGGCCGCGGCCGGCGCCGCCGCCTGCCCGTTCCCGGCGAGGAGCCCCGCGACGACGCCGGCCGCCAGCGCCACGATCAGGGCCGCCGCCAGGCGGGCCAGGGTCAGCTCGACCCCCAGCAGCGGCACGGAGACCATGACGGCGTCGATCCCCAGCTCGGGCGTCGCCACGAGGAAGGCGATCGCCGCCGCCGGCGGGACGCCCTTGTGGACGAGCCCGCGGTAGACCGGCACCACCCCGCAGGAGCACACGGGCAGCGGGAGCCCGAAGACCGTGCCGCGCACGGCGCTGCCGAAGATGGTGGTCCCGCTCATGAGCCGCGTCAGCGCGCCGCCGGGCACGAGCGTGAGCAGGCCCGCGCCCAGGAAGCCGAGGAGCAGGGCCGGGCTGGCGTCGAGGAGCAGCCCGGTGAACGCCGCCGCGGCCGCCCGCGCGGCGGGCGAGGCCTCGATCGGCAGCGCGGCCCAGCAGGCCAGACCGAGGAGGCCGCCCAGGGCCGACGCCGTCGGACCGCCCTCGGCCGGGGCGCACTCGGGCGCGTGGTCGAACACGACGTGGAGGAGCGCCCCCGCGAGGAGCGCGTTGACGACGCCGGCGAAGCCCCCGGACAGGTGCTCCTCGACCTCGTGGGCCAGGGCGAAGCCGGCGACCGTGGCGGCGCCCATGAGCGCGAGCACCCCCCACGTGGCGCGGCGCCCGAGCAGGGGCTCGACCGACCACCACACCAGCAGGCCCACCGGGATGCGGTGAAACAGGATCGCCAGCGTCGTGGCCTCGTGGTGGTGCCCGTGCCCACCGCCGGCCAGGCCGGCCCCGTCGAGCGCCTCGTGCAGGAGGAGGCCGGCGAGCGCCGCGTAGAGCACGCCCGGCGTCTCGCCCGGCCGGTGGCGCGCCAGCCAGCGCTCCGCCAGGAGCGGCACGGCGAACCCCACGAGCGCCAGCGGCACGGCGGCCGGCCCGAGCGCCGAGAGCGCGTGGGGCATGAGCACGGCCAGGCACAGGCCCACGACGATGCACAGGATGAACCCGTCGAGCGCCGACCGGAGGCGCTCGCGCCGGGCGAGCACGCCGGCCAGGAGCGGGCCGAGCGCGAGCGCCGCGAGGCCCAGGAGCAGCGCCAGGAGCGGGGTCACGTCCCGAACATACCAGCCCCGCTCAGCGCGGCGGCGGGTCGTGCTCTTCCGGGTCCGGCGCGGTGATGCCGCCCATGTGCATCTCGCCGTCGTCGACCGGCGACACCGGCGCCACCGGCAGCGGGCGGTCGCCGTCGCCCGGGATGTAGACGCGGCCCATCGACATCCGCTCGGGGAGCTCCATGTCGCCCAGGACCGCGTGCCGGCCGGGCGGCGTCGCGGCGCGGCCCGCGTCGCCGCGCAGGCCCACGAGCGCGGCCACGGCGCTCAGGCCCGCGGCCAGGCCGGCGCCGATCAGGGCCAGGCGCCGGCGCACCGCGCGCAGGCCCACCGGGCAGTCCTGGGTGAGGACCGTCCCGTCGCGCCGCCGGTAGAACCGCACGCACAGCCGGCCCTCGGCCTCGCGGATCAGGTCCTCGGCCTCGTCGCGCGTGAGGGCCGACAGGTCGTAGACGTTCTTCTCGCACGACCCGCAGAAGCGCACCCGGTCGTCGCCCTTCATCGCCTGCCACGAGGCGTTGCAGGGGGAGGCCACGCGGACGTCATCGAGCGCGACCGTGGGCAGCGAACGGGCCATGGAACCTCCTCGGCGCAGCGGGCTGCGAGGTCCACAACGCAGGCTGGGACGCTGGGGGTGGGACGAGCCCCCCCCCCGAGGAGGGGCCGGGTTGTGATCCGGATCCCGATCGCTAGCATTCGCCTCCCTCGGAGGAGGCGCCCCCATGACGAGGCCCCACGCGCTCGGCGCGACCCTGCTCGCAGCCCTGACCCTGTGCGCCACGACGGCGCACGCCGGCGACGAGCACTGGTCACGGCAGTTCAAGAAGCCCGCCCGCCCGACCCAGATGGGTCCGGGCACCGGCATGTCCGACGGCCACACGAAGCCGTCGGTCACGAAGGTGAAGTGGCACGAGGGCAAGCTGTGGATGGCCGGCGCCTGGGAGGTCGGCGTCGACGCCCAGGACATGACCAGGCAGCGCCCCAACGAGTACTGGCACCTGTGGACCTGGTCGCCCGAGGCGGGCTACGAGCCCGTGTGCTGGTTCCACTCGGCGCAGGGCGGGGCGGGCCCCGACGGCAAGCTGCAGGACTTCATCTGGCTCCCCGACGGCCGGCTGGTCATCGCCGGCTCGTTCACGCGCCTCGACAACCCCGGCGGCACCCGCTACCACCGCGTCAACGCCCTGGCCGTCTATGACCCGAAGGAGCCCACGGCCGACAAGTGGCGGCCGCTCGGGTCGTTCCAGTACAACGGCACCGTCAGCGAGGGCGGCTCGATCTTCTCCCTCGCCTTCGACCCGCAGGCCAACGACCTCTACATCGGCGGCACGTTCGGCGGGATCGGCGGCGTCTACAGCCAGTTCATCCACCGCTTCGACTTCGACACGAACAGCTACGAGCCGGTCCCGCCCGGCGTCGGCGGCGCCAAGCCGGTGATCCACAAGCTGTGGGTCGACACGTCGACGAAGCCCTCGACCGTCTACGTGGGCGGCAAGTTCCATTACACGGCGGGCGACGGGCAGAACCCGGCCGTCAGCGGGAGCACGGCCCGCTACTCGACGGGCTTCGCCGCCTACCAGCTCGGCCAGGGCTGGACGACCTTCCCGCGGGAGCGCGTCAAGGAGGACGAGTCGGTCCTGCAGCGCGCGGCCGACTTCATGCACTTCGACTCGGTCCACGTGATGGACTTCCTCGTCGAGCACGGGCCGAACGGCCGCGACATCTGGATCGTCGGCGCCTTCTCCGAGGGCAAGGACACCGGCCAGACCCTTCGCGGGGTCGCCCGCTGGGACGAGGCGAACCAGCGCTGGACCGACCCGACCGGCAAGGGCGGCGTGGGCCGCGAGTGCTGGAACATCGCCCGGGGCAGGAACGGCAAGCTCTACTTCGCCGGCGCCTTCGGCGGCCGCAACCAGGCGACCAGCTTCTTCCAGGGCTTCAAGGACGGGTCGCCGGCCGCCATGGCCATGTCGTTCGACCCGAAGACGAACACCTGGGCGCAGCTCGGCTCGGGCCTCTCGAGCCTGGTGTTCCCCGAGGTGCGCATGTGCGTCGACGGCGACGACGTGTGGTTCGTCGGCGACTTCCGCTACATCGGCCCCGAGAACGAGAAGAAGGCCGAGCTCGAGTCGTGGGCGATCGCCCGCTGGAACGAGACGGTCGACTTCGTGAAGTCGCCGCCGCAGGTGGCCGCCGCGCCGTCGCGCACGCCGGCGCCGCTGGAGACGCGGCCGCGGGCGACCGGCAACGAGCGCTGGTCGCGCGCGTTCCCGGCGCCGCCGCGGCGCGCCCGGCCCGACCAGCCGGCGCACACGGCGAGGACCGGCATGGACATCGGCACGGGCACGCCCGACGTCTCGGCGATGACGTGGCTGGGCGACACGCTCTACTTCGGCGGCAGCTGGCAGGCCGTGCCCAACGAGCGCTGGTACGTGTGGAGCTATCACGCCGAGCGCGGCTGGGAGAAGCTGGGCTGGGAGAAGGGCGCGCAGCGGACCGGCTTCGACACGCCGCCCGAGGGGCTCAAGGTCCGCGACGGCAAGCTGTGGGTCCACGGCTCGAACCCGACCTTCAAGGGCGTGGCGATCTACGACCCGCAGGCGAAGACCTGGGCGCCGCTCGAGGGCACCTGGCGCGGCAAGAAGGTCACGGGCCACGCGGCCCCGGGCGGCGGGACGATCCACGACGTCGCCTGGGACGGGCGCACGGGCGACGTGTTCCTCGTCGGCGCGACCGGCCTCTACGAGGAGGGCGACGCGAAGCTCCCGGCGCCGGTGATCCGCGTCGACAAGGACGGCGCCTACCACGTCATGGGCACGGCCTTCATGCCCGAGGACCCGGGCAAGCCGCTGGTCGTGGCCGCGAGCATCCTCGTCGACGACTCGCAGACGCCGGCGGACATCTACGTCGGCGGCACGTTCGGCTACCGCGGCGGCTCGAGCGGGCGGCGCGCCGACCTGTGCTTCAACGTGGTCCGCTGGGACCCGGCGCAGCAGGACTGGGTGGCCGTGGGCAAGGGCGCCCCGGCGCGCGAGATCGACCGGAGCATCTTCCCCCAGGGCTACCCGGGCCTGCCGGCGCTGCCGGCGAACTTCCTCCGCGCGGACTTCCCGCGCGTGCGCTGCATGGTCATGGACGCCGAGCGCAACATCTACGCCGGCGGCACCGTGGCCGTGTTCGACGAGGGCACGCTGCCCGTCGCCGACCGCAAGGAGTCGTTCGGCCTGGTGAAGTACGACCGCAAGCTGGACCGCTGGGTCCCGGCCACGAAGACCGGCGGCGTGTCGCGCGACGTCCTCGAGCTGCGCTGGCTCGACGAGGCGCGCACGCAGCTGCTCCTCTGCGGCGCGTTCGAGTACGGCAACGACTGGACCCCGCTCAACGGCGTGGCGATCTTCGACGCGCCGTCGGGCGAGCTGCGCCCGCTGGGCGGCGGGCTCCTGCGCGCGTCGCGCGAGCAGGTCGTCGCGCCGATGATCCGCCACGCCGTGCGCGGCGACGAGCTGTGGTTCGCGGGGCTGTTCGACCACGCCGGCGTGAACGCCAACTCGCGCCTGGAGGCGCCGGTCGAGAGCGCCAACGTGGCGGTGTGGCACCGCACGGCGAACCTCGACCCCAACCGCGGCCTCACGGTGAAGCCGGCCAGCCCGCTGCCGGCGGCCACGGGCAGCGGCTCGGCCAGCCACAACGTGACGCTCGAGGCGCAGGTCGAGGGCGACGGGACGATCACCTGGTACGAGCGGGGCAGCACGGGCACGTGGACGAAGAAGGGCACGGGGCCCAAGCTCACGGCCAGCGTGCGCGTGGCCCCCGGCGCGGCCGAGGTCCTCTTCTACGTGAGCGTGACCCGCGACGGCGTCGAAGGCGGCAAGCAGCCCGTGCGCATCCCGGTGCAGGCGAGGTAGAGTCCCGCCCGGGGAGGTGCCTCGTGAGGACCCTCGTGCGCGCGGGCGCCGCGCTCGCGCTCGGTGTGGCCGTGGCCTGCGGCCAGGACGGCGACCTGCTGCTGCTCAAGCGCGGCACGCAGCTCCTCGTGGGCGCCGACCGCGCCGTGGGGCTCGTCGAGCTCGAGCCGGCCGCGGGCGAGCGGCCGGCGCGGGCGCGGCTGACCGTGAGCGCCGGGCCCTACTCGCTCGTGGCGCAGCTCGCGCCCGGGCAGCGCCTGCACGTGGGCGGCGCGGCGCTCGAGGTCGTGACGCTCGAGCCGGCCGCCGTGCGCCTCCGGCGCGCGCCGGGCGGCGCCGAGGCCGACCCGCTGCGGGCGGCGCCGGCCGGGGCGGCCGTGCGCCTCGACGAGCTGGCGATCCACACGCTCCGCGACGGCCGGGCTGTCGGCGTGGGCAACGTGCGCCGCGACGGGCCCGAGGGCGCGCCGGTGGTCACGCTGGCCGTCTTCCCCGCCGGCTACCGCGAGGACCCGACGCGCGGCTACGACCTGCATCCGGACGTGCGCGCCGGCGCCGCCCTCTCGGGCCGGGGCGGCCGCGTGCGGGTGCGCGCCGTCGAGCCGGGCGAGGGCGAGCGGCCGGGGACGGTCGCCCTCGAGCTGCCGCCGGGCTGAACGGCCCGACCTTCCGCAGGAGAAGGCGCGAGACAGAGGACTCACAACAGAGGAGCAGAGGGAGCAGAGGGCTCGAGGACCATCACTTCTCGCTCTCGCTGGCCGCCGAAGCGCGTCAGAAGCCTGCCCAGGCCAGCGAGGGCCGGGCGGAGCGGGGCAGCGCAGGCGACTTCGGCACCGCCGTCCGTCTCCGATCGCAATGGCCTCCCGTGCCCCCCGGAGCGCATCGTCAACGCAGCTCCCGGTCATGGCTCGGCTCCAGAGGAGCGAGCGCCGCCGGCTGCGATCCTCGTCCTTCACGTCCGGTTCCAGGGCGAGGACGACGCAGCATGGGATCCGTCCGACGGCGAGCGGCTGTCAGGAGGAGCAGAGGGCGACCCGAGTGCCCCATCCACCCCTCTGCTCTCTCTGCTCCTCTGTTGTGAACCATCCTCGACCGGGAAGCACCCGCTCGAAGTCGCCCGCCCCGCCCGGTATGCTCTTCCCTCGACGACCGGAGGCCCCCATGCGCCTGCTCGCCCTCCCCCTCCTCCTCCTCCTGGCCGCGCCGGGCCTGGCCCAGGAGCCCGTCGAGTACCTGCTCGACGGCCGCGACAAGAAGCGCGGCGGCTTCCTCGGCCAGCTCCTGCTCACCCCGCAGGGGCAGGGCGCGTGGCGCGCGGCGCAGCGCGCGACCTTCCGCGAGCACGGGGTCGAGTCGATCGAGGGCACGGGGCGGCGCCAGGGGGCCGAGCTGCGCGTCGAGCTGCCGGCGACGGCGGGGCTCTCGGGCGCCCTGACCGGCGCGCAGCCCGGGCCGCCGCTGCGGCTGCGGGCGCGCTTCCACTACCAGGACTCGACCTGCCGCACGCAGATCCAGAAGGGGACGGAGCAGGTCTCGCAGGCCTACGGGCACCGCGTCGACTCGCCGCAGGGGACGGGCTTCCCCGACGCGGCGCTGCGGCCGGCGCCGGACAGCGCGTCGCACACCTACGCCGCCTTCAAGGGCGTGCCGTTCATCAAGGGCGAGGGCGACCCGCACGCCGTGGCGATCAACGACGTCGGCCAGGGCAGCCTCGGCGACTGCTACTTCATGGCCGGGCTCGCGGCCGTGGCGCGCAGCCAGCCGGAGCGGATCCAGGCGATGGTCCAGGACCACGGCGACGGCTCGTTCAGCGTCTACATGTGGGCCCACAACGACCAGTGGGGCGAGGAGGTCGAGGACCCGGACGGGACCTACGAGTACGTGCTCTCCGCGCGGCGCGTGCGCGTCGACGACCACTTCCCCGCCGGCTGGAACGGCGCGACCCCGGCCTACGCCAAGTTCGGCGACCAGGAGACGACGCCCGACGGCGAGCGGCGGGTGGAGCTGTGGCCGATGCTCTTCGAGAAGGCCTACGCCCAGCTCAAGGGGTCGTACTCGATCGTCGGCGAGGGCGGCTTCGCCTCGACGCCCATGTCGTTCTTCTCCTCGGAGCAGGTCGAGGACCACGACCCGCAGGAGATGACCCCCGAGGCCGTGCGCGCCGTGATGAAGGCCGCCGAGCGCGACGGGCGGCCCATGACGCTCGGCGTGCCGTCGGCCACGGCGAACTCGGCCATGAACCTCTACGGCAACCACTACTACGCCTTCTGGGGCTTCGACGCGGACGGCAACGTCCTCGTCTACAACCCGTGGGGCTCGAGCCACCCGCCGCGCGGGCTGACCTTCGAGGAGGTCTGCAAGCACTTCGACTCCCTGCACGTCGGCCCCAAGTAACGCCCCAGATCGAGGTTGTGCGGGAGGCGCACGAACCTCGCGGCGGCGCGGCTAGAGGGGGCGGAGGGAGTCATGAGGAGCGCCCCGACCCTGCTCGCGGCCGGCCTGTCGGTGTGCCTGGCGTTGCCGGCGGCCGCGCAGGAGGCCATCGAGGTCACGGCCAGCACGCTGAACGTGCGCGACGCGCCGTGGGGGACGGTGATCGACCGGGCGGCCAAGGGCCTGCGCCTGGCCGCGCGGGGCGAGCGCTCGGGCTTCCTCTCGGTCGACTGGGGCGCGCGCACGGGCTGGGTCCACGCCGGCCACGTGCGCCGCACGACCGACCCGCTGGTCGAGGTCGTCGCGTCCTCCCTCAACGTGCGCGAGGGGCCGTCGACCGCGCAGCGGGCCCTGGGCCAGGCCCGCGCCGGGCAGCGCTTCGCGACGCTGACGCGCGCGGGCGACTGGGTGCGCATCCAGTTCGGCGCGCGCGCCGGCTGGGTGCACGCCGGATACGTGCGCGCGCTGAACGGCGGCGCGCCGCCGCCCGCGCCGGCGCCCAGGCCCCCGGTCGGCGGCGGGTGGCGCGGCGTCCACGCGGGGGTGACCCTCGACGGCGGCCAGATTCCGCGCGCGGGGCTGGCCAACGACACGCTGCGGCGGGCCCTGGGCGTGGCCGTCGAGCCCTACGGCGAGTCCGTCACGCTCGACGGGCGGGCGTTCGTCCGCGGCCTCGTGAGCTGGTTCGGCGGGCGCGACGACACGGGCGTGACGCCGACCGAGACCGGCGCGATCACGGGCGAGAACCTGCGCGCGCTGAACGGCGGCGCGGCCGGCCCGTCCGACGCCGACCGGGCGCGCCGCCCCGAGAACTACTACTTCGTGGCCATGCGCTGGGACTATGCGCCCAAGAACCGCGCCTGGTGGCGCGACGCCCGGATCCTCGTCGTGGCGCCCGACACGGGCAAGGCCGTCGTCGTCCGCCCGGTCGACTGGGGGCCGCACACGCGCACGCGGCGCGTGGTCGACCTGTCGCCGCAGGCCCTCCGCGACCTCGGCCTGCGCACGGATCAGGCGGCGCTGATCTCGTTCGCCGCGCCGGGGACGCCGCTGGGCCCCGTCCGCTGACGTCGGCTGACCCGGCGGGACACGGCTGGCGCGGCGCCGCGCGCGCCGCCGGCGCGGCCGGGTCTGGCACGCGCCTGGCGTGATGCCGCGGCGGAGGTGCGTCGTGGTCACTCCCCGCCCGGGCGAAGGTCCGGTCCCGCCGCCGGAGTACGAAGGGACGCCGCCGCCGAAGGTCTCGCAGGGCGTGAGCGTGGCCTGCTTCGGCTGGTGGATCGCCCTGTTCCTCGCGCTCGTGCTGTTCCTGATCTGGTGGTGGGTCGTGCCCTACCGCGGGCGTGGCCCGGCCGGCACCGATGTCACCCCGCCGCCGCGGACCGAACCGGCGCAGCAGGCGCCCGCCGGCGCCCGGGGTTGAGCCGACGCAGGTAGCATCGAGGCGTGACCGCCAACCTGCCGCCCGCCACGCTGCGGCCCGCGCACCTGCTCGGCGCCGTGGCCGGGGCCCTGTTCCTGCTCGCCGTCGTCGTGGCCCTGTTCTTCGCCGCCCGGGCCCGCGCGGCCGGCGCGCCGCCGCCGGTGCTCTCGACGTTGCCCGCGTTCACGCTCACCGACCACGCGGGCGCGCCCTTCGGCAGCGAGGCCCTGCGCGGCCGGCCCTGGGTGGCGAACTTCGTCTTCACGCGCTGCCCGACGGTCTGCCCGGCGCTCTCGGGCCACATGGCGGAACTGCAGACGCGCACGGCCGATCAGCCCGAGGTGCGCCTCGTCTCGTTCTCGGTCGACCCCGGCTTCGACACGCCGGAGGTCCTCGCCGGCTACGCCGAGCGCGTGGGCGCCGGACCCCGCTGGCGCTTCCTCACCGGCGCCTACGACGACGTGCGCCGGGCCGTCGAGGACGGGCTGAAGATCGCCATGGGCACCACGGGCGCCGGCCCGATCGACCCGGCCGAGGTGTTCCACGGGACGCACTTCGTGCTCGTCGACGGCCAGGGCCGCGTGCGCGGCTACCACGACGTGTCGCGGCCCGAGCAGGTCGAGCGCCTGCTGGCCGACCTGCGGCTGATCCAGACGGAGTAGTCACGCGCCCGTCTCGACGTCGACGCGGTGGGTCCGCTCGTCCACGACCTCGCCGCCGCGCGCGTGCTCGATCGTCGTCTGGACGAGGACGAGGCCCGGTCCCTGCGGCACGTGCAGGAGCCTCGACGGGCCGACGATGTGCTCGGGGTCGCCGCCCGGCGGGACCACGTCGAGGACCTTCGACCAGACCACCTGTCCGTCCTGCACCCGCTCGACCCGCACGCGTGTGCGGCCCGCCTGGACGAGGCGCACCTCGCCGCCGGGGACCGGCTTCGAGTCCAGCACGCTCACGGGGTCGCCCTGCCCGGCGTGACGCGGCCGGTCTCGAGGTCCACCTCGTGCACCTGCCGCCGGTGCAGGCTCCCGCCGCGGGCGTGCTCGGCCTCCGTCTCCACGACGACGACGCCGTCGCGCGCCGACGCGCGCACGAGGCGGCAGCCCTGGCTGGGCCACAGGTCCCGGTCGCCGCCGGTCACATCGAACCGCGCCGTCCAGGCGGTCCGGCCGTCCTTCATCCGCTCGAGGCGCAGGAAGCGGTCGTCCTCGGCGACGAGGCGCACCTCGCCGCCGGGGACCGGCCGGGCCTCGATCAGGCCTGCCATCAGCGCGCCTCGAGGCGCACGTCGCCCAGGGCGGTCCGCCCGGCCGCGACCTCGACCCGCTGCTCGCGGTCGCCTGGCCCGACGGTGAGGGTCAGCGCGCCGTGCGGGAGGCCCTCGAGCGCGAACGCGCCGTCGGGGCCGGTCTGCACGGCAAGGCCGCCGAAGTCGCGCCAGACGACGGGGACTCCGGTCAGCGGCGCGCCGGCGGCGTCGACGACCCTGCCCGTGACGGTGCGGGCCGGGCGGTCGAGGACGAGGGCCACCTCGCCCGGCGGCGGCGCGTCGGGGCCGAGGGTGACCGGCTCGGAGACGACCGGGGCGTAGCCGGTCGCGTGGACCGCCACGCGGTAGATCCCGGGGGCGAGGCGCGCATAGTCCATGGAGGCGTCGGTCGTGGGCTGCAGGTGCTCGTCGCGCCAGCCGCCGTCCTCGTCGAGGGCCTGGAGGACGAAGGCGAACGCGCCCTGGACCTCGCCCGCGGCGTGGACGACCACGCGCAGGCCGCGGTCGTCCGGGAGCGTGAGGACGACGTCCGTGGCCGGCGCCGTGACCCAGGCGATCGCGTGCGCCTTGCCGTCATGGCGACCGTAGACGGCGTACTCCCGCCCGGCGGCCAGGCCGTCGAGCGTGAACCGGCCGTCCGCGTCGGCGGTGGCAGAGCTCGAGCGGCGCGCCCACAGGAGCGCCGGCGAGTCGCCCGTGGGGCCCGAGAGCGGCTCGCCGCCGCCCTCGTGCGCCTCGGCCCAGGCCCCGTCGAGGGGCCGGCCCGCCTCGTCGACGACGCGGCCGCGGATGGTCACCGCGGGCGCGAGGGCGACCTCGACCGTGGCGCCCTCCGGGCCCATGTCCGCGTGGCCGTGCGCGCTGGCGTGACCTTCGGCGAGGACGGACCAGAACACGCGCCGGCCCATGGGGTGGTAGACGACGCGGCCGTCGGCGTCCGTGGCGCGCTGGGCCACGAGCGGCGAGGTGTGAGGCGTCTGCTCGCCCGGGGCGGTGACCTCCTCGAACAGGCGCGCCAGGGCCGGCAGCGGCCGGCCGCCCGAGGTCACCCGCAGGCACAGGGCCGGGACCGGGTAGACGATCACGTCGCCGAGGTCCACGTCGCCGGGCGCCAGCGGCCCGCGGCCGCCGATCGCCACGTCGCCGCGCTCGTCGTGCCGGACGCTGAGCCAGCGGGCGTCGCGCTCGCCCCTTTGGGGCACGCGCATCTCGAAGGCTCCATCGGCGCCGGTGGCCGCCTTGGCCTGGTCGATCGCCGTGAACCCGCGACGTTGCGCCAGGAACAGGTCGGCGCGGCGCTCCGGCCCGGCCTCCCCCGGCCCGGGCCAGGCCCTCCACTGGTAAGGGATCGTGTCCCACACGACGACGGAGGCGCCCTCGACGGCCCGCCCGCCGCGGTCGACGACGCGCCCGCGCACGACGACCTCGGCCCCGTCCCGGTCGAACTCGAAGGGCGTCCGCGTCGCCTCCGGCGGGCCGTCCACGGCCGTCGCCGGCCCCGGCGGCGCGCTCGTCGCCTCCTGCGCCTCCGGCCGCGCCGGCGTCAGCGTGACCTGCTCGCGCTCCGCCACCGCCGCCGCCCCTCCCCCGACCGCCGCCGCTCGCGGCGGCCCGCCGTCGTCGCCCACGAGCAGCGCGCCGACGACCCCGGCCAGCAGCGCGACCGCCCCGGCGCCGACGATCGCGTGCCCGCGCGTCACGGCAGGGCGTCCTCGTGCTCGGCCTGCCGCGCCGGCTCGGGCGCCTTGCGCGGGAAGAAGTCGCCGGGCACGGGCAGGACGACGACGCGCCCCTTGCCCTGCGCCGTGTCGGACAGGGCCTGCAGCGTCCGGAGCTGCATGGCCTCGGGCACCTCGGCGAGCACGCGGGCCGCGTCGCGCAGCTTCTCGGCCGTCTCGGCCTCCGCCGTGGCCTGGATCAGCCGCGCCCGCCGCTCGCGCTCGACCTCGGCCTCGCGGGCGATCGCGCGCTTGAGGTCCTCGGGGATCGACACGTCCTTGACCTCGACGATCGGCACCTGCACGCCCCAGGGGAGCGTCTGGCGGTCGACGAGGTCGCGCAGCCGGGCGTTGAGCTCGTCGCGGCGCTGCAGCAGGTCGTCGAGCGTGGCCTGGCCGATCGCGCTGCGCAGGCTCGTCTGCGCGATCAGGTAGGTCGACTGGTGATGGTTCTCGACGCTGAGCACCGCGGCCGACGGGTCGACGACGCGGAAGTAGATCACGGCGTCGACGAGCACCGGGACGTTGTCGCGGGTCATCGTCTCCTGCCGGGCCACGTCGACCGAGACCAGGCGCAGGTCGACGCGCCGCAGGTGGTGGACGAGCGGGACCACGACGACCAGCCCCGGCGCGCGCACGCCGACCGCCCGGCCGAGGCGGAAGAGGACCGCCCGCTCGTACTCGTAGACGACCCGCACGCAGGCGAGGACGGCGAGCACGACGAGCGCCGGCGCGAGCACGCCGGGGTGCGTGAGCCAGGTGAGCGCGGACTCGATCACGGGCGCCTCACAGCAGGGTCCCTGCCAGGTTGCCGAGGACGTTCCACAGGAGCAAGCCCAGGCCCACGAGCGAGAGGAGCCCGAGGGCCAGGGAGAGGAGCGCGAACAGGGCGTAGAGGTCGAGCCGCCGCTCGGCCAGGCGCCGGCGCGCCTGCGTGCGCAGGTTGGTGATCCCCAGGCCGTCGGCCAGCAGCCAGTAGCCGTCGCCGTCGACGAGCGGGTTGAGCGTCAGCGTCATCCGGCTGAGCTGCGCGAGCACGAACGGCGTCACGAACCGCTCCAGCTCCGGGCAGGCGACCGCCACGAGGATCGCGCCCGTGTTGACGACGAGGTCCACGAGCACGCCCGCGGCCGAGATCCTGAGGCGCGCGCCGCGCGGCAGGCGCCAGGCCTCGTGCGTGTCGGCGTAGGCGGCCGGCAGCCAGCCGAGCCACGTCAGCCCGAACCGCGGCCGGAAGTGGGGCCGCGCCGCGCACCAGTGGCCGCCCTCGTGCAGGAGCGCGGCCACGAGCGCCAGCCCCACGACGACCAGGCCCTCGGTCCAGGACTCGAGCACGGCCGTGCGCGCGTGCCGTGCGAGGTACTCGCCGTGCACGGCCAGCAGGGCGGCGAGGCCCAGCAGCCAGGGCGCGAACGGCTCGTCGTGCGTCCGGTGCGCGCGCGTGACCCGCCCGCGGCCGTCGGGGCGCAGGGCGCCGCCGCGGGCGAGCGCGTCGACGAGCCCGCGCACCTCCTCGGGCGCGACGCCGTAGCGCCGCGCGACCTGGCCCACCGTGCGGCCGCGGTCGAGGTCGAGCAGCGCCCGGAGCCCCTGGTCGTCGAGGCGCAGGAGCCGCCCGCCGGGCGTGCGCACCCACACGGTGCGGTCGCCGAGCTCGCCCCAGGTGAGCTCGAGGCGCCCCGCCAGCGAGGTCATGGCGCCAGCAGCAGGTCGGCCAGGGCCTCGTCGATCGGGTCGCCCGTGGCCTCGGCGAAGCCCAGGAACATGGGCGACGGGTTGCACTCGAGGAGCACCCAGCCGCCGTCGGGGCGCCGGCGCAGGTCGGCGCCGGTGTAGGCCAGCCCGCACAGGCGCGTGGCCCGGAGCACCAGGTCGGCGACGTCGGCCGGCAACTCGACCCGCTCGAAGCCCGTCTCGCGCCCGCGGTAGTCGATCCCGTCGGTGTGGATCACCGCCGACGACACGATCCGCTCGCCCATGACGTAGACCCGCACGTCCACGCCCGGGACCTCCTCCTGGAAGATCGCCGGCGCCGAGCGCAGGCGGTCGAGGCGGTCGGCCAGGAGGTCGCGGTCGTCGAGCGGCCGGCAGGCGGCCCCGCCGGCGATCGGCTTGTAGACGACCTTGCCCACCTGGTCGAGGAACGCGAGCACGCGCGCCGGGTCGTTCGTGGCGCACGTCCGCGGCACCGGGATCCCGGCCTGCCGCAGGAGCGCGAGCTGGTGCAGCTTCAGGTAGTGCAGGTCGAAGGCCTCGACCGGGTTCATCACCTTGACGCCGCGCAGGGCCAGGCCGCGCACGAAGCTGGCCAGAAACGACTGCCGCTCGCGCTCGCCGGCCCAGTCGCGGTGCCAGTCGTCGAAGAGCACGGGCTGCCCCGGCCGCGCCGGATCGGCGCCGAGGTCGGGCCTCAGCTCGTAGAACGGCATGCTGTAGAAGACGCTGCGCACCCACACGGCGCGCAGGTCGGCGAGGTCGTCGTCGCGCAGGCGCCAGGCGCCGTCCTCGCAGGCCATGGCCTCGGCCTGCGGGAAGCGGCGCGTGTCGATCACGACGACCTCCTGGCCGCGCTCGGCCAGGAGGTCGCGCATGTGCGCGCAGTGCTGCTCGTCGGGGGCCCCGACGATCGCGATGCGGCCGCTCATGGCCGCCAGCCTACACGGCGTCGCCGAGCAGCCGGCGCTTGAGCGCGGCCAGGAGCCCGTCCTGGGCGCGGGCCGGGGCCGGCGCCTGGATCACGGTCGTGCCCTCCTCGCCGAGGGCCAGCGTCGTGAAGATCGGCGGGGCGGGCGGGTTGCCCTCCTCGCCCAGGGCCATCGTCGTCGAGGTCCCGGGCGGCGGGGCGGGCGGGTTGCCCTCCTCGCCGAGGGCCATCGTCGTCGACGTGCCGGGCGGCGGCGCGGGCGGGTTGCCCTCCTCGCCGAGGGCCAGGGTCGTGGCCGGCGGCGGCTGCGGGGCGGAGCCCTCCTCGCCGAGCGCCATCGTCGTCACGGGCGGCGGGGCGGGCGGGTTGCCCTCCTCGCCCAGGGCCAGGGTCGTGGCCGGCGGCGGCTGCGGGGCGGAGCCCTCCTCGCCGAGCGCCATGGTCGTGACCGGCGGCGGCGCGGGCGGGTTGCCCTCCTCGCCCAGGGCCATCGTCGTGGCCGGCGGCGGCTGCGGGGCGGAGCCCTCCTCGCCGAGGGCCAGCGTCGTGGCCGGCGGCGGCTGCGGGGCGGAGCCCTCCTCGCCCAGGGCCAGCGTCGTGGCCGGCGGCGGCTGCGGGGCGGAGCCCTCCTCGCCCAGGGCCATCGTCGTCACGCTGCCGGGCGGCGGCGCGGGCGGGTTGCCCTCCTCGCCCAGGGCCATCGTCGTCACGCTGCCGGGCGGCGGCGCGGGCGGGTTGCCCTCCTCGCCCAGCGCCATCGTCGTCACGCCGCCGCCGGGCGGCGGCGCCGCGCGCCGGCGTCGCCGCGAGCCGGCGACCGCGAACAGCGCGGTGGTGCTCTTGCGCTGCTCGAGCTCCTCGATGAACAGCTTCTTCTTCACGGGTCCTGCCTGGGGTGTGTGCTGTGAGCCAGCGCGTCGGGGCGACGCGCTCCCTCCCGCCGGGGGGCTCGGGTCCTCTTGCAAAGGACAGGACGCGCGCCGCCGCGGTCGCCTTGCGCAGAAAGTCCGACGTATCTCGACCCGGAGTCGGACGTTCGGTGTCCGCACGTGGACACCATCACCCGAAAACGGGACGAGTGGCGCCGTCCGGCGTCAGGGGAGCGGCGCGACGGCCCGGACGGGCTGGCCCCGGGGCGGCGCGACGTGGAGCTCGACCTCGGTCTGGCCAGGGGCCACGGGCACCGTCAGCTCGAACCGCGCCCCCTCGCACCAGGTCGGGGCCACCCCGCTGGCGATCACCCGGTACGGCCCCGGCGGCGCGGGCGAGAGCTGCCCGATGACGTCGGCCGACCCGTCGCCGATGCGCGCGATCGTCAGCGCGACCTCGACCGGCTGGTAGACGAGCGTCAGCCCGACCACCTCCTCGTTGTCCGCCTCGTCGCGCACCCACAGCGAGATGCCCCACGGCCCCGGCGTCGGCGGCAGCTCCAGCGGGACCTCGAAGCGCTGCGCCCAGACGCCGGTCACGAGCGGATGCAGGGGCCCGATCACCGGCCGCCCGCTGGCCGCCGGCTGGCCCTCGCGCGCGCCCGGGAAGTGCACGGCCGTGACGGAGCGCGGCGAGGCGTCGCGCGCCTCGCCCGTGACCACGACGACCCGCGTCGCCGTCCAGCTCGCGCCGCGCACCCCGATCGGACCGCCCTCCAGCTCCACCTGCGGCGCCGTGAAGTCGACGAGCGGCGCCACGGGCAGGACGCGCAGGGCGAACGCCGCCGGGCGGCCGCCGACGTTCACCACGACCGCGAGCGCGAGCCAGGCGGCCGCGGCCGCCGCCAAGGCGAGCGTGACGCGGCGCCGCAGCGACGCTCCGCTCGTCGCGCCCGGCGCCTGCGAGGTGAACGCAGGCCGCCGGGGCGGCAGGGTCGGCGCCGCGCCCAGCGTCACGGGGGCGTCCGCGGCCGGGAGGGCCGCACGCAGCCCGTCGGCGAACGCGGCCGCGCTGGCGAGCCGCTCCTCGGGCCGGAGCGCGATCGCCTCGGCGCACAGCCGGTCGAGCGCCTCGGGGACGTCGCCCCGGCGCGCGCCGGGCGTCGGCGCCGGGCTGAGGCCCTCGAGCACCCGCTGCTGCCCGAGCAGGATCGACGTGGGGCTCGCGCCGGGGAACGGATACTCCCCCGTGAGCGCGACGAAGAGCATCACGCCCAGCGCGTAGACGTCGGCGCGCGCGTCGGCCCGCTTGGCGTCCTCGAACTGCTCGGGCGCCATGAACAGCGGCGTGCCGAAGCCGAGGCCGCTCCGCGTGACCGGCGCGGTCAGGGCGCTGCCGTCCGGGTCCGCCTCGTCGTCGCCCGTGGCCTTGGCCAGGCCGAAGTCGGTCAGGTAGAGCTCGCCGTCGGCGCCCTCGAGGAGGTTGGCCGGCTTGAGGTCGCGGTGGACGATCCCCTGCGCGTGCGCGTCGGCCACGATCTCGGCCGCGCGCAGGAGGCGGCGCAGGCGCTCGGGCAGCGGGCCCGCTTGCAGGTCGAGCGGGCGCGCGCCCGCGACGAGGTCGAGCGCCAGGTACAGCCGCACGCCGTCGGGCAGCTCGCCCCAGTCGAGGGCGCGCACGACGCCGCGCCGCCGGCCGAGGCGGTGCCCGAGGCGCGCCTCGCGGGCGAAGCGCGCCTTGAACTCGTCGTGGCCGGCGCCGGTCGCGGCCGCGACCTTGAGCGCCACGCGCGCGCCGAACTTGCGGTCGAGCGCCTCGTAGACGGCGCCCATGCCGCCCTGCCCCAGCGTGCGCTCGACCACGTAGCGGTCGGCGAGGACGACCCCCGGCTCGATCTTCACCGGGCCGTTGTATCAAGCCGCCGAGCGGTCACTGGACATGTCGGGCCGCGCGCACGTCGCGTACGAACATGGCCACGAGCGCCAGGTCGTCGACCACGCCGGTCGCCTCGAGCCCCTCGCGCGGGGGCCACGACGACGGGCGCCGGGTAGGCTCGAGGGGTGGTCCGCCTGGACGCCCGCCGCACGTCGCCGCTGCGCTGCGCCTACTGCCACGGCCCGGCCGAGGGCGCCGCCCCGTGCCCTGGCTGCGGGACGCTCCTCCACCCGGGCTGCCGCGACGAGGTCAGAGGATGCCCGACGCTCGGGTGTGCGGCGCCGCCGCGTCGCGCCGAGGGGGCGCACCGGCGGCCGCTGCGCGGCCTGCGGGCGGCCGCGACGCTCGGCGCGGCGGCCGTCGCGTTTCATTGGTGCGCCGGCGAGCTGACGCGCGGCGACGTGCCCGCCTGGACGTTCGCCGCGCGGCTGGCGACGGCCTGCCGCGTCGCCCCCTGGTCCTCGGGCGGGCTGGCGGCGCTGGCGGTCATGACCCTGCCCGTGGTCGCCGCCGCCGGCCGCGACGCCTACCGCGAGGTCGTCGCCTACCTGCGCGCGCCGATCGGCTACCTGTGCGAGCGGCGCTGGCGCGGCGCGGCGCTGTTCGCGCTCCTGGCGCTCTCTCTGGCCGCCCTCGCCTCGACCGGGGTCACCGCGACGGTCCTGTGATCCTCGTGCCCCGCCGGGTGGGGCGAACCCGAACGCCTCAGGCCGACAGCGGCCCCGGCCAGCGACCCCCGCGCGGCGGCCGCAGCAGGTGCGGCAGGAGCAGGAGCACGGGCCGCCGGCGGAGGAGGGGCCGCACGCGCTCCCATTGCCGGGCCTCGAGGGCCACGAGGCCCTCGAGGTCGAGCGGCAGGGGCGGACCCCAGCCGTGCGCCGCGAGGGCGGCCCTGTCGGCCGCGTGGGCGGCGAGCAGCGCGGGCAGGTCTGCGCCGGGACGGCTGTCGAGGACGTCCTGGCTCCGGCCGGCCAGCCACCCGCTGACCCCGTCGACCGGCCGCGCCGTCGTGACCAGCCTGCGGTCGCCGTCGTAGGTCGTCACCAGGCCGATCGCTACGCCCCCGAGGGGCCCCGGCAGCCGGTGCTGGGAGACGACCGCGAGCCGGTCGCCGGCCGCATCGACGAAGCCTCGCGCCCAGGACTCACCGAGCGTCCCCATCACGATCCGGCGGCCGCCCTGGGGCGCGAATCCGGCGGCCACGACCGCCGCCTCGAGCGCCTCGCCGCCGGCCCGGTCCGCCCAGGAGACCGCGGCGAGGTCGAGCGGCTCCGCCACCAACGGTCCGCTGGTCGCGCGGAGGATGCGCAGCTTCAAGGCGCCGAGGAGGGCGAGCGCGAGCGGGGCCATGCCGAGCGCCCCGGCGGCGGGGCGGCCGAACCGCTCCCGCGTCCACGCGCCGACGCCGGCGACCTCGAGGGCGAAGGGGTAGGCGAGGAGCAGGGCAACGATCGCCGCCGGCCGCTTCAGGCGGCCCACGCAGCCCGCCTCGGAGTCCGCGCTCAGATGTCGGCGTCCTCGTCCTCGTCGTCGTGCCCGTGGCCGTGCGGCCCGTGGGCGTGGCCGTGCTCGAGCTCCTCGGCGGTGGCCGCGCGGACGGCGACGACCTCGACATCGAAGTGCAGCCGCTCGCCGGCGAGCGGGTGGTTGAGGTCGAGCGTGACGACGCGCGCGTCGGCGGCGAGGACCCAGCAGGGGACCTCCTCGCCGTCCTCGTCCTCGACGACGATCTGCATGCCGGGCTCGATCGTCAGGTCCTCGGGGAAGTCCTCGCGCGGGAACTCCTGCTTGCCGTTCGGGTCGCGCGGGCCGTAGCCGTCCTCGGGCGGGACGACGACCGCGAGCTTCGCGCCCGGCGCCTTGCCCGTGAGCGCGCGCTCGAGGCCGGGGACGATCTCGCCCACGCCGTGGAGGTACTCGAGCGGCTCGCGCTCGCGGGAGGTGTCGATCACGGACCCGGCGTCGTTGCGCAGGGTGTAGTGCAGGCTGACGACCGTCTCGGGGCCGATCACGTCCTGGGGCATAAGGGGGCGCCGTCCTCGTGTGGCCGGAGGATAGCTTGGCGCCCGGCGGGATACAACGAGCCCCGGGCGCGCTCAGTCCAGCCGGCGGCGGAGGACGACGACCGCCAGGGCGAAGCAGGCCGCGTCGAAGGCCAGCAGGCCGCCCGCCGAGGCCAGCCAGGCGGCGTCGGCGCCGAGGAAGGCGGCGCGGATCGGCTCGATGGCGTGGGTCATCGGGTTCAGGAGCGCGGCGGTCTGCATCCAGGCCGGCATGGCGTCGCGGGCCACGAAGGTGGGGCTGAGGATGAGCAGCGGCGAGAGCATGAACCCGGTGATGGCGAAGAAGATCGAGTGGTGCGGGAAGACGAAGGCCAGGGCCAGGCTCAGCACGCTGATCCCGGCGGCCAGCAGCGCGCCGTAGCCCACGAGCGCGGCCACGGCCAGGAGCGCCGACCCGTGCGGGCGCACGCCGAGCGCCAGGGCCACGGCGCCGATGATCGCCACCTGCATGAGGCTGTAGATGATCACGTAGACGAAGCGCGAGGCCGGGATCGCCAGGCGCGAGATCGGCGAGGCCAGGACCTTGTCCATGAAGCCGGTCTCGCGGTCGAAGACGATGGGGATCCCGCCGAGGACCGAGTTGACGAGGATCGTGAACACGGCCACGCCCGAGAAGAGGAAGGTCAGGTAGTCCTCGGTCGCGAAGCGGTCGCGCATGAACGCGCGCACCGCCTCGACGTCGGCCGCGTCGCGCACGATGTGGTGCAGGAGCGGGCCCGCCAGCGTGAGGAGGATCAGCGGCTGGATGATCCCCAGCATGAGGCTCATGCGGTCGCGCCGCAGGTGGATGAGCCAGCGCTGCGTGAGCGCCCAGGTGTCGGCGAGGAGGGTCGTCATGCCTCGTCCCTGATGGCGTGGCCGGTGATCTTCAGGAACACGTCGTCGAGCGTCGGCGGGCCGAACGCCAGCGCGCGCGCCGGCGCCCCCCGCGCCTCGAGGGCGGCCGCCACCTTCGGCGCGAGGTCGCGCGCGCCGGCGGTCGTGAACAGGAGCGCGCGCCCGCGCCGCTCGACGGCCGAGACCCCCTCGAGCCCGCGCAAGGCCTCGAGGGCGGCCGGCTCGAGCTCGGTCCGGCCGAGGTCGGCCTTGACCATCTCGCCGCCGAACCCGGCCTTGAGCGCGGCCGCCGTGCCCAGCGCCTGGACCTTGCCGTGGTCGACGATCGCCACGCGATCGGCCAGCTCGTCGGCCTCCTCCATGTCGTGCGTCGTGAGGAGGATCGCCGTCCCCGCCGCGCGCAGCTCGGCCACGAAGCGCCAGATGCGCAGCCGCGTCTGGATGTCGAGGCCGACCGTGGGCTCGTCGAGGATCAGGAGGCGCGGCCGGTGCAGGAGCCCGCAGGCCAGGTCGAGCCGCTTCTTCATGCCGCCCGAGAAGCGCTTCACCGGCTCGTCGGCGCGGTCGGTCAGCTCGACGAGCGCCAGCAGCTCGCCCACGCGCGCGCGCAGGGCGGCCGCGGGCACGCGGTAGAGCCGGCCGCTCAGCTCGAGGTGCTGCCGCGCCGTCAGGTGCCGGTCGAGGGCCACCTCCTGCGGCACGTAGCCGATCGCCGCCCGGGCCTGGTCGGGGGCCGAGACGACGTCGTGCCCGAGCACCCGCACGGCGCCCGACGTCGGCCGCAGCAGCGTGGCGACGACGCGGATCGTCGTCGACTTGCCGGCCCCGTTGGGGCCGAGCAGGGCGAAAACCTCGCCCGGCTCGACGGTGAACGACACCCCGTCGACGGCGCGCACGCCCGACGGGTAGACCTTGACCAGCTCCTGCACCTCGAGCGCAGGGGTGACGGCGCTCATCGCTCCTCCGGGGAAGGCGCGGCATTGTAAGCGCGGGTCACGCCTCGGGCAGTCGGCCCTGCGCGTGGGTCGCTGGTGACCAGCCCGCGATCGGAGCCGCGAGCGAGGCGAGGTCGCGGAGGACGAGGCGGGGCGGCGCGCGCGCGGGCGACGACGTAGCGACCTACTTCGAGCCCGCGCGCGCGCCGCCCCGCCCGGCATCCGCGGCCGTAGCCGTCGAGCACACCGGTCAGCGGTACGGCGGGTAGTTCGCCAGCTTGCGCTGGAGCGAGCGCCGGTGGATGCCCAGGATCCGCGCGGCCTTGGTGATGTTGCCCTCGCAGTCCTGCAGGACGCGCTGGATGTGCTCCCACTCCACGCGCGCCAGCGACGGGGCCACGCCGGGCGGCGGCGGCTCGGCGCCGACGCGCTTGCTCTGGGCGCGCTCGAACGCGCCGAGGAGCTGGTCGGCGTCGGCGGGCTTGGTCAGGTAGTCCTCGGCGCCGAGGCGCACGGCCTCGATCGCCGTGGCGATGCTCCCGTAGCCCGTGAGCACGAGGACGCGCGTCGTGGCGTCGAGCGCCTTGAGGTCGCGCACGACGTCGAGGCCCGACTCGCCGGCCATGCGCAGGTCGACGACGGCCAGGTCCGGGCTGACGCTCCGGGCCAGGTCCAGCGCCTCGGCGTGGGTCCCCGCCCCGTGGGCGGCGAACC
Organism: Planctomycetota bacterium; assembly: GCA_019636275.1. Taxonomy (GTDB): domain Bacteria; phylum Planctomycetota; class J058; order J058; family J058; genus JAMLIC01. The sequence goes on along the minus strand of JAHBXY010000008.1, from coordinate 57,781 downwards.
CGCGCTCCTGGAAGGCGCGCACCAGGCGGGTGCGGAAGGTCACGTCGTCGTCGACGACGAGCACGGCGCCCTCGGCCTCGCTCACGCGGCCCTCCCCTGCGGCTCGAGCCGCGCCTCGGGCAGCTCGAGCGTCGCGGTCGTCCCGCCGGGCGAGCGCGACTCGAGGCGCAGCCGGCCGCCCAGGCGCTCGGCCAGGAGGCGCACCAGGTAGAGCCCGAGCCCCGTGCCGCGCCCGGGCGGCTTGGTGGTGAAGAACGGCTCGCTCGCGCGCGCCAGCACGTCGGGCGGCATGCCCGCCCCCGCGTCGCGAACGACGAAGCGCAGGACCGGCCCGTCGCGCCCCACCTCGAGGTTCACCGGGCCGGCGCCCTCGGTGGCGTCGAGGGCGTTGGTCACGAGCGGCAGGAGCGCCTGCACGAGGTCCTGGCGCGGCACGTCGACGGGCCCCGCGCGGTCGTCGAGGCGCACGGCGGGGCGCTGCGAGGTCGGCAGCTCCTCGCGCAGGTCGGCGAGCAGGTCGGCCGGGGCCACGCGGGAGGGGGGCGGCACGACGCTGCGCTCGGCCTGCGCCCCCATGCGGTCGAGGATGCGCCGGCAGCGGTCGACCTCGGCCCGCACGAGGCGCGCGTCCTCCATGAGGCCGCCGAGGCGCCCGAGGGCCTGCTCGTCCGCCTCGGGGGTGGCCTGGCGCAGCCGCTCGGCCGCCCGCTCGAGCTCGCGGGCCACGACGGCGATCGTGCCCAGCGGCGTGCCCAGCTCGTGGGCGGCGCCGGCGGCGAGCGTCGTGAGCGACGCCAGCCGCTCGTTGCGCTCGGCGAGCGTGCGCGCGTGGCCGAGCTGCTCCTCGCGCCGGCGCAGGGCCGTCGAGATGCGCTCGATGAACACGGCCGTCACGGCGGCGACGAGCGTGAGGGCCACCCACGAGCCGAGGAGGAACACGCGCGGCGAGACCTCGCCCCCGGCGAGGTGCAAGGGGACGTGGTCGATGAACAGCGCCCCGTAGCAGAGCGCCGAGAGGGCGACCATCCACCAGGTCCAGCGCGGGCTGAGGACCATGGCGGCCATGGCCACGTGGACGACGTAGAGGACGCCGAAGGGGTTCGTCGGCCCGCCGCTGAAGTAGAGCAGCAAGGTGAGGAGGAGCGTGTCGAGCGTGAGGACCGCCGGCAGGAGCCGCCGGTCGGGCGCGCCCCGGGCCAGGACGACCTGGAGCGCCACGTTGCTCGCCGCGGCCACGGCGATCGTGACCACGAGCGGCCACAGCGGGAGCTCCGCCTCGAGCAGGCGCCACACGAGCCAGACCGTGAGCGCCTGGCCCGAGACGGCGACCCACCTGAGGCGCACGAGCCACGGCAGGACGACGCCGGCGGCCGACCCGGCCGGGAAGCGCAGGAGGGCCGCCAGGGGCTGCGGCGCGGGGCCGTCGCCCGACGAGAGCAGGACGGCCGGCGGATCGCGGGACAGGGGGGCGAGGGCGGGCTCGGCGCTCACGCCCACAGGATAGCGCCGCGCGGTCGACCGTGATGCGCTCGCGAGGGGGGCGCCTCGCGGCCGGCCGGCCCTCCGGGGAGGACCGCGCAGGTCGTCCCGGGGATCAGGAGGCCACGAGGGTCGACGACGTCGACGGGGATCGTCTTCGCTGCCTACGTGTCCCGGTTCGAGCGGTGACCGCGGTCACCCCGCGCGGCGGGGGAGCGCGACGTAGAAGGTGCTCCCGGCGCCCGGGCGCGACTCGGCCCGGATGCGCCCGCCGTGGGCCTCGACCAGCAGGCGGGCGATCCACAGGCCGAGGCCGTGGCCGCCCTTGCGGCCGTGAGCGAAGCGCTCGAAGAGGCGCGGCAGCGCCTCGGGGTCGATCCCGGGGCCTTCGTCTGAGACCGCCACGACCACCTCGCGGCCCGCGGCGGTGGCCTCGAGCGTGACCGTCCCGCCCGGCGGGCTGTGCTTGACCGCGTTCGTCAGCAGGTTGTCGAGCACCTGGCGCAGCCGGCCGGGGTCGGCGTCGATGACGGTCGCCCCGCTCGCGGCGGGCGCGACCAGCAGGGCGATCCGGCGCGGGCCGGCCAGCGGCTCGACCCCCGCGGCGGCCTCGCGCAGGAGCCCGCCGAGGTCGACCGCCTCGCGCGCGAGCTCGAGGCGGCCGGCCTCGATCGCCGCCGAGTCGAGGAGCGCGTGGACGAGCCTGGACATCTGGTCGGACGCGCTGCGCGTCCGCTCGGCCCAGCGCAGGACGTCGATCTGCCCGGCCGCCGTGGCGTGCCGGACGAGCATGGCCGCGTTCATGAGGACCACGCTCAACAGGTTGCGCAGGTCGTGGCTGACGATCGACAGGAAGCGGTCGCGCGTGGCCAGCGCCTCCTCGGCCCGGTGGTGCGCCCGGTCGCGCTCGGTGGCGGCGGCGGCGACCTCGCCGAGGCTCTCGAGCAGCCGCACGTCCTCGCGGTCGAACCGGCGCCGCGCGTCGTGCGAGAGGACCCACAGGGTGCCCAGCGGACCGTGCGCGCCCACGAAGGGCACGAACAGGCCCTCCACGAGGTCGGCGCCGAACAGGAACGGGAAGGCGCGCTCCGGCCTCGAGAAGAGCTGCGGCGCGCCGCGATCCAGGCACACCCCGCACGGGCTGTCCGCCCGGGGAGCCGTCCGCCCGGCGCTGTCGGCCAGGCCGCCGGTCACGGCCACCCAGCGGAAGACTTCGCGCCCCCGGTCGTCACGCTCGAGGAGGCTCAGCCCCGCGGTACCCGCGTCGCAGAGCTCGAGCGCGAGCCGGACGAGGCTCTCCGGCACCGCGCCGGGCTCGCGCGCCGTCGCGCCCGCCAGCGCGCGCAGCGCCGCGCTCTCCGCCCGGTGGTCGGGCTCCCGCGCCGGCCGGTCGTCGAGGGCGTGCGTGATCACGACCTCGTCGAGGACTCCGGCGCCCTGCTCCGCCTGCTCCTGCACCATCGCTCGGGCCTGCACGCACCCCGCGCGCCAGGGCGCCCTGACCGTCAGCGCGACACTTACGCGCCGAGGGTGCGAAGTCGTCCCCGGCCCCCCGGAGCGGAGGCGCGGGAACGTGCGCAGGGGCTCCGGCTCACGTGGCGATGACGAAACGCGAGCGGACCTGCTGCCGGGAGTAGGTCCGCGTGATGTCGAGCGTCCCGGGCGCCGGCTCGCTCTGCGCCGCCCGCCGCCGGCGGCCGGGCTCGGGGGCGGGCGCCGCCGCGGCGTGCGGGGCCGCCGGGCGGCCGTGGGTCTCGAGCCAGCGCTGGCCGCGGGCGAAGAAGTCGTCGAACTCGAGCGGGGTCATCGGGCGGGCGAAGTAGGTGTCGCGGCGCACGGGGACGACCCGGCACAGCGGCTCGCCGCGGGCGATCGTCACGCGGCGGGCGCGCGGGTCGAGCTCCAGCACGCAGTGCCAGGGGTAGCTGGCCGGGTACCAGTCGGTCTCGATCAGGGCCGACACGGCCCGCCACGGGCGCTCGCGCGGCTGGTTGGGCAGGTCGGTGAGGAGCAGGCACTCGTTCGGGTCGGTGCGCAGGTAGAGGAACGTGCTCACCTTGACCTGGTGCTGGATCTCCTCGTAGACGGCGTCGCTGATGGGGTGCGGGATCGTCTGCCCGCGCTCCCAGAACCAGGCGTACTCCTGCTCGAGCGGACGGCCGGGGTCGTGGTCCTGATCGGGCGGGGCCCAGGCGAAGTCGCTGTGCACCGTGACCGGCGCCTCGACGCGCCAGCCGCCGCGGCCGCGGACGAAGGTCAGGTCGAAGTTGGCCAGGAGGTCGAAGCCGAACCCGTTGGCGGCCCGCACCGGCGGGCACTCCTCGGGCCACCCGCGGCCGGGCGGGCGCTTGACGTAGACGTCGCGCGCCGGGGCGGGGTCGAGCAGGTCCTGGCGGAACTTGAAGAAGTGGATCATGGGCGCCCGTCATACCGCGCCCGCGGGGTCAGCGGGCGGGCCCCCGCGCGAGCGCCTCGCGCATCCAGGCCTCGTCGTCGGGGTCGAGCGGCGGCGGCGGGAGCGGGCGGCCGTGGTCGAGGTAGGCGTCGTAGCCGGCGCGGTCGTAGACGGTGTCGAGGATCGTCTGCAGGTCGACCTCGACCTCCTCGTCACCCAGGAGCGGGACCGCCACGGGCGGGAGGCGGTCGCGCAGCTGGATCGGGTAGACCTCGCACCGGGGACGGCGTTGCGCGCGGCTGACGACGACGTAGTAGGAGGCCGGCGGGAGCGGCCGTGCCATGGGGACCCGCTCGCCGGCCCGCAGGAGGTCGATCTCGACCAGGTGCGCCGTGCTTCGAAGGACGCGCTCGCGCTTGGCGAGGTACTCCTGGCGCCCGTCGCTCCCCTTCGCACGCTTGTTCGTGGGCGAGAGGACCTCGATGACGGTCACGACCTCTCCGTCGCGCGAGCAGATGGTCAGGAAGCGCTCGCGGATCTCCTCGCCCATCACCGTGGGGACGATGACGGGGCTGGCCGAGGTCCCCTGGGCGGCCTGCGGCCGACCGCGCCGGGTGCCCTCCGTCAGCGCCACATCCGCGCGCATGGGCTCGGGGGGGTCGTGATCCACGTAGATCCGCTCCTCGATACGAACCTCGTAGCGGGGCTTCAGCGCGGCGACGAGGGCGTCGCCCAGGACGGTGACGAGGCGCGTATGGACTCCTGTCCAGCCCTGCGGGTCCTCGAGCCAGGGGTCCATGCCGGGGAACGGTGAGGGCATCGGTCGTTCTCCGCCGGCCATCATAGCGTCGGCGCGCGCCGGACGCCGATCTCGCTCACGCCCCCGCGGCGGCCGCCAGGGCGCCCGAGCGCCACAGGTCGCGGTAGCAGGGGACGTCGCGCATGAGGTCGTCGTGGCGGCCCTGGGCGACGATGCGGCCCTCGTCGAGCATGACGACGCGGTCCATGCGCCGGGCGGTGGCCAGGCGGTGCGTGACGACGAGCGCCGTGAGCCCGGGCCAGCGGGCGAGGACGCGGCGCCAGAAGCGCTCCTCGTTCTCGGCGTCGAGGGCGGCCGTGATGTCGTCGAGCACGAGCACCTGCGGGGCGCCGAGGAGGGCGCGGGCGATCGTCAGGCGCTGGCGCTGGCCGCCGGAGAGGCCGCGGCCGCGCAGGCCGACCTCGTGGTCGAGGCCGCCCGGCATGGCGCGGACCTCGTCGGCGACGCCGGCGACGTCGAGCGCGTCCCACACCGCGGCCTCGTCTGTCGTCCGTCCGAAGGCGACGTTCTCGCGCAGGGTGGCGCTGAAGAGCACCGGGTCCTGCGGCACGAAGGCCAGGGCGCGGCGGAAGCTCCGCCCCTCGTGGTCGGCCAGCGAACGGCCGTCCAGGAGGACCTGGCCCGCGTCGGGCGTGATGACCCCGGCGAGGACGCGCGCGGCGGTCGTCTTGCCGCCGCCGATCGGGCCGACGAGGGCCACGCGCTCGCCGCGGGCGAGGGCCAGGTCCACGCCGCGCAGGGCGGGCCGGGCCACGTCGCCGCCCTCGACGGGGTAGGCGTACTCGACCGCGCGCAGCTCGAGCCGGGTGACGTCGCCGACCGGCGCGGCGCCGCGGCAGGCGCCGCCCTCGCCCGCGCGGTCGAACTCCTCGAGCTCGTCGAGGCGCTCCATGCACACGAACGCCTGGCGCCCGGTGACGAACAGGTTCGGCAGGTCCATCATCGGCCCCAGGAGCAGGCCCAGGTAGAGGTAGAAGGAGAAGAACTCGCCCAGGCCGAGGGTGCCGTCGATCACGCGCAGGCCGCCGACGACCACGACGACGAGCTGGCCGACGACGTTGAGCGCCTGGAAGAACACCGACAGGAGCACCCACAGGCGCGACAGCGCCACCTCGGCCTGGGCGCGGCGCTCGAGCTGGGCGCGCAGGGCGTCGGCCATGCGCGCCTCGGCGCGGTGCGCCTGCACGACCGTGACGCCGGAGAAGGCGGCCTCGAGGTGGTCGCTCGTCTCGCTGGCCGCCGCGCGCTGGGCCGTCGTCGCCAGGCCGAGGCGGCGGTGGAGGAGCACGAAGACGACGATCATCCCGGGGACCGGCAGGAGGGCCCAGGCGGCCAGGCGCGCGTCGAGCCAGACCATGAGCGCCAGGCACACGACGACCCGCGTCGACGAGTCGAGGGCGCGGAACAGGCCCGAGCAGCAGAACCAGGCGATCTTGGGGTAGCTGGCGATGTCGTCGGTGAGGCGGGTGACGACGTCGCCCGTGCGGAAGCGGTTGAAGAAGCGGTGCCCCTTGCGCAGGATCGCCGCGAAGGCGCGCTCGCGCAGGTCCAGGTCGATCTTGGCGTTGACGAGCGCCCGCAGGCCCGGGTAGAGGGCGGCGACCCAGCGCAGGAGGCCGAGGACGAGCAGGATCGCCACGACGCGTGTGACGCCCTGGTCGACCGTGGCGGGGTCGACGGCGCGCGCGACGACGACGCGGTGCAGCTCGTCGACGACGCGGCCGAAGACGAGGGGGTAGGCCAGCGTGACGCCGGCCGAGACGGCCGTCATCAGCACGAGCACGAGGACCCACGGGCGGTGGCGCCCCCAGGCGCGGGCGATCCAGCGCGCCTTGGCGGTCAGGTAGGCCAGGCGCGTCACGCGACCACCTGCGCCGGCGCGGCGCGGAGCTCCGGGAACTGCAGGGCCGCCAGGCGGCGGTAGGCGCCGCCCTCGCGGGCCCACAGCGCGTCGTGGGTGCCGCGCTCGACGATCCGCCCGCCCTCGACGACGAGGATCTCGTCGCAGCGGCGCACGGTGGCCAGGCGGTGGGCGACGATTAGGGCCGTGCGGCCGGCCAGCAGCCGGGCGAGCGACGCCTGCAGGTCGTCCTCGGTGCGCGGGTCGATGGCCGACGTGGCCTCGTCGAGGACGAGCAGGTCCGGCTCGTGCACGAGGGCGCGGGCGAGGCTCACGAGCTGCCGCTCGCCCATGGAGAGGTTGGCCCCGCGCTCGGCCAGGGCCGCCCCCAGGCCGCCCGGCAGGCGCTGGACGAGCCCGTCGGCGCCGACGACCTCGCAGGCGCGGGCGACGTCGGCCGCCGGGCGGGTCGGGTCGAACACGGTCAGGTTCTCGCCGAGGGTGCCCGGGAAGAGCGAGACCTCCTGCAGGACGAGGCCCACGCGCGCCCGCCAGGCGGCCCGCGCCACGCCGCGCAGGTCGACGCCGTCGAGCGTGATGCGGCCCGCCGTCGGCTCGTGGAAGCGCAGGAGCAGGCTGACGATCGTCGACTTGCCGCCGCCCGACGCGCCGACGAGGGCCACCTGCTTGCCGCGCGGCACCTCGAACGAGACGCCGCGCAGGGCCTCGACCTTCCCGTCGTAGGAGAAGCGCACGTCCTCGAAGCGCACGGCCTCGCGCAGGTGCACCTCGGTGAGCGCGCCCGGCGGGTCGGGCGCGGCGGGGCGCAAGGAGAGGATCCCGAACACGCGGCCGGCGGCGACGAAGCCCTGCTGCACCTGGCTGACGAACTCGGACAGCATCGCCACCGGCGTGAACGCCTGGCGCACGTACTCGAGGAAGATGATGAGCGTGCCGAGGGTCAGGCTGCCGTCGAGGACCTTGGCCACGCCGACCCAGATCACGAGGGCCGCCGTGGCGGCCTCGCAGAAGGCGAAGAAGCCCCAGAACGCCTGGTTCAGGAGGCTGGCCCTGGCCTCGGCGCGGTAGCGGCCGAGGTTCTCCGCGTGCATCCGGGCCTGGGCCTGCGCCTCGTAGCCGTAGGCCTGCACGACGCTGGCGCCCTGCACGAACTCGGCGAGCTGGGCCGTGAGCGCGGCCATGCGCCGGCGCGCCTCGCGGAACAGGCCGCGGACCAGGCGCACGAAGAGCATCGTCGCCACGGTCAGGCCCAGGACGACGGGCGCGACGAAGAGCGTCGTGCGCGGGTCGAAGGCCAGCATGAGGGCGAAGATGCCGATGAACGTCAGCCCGGCGCGGAAGGCCTGCAGCGCCGTGGCCGTGAACAGGTTCTTGATCGCCTCGGTGTCCGACTCGACGCGGGCGATCAGCCGGCCGGGCGGGTAGTCGCGGTAGAAGGCCGGGTCGAGGGTCAGGGTGTGGCGGAACAGGTCCTCCTTCAGGCGCAGGGTGCAGTCGACGCCGACGCGCGCCATGAGGAAGCCGAGCGCCGCCTCGAGCAGGAACCCGACGACGACCACGGTCACGAAGGCCAGCGCCAGGACGAGCACGCCCTCGCGGTCGGGGGTCACCGGCAGGAGGAGCGGCCGCGACGGCGCCGGCTGGCCGCCGGCCGTGAGGGCCACGTCGACGACCTGGCCCAGGAGGAGCGGGCCGAGGAGGCCCAGGGTCACGACGGCGAGGAGCAGGCCGAGCGCCTGGAGGAGCTCGCGGCGGTAGCGCAGGGCGTACGGCACGATCCGCGCGAGGACCTCGCGGCCTGTCAGCCGCGCCTCGGCGCCCTGGTCGTCGTCGTCGTCGGGTAGGTCGTCGGACAAGACGGGGACCTCGGCTCGGGATTAGACCAGGGGTCGCGGACGCGAGCCGATCCGACGTGACGACCCACCGGACCTGTCGCCGGACGAAGTGCCGGAAATCCGGCTGCCGGCAGCAGGTGCGAATTGGAACCGTCGACGCAATGTGAGGGGCTTGTCAGGCCGCGGGCGGGGTCCGCACGACGAGCGGCCGGGTTTCAGTCTGCACCCTGGACCGGGTCACACTTCGAAATGCCGCGACAGGATCGCTCACCGTCGCCCAGGGGGTCTGCCGAATCGAAGCGACGCCCGGGTAGGTACTTCGGCCCAAGATCGCGCTGGCGGACGTCGGTGCGATGTCCTACCTTGCCCGGGCACGGGGTTTCCTAAGGGCGACCCCGACGCATTTCGAGGGGGGGCCGCCCATGTTCCGTCCATCGGTTGGCAGCGCGCGCGGGCTGAAGGGCATGGCGGGGCGTGATGGGCGGGCAGGAGGCGCGCAGCCTGCGATCGCGGCGGCGCTGTGCCTCGCCTTCGGCGCAGCCCAGGCGAGCGCGGCCGACGGGCAATGGACGGGCTCGAACCAGGCCTGGAACAACAACGGTCGCTGGACGAGCACGAACTTCCCCAACAGCCAGGACGACCGCGCCTTCTTCGCCAACACGGCGGCCGCGGGTGACTGCACGAGCCTCGGGACGAACATCACGCTGGGCTCGCTGCGCTCGGGGACGGCCAACAGCGCCGTCGCCGACTTCACGGGCACGCTGACGATCGACTCGACCCGGACGATGACCATCACGAGCGCTGGGGCGCACGATGGGAGCCTGCGGTGGGCGGCGGGTGGCCTGGTCATCGACGGCGCCCTGAGCATCCGCGGCAACTTCACCTTCACCGGCGGCACCCTCGGGGGCACCGGCACGATCACCTACGTCAACAACAACACCGCCACGATTCAGTCCTCGGCCACGATCCCGGGCACGCTCATCGTCAACAAGACGGGGGGCTCGCTGTCCCTCGCGGCCGGGCAGGACCTCGTCGTCACGAACTTGACCATCCAGGCGGGCAACCTCGTCGTTCCGGCCGGCAGGAAGCTCACGATCCTCGGCAACTTCAGCATGTCGGGAGGCACGCTCGACGCGAGCGCCGCCGGCGCGTCCGTCGAGTTCCAGGGCGGGGCCTGGTCGCGGACGGCCGGGACCCTCAGCGGCCCGGTCACGTTCATCGGCGGGGCCAACCAGACCATCAACTCGAGCCTCGCCACCGACTTCAACGCCCTGACGATCGACAAGAGCGGCGGCAACGTGTCGCTCCTGGCCACCACCACCGTCGGCGGGAATCTGCACGTCGTCGGCGGGACGCTCGTCGTGAACGGGCAGACGCTCACCGTGAACGGCTCGACCGAGGTCGACGGCACCCTGAACGCCTCGGCGGCGAGCAGCGCCGTCGTGCTGAACGGGGACTTCCTCGCGGCCAGCACCGGGACGGTGACCATGAACACCCGCCCGCTGACGGTGGCCGGCGCCACGGCGAACTTCAACGGCCTGACGAACTTCACCTGGACCACGGGGACGCTCACCCTGAGCGGATCGTCGACGCCTCAGACGTTCACGCCGAAAACGGGCCAGAACCTGGGCGCGCTCGTGATCAACAAGGGCGCGGGGACGAACCAGGTCGACCTGGCGGGGACGACGACCGCCACCTCGCTCACCGTCAACCAGGGCGTGCTCGCGCTGGGCGCGAACCAGCTCACCACGACGGCGGCGACGACGATCGACAGCGGGGCGACCGTCACCGTGGGAGCGGGCGGCGTCCTCCAGCCCCAGAACCTGACCGTCAACGGCCTGCTGAACGCGAGCGTCGGCGCCGGGACGGTCGACGTCACGAACAGCGTCCTGACCGGCACGGGCACGATCACCATGGGCGCCGGCCGGCTCGAGGTCTTCAACGACGCGGACTTCAGCAACCAGGCGGCCCTGACGTTCACCGCCGGCGGCCTCCTGGTCTTCGACGGGACGTCGCCGCTGGTGGCGCAGGACCTGGCGGTCAACGGCAACGCCGTGCTGGCGAACGTCCAGGTCACGGGGAACACGACGAGCGGCGTCTTGGTCAGTACGCCGATCACGATCGGCGGGTCCCTGACCGTCATCAACGGCGGCCGCGTCCAGCTCAGCCTCGGCAACGCCCTCAGCGTCGGCGGCGCGGTCACCCTGGGCGACGCGACGACGGCCGGAACGCTCATGCTCGGCACCGGCGGGGCCACGCTCTCGGGGACCCTGAGCGCCGGGGCCGGCGGGGGGACATTCAACCAGAACGGCGCCGCGGTGAGCCTGGCCGCCGACCTGAACCTCGTCGGCATCACGTACACGAACCCGGGCGCGCTGACCTTCAACGGCGGCGCCGCGGTCACGCAGACGGTCACGATCTCGGGCGCGGCGCCGACGCCCTTCGGCGCCGTCACGCTCCAGCGCACGGCCAAGACCGACATCGTGCGCATCACCAGCGCCGGCCCGAGCGAGCGGTTCCAGCCGACCGACGTCACGATCACCACGGGCACGCTGGACCTGCGCGTCCACTCGCGCCTGACCGGGGGCTCGGCGGGCCTGAGCGTCGCGGCCGACGGCCGCATCCAGAACTCGGTCGTGACCGGCAAGACGCACGAGTTCCTCTCCGCTGGCGCCACGAACTCGGTCGCGATCGCCAGCGGCGGCGAGTTCGCGTTCTCCGGGAGCGGCACGCAGCTCGTGTTCAAGGAGGGGCGGACGGTCCGAGTCCAGGGGACGGCCACCTTCTCCGCCGACGGCGGCGTCGGGACGATCACGCTGACCGACGAGGCCGACGACGCCGCGACCTGGACCCTCGAGGTGGATGCGTCGGTGGCGTTCACCGTGAACGCCGCGAGCGTGGTCGACTCGCTGGGCGCCGGCACCGCTGTCCCGCTCCTCGCCACCTCGTCCACGCTCGACGCGACCACCACGGCGACGAACACCTGGCTGCTCGGCCGGATCTGGCTCGGCGGCACCTCCGGCGCCTGGAGCCTCGGCGCGAACTGGAGCGGCGGCAGCGTCCCGAGCGCCACGGAGGCGGCGGTCTTCAACGCCGCCAGCAACGCAGCCACGAACCAGCCGTCGACCGGCGTCAACGCGATCTCGCCCATCGGCGGACTCTTCGTCTTCCCGACCTACGCCCAGACGATCACCCTGGACGGCGACCTCGCGCTGGGCGGTAACCTGAGCTTCACGCCCGGGGCCGGGGGGCAGATCCTCCTGGGCGGGAACGTCCTCTCCGTGGGCGGCGCCGGGGTCACGATCACGGGCGCGTTCGGCGGCGGCGCGCCGGGAGCGCGCCTCCGGCTGACCCGCACGGGCGCCGTCCAGGTCGCGGTCGGCGCGGCGACGACGATCGACGCCGCCCTGGAGGTCGGCGCCGGCGACTCGGGGACCCTCGTCACGCTCTCGACGGCCAACGCGCTCGACGTGGACGGCCTCGTCGTCGCCCACGGCGGGACGACGGGCTCGAGCCTGACCACGGGGGGCGCGGCGGTCGTGATCAACGGCAACGCGATCTTCCAGAACACCGCGGGCTTCGTCGCCAGCACGAGCCAGGTGTCGGTCAGCGGCGACTGGACCGCCGGCAGCGGGGTCAGCTTCTCCGGCGCCGGCGCGCTCACCTTCACGAAGGGCGCGGCGCCGGCGCAGGCCGTCACGGTCTCGGGCGGGACGTACCGGAGCGTGACCATCGGCGCGGCCGGGATCACGCAGCAGGCCGGCTCCGGGCTGTGGACCGTGCCGGGCACGCTGACGCTCACCAACGCCGGCACCCTGACGCTCGGCGGCGGCGGGCTGAGCGTCGCGACGGCGGTCACGATCGACACGTCGGCCGGGACCGGCATCGACCTCGCCGGGGCGCCGGCGACGTTCGGCAACGGCCTGACCGTGAACACCGGCAAGTCCGTCCGCGTGAACGGCGGCGCGCTCGTCGTGCAGGGCGCCGCGCTCACGGGCGCGGGCAGCGTCGACGCCAGCGGCGCCGGCACCGTGAACGTGGCCGCTGGCCTCACGGTGGACGGCTACACGCCGGGCGCGACGCTGACCTTCAGCGGCACGGGCAACTGGGGCACCGCGACCGATCGCAACTACGGCCCCGTCGTGATCGCGCCGGGCGGCGGCAACACGGTCTCGATCCAGGGCACGGTGAGCGCGAACAGCGTGAGCGTCCAGAGCGGCACGCTGAGCGTGAACGGCAACCGCCTCGAGCTCGAGGGCGCGAGCGCCACGCCGCTCGTGATCACGGGCGGCGCCGTGACGACGACGGGCACGATCGTCTTCCAGACCACGGCGGCCGACACGCAGGTCAACGCGCTCACCTACGGGGCGCTGCAGCTCCTGGGCACCGTGACCCACCGCCCGCAGGGCGCGATCACCGTCGGCGGGGCATTCACGCTGGGCACCGGCGCGACGTTCAACACGTCCGGCCCGAACGGCGGCGACGCCGACCGGAACCTGACCGTCACCGGGGCGGCCACGGTCCAGGGCGCGATCGTCCAGAACGGCGCGATCCTGAGCTTCGCCAACGACCTGAACTTCGCCGGCGGCTCGATCGCGGCCACGGGCGGTGAGGTCCGCTTCACGGCCGGCGGCACGCTGACGCTCGGCGGTCCGGCCTCCACCTTCCCGGCGGTCCAGGTGACCGGCGGGACGCGCACCGTGACCAGCGGCGCGGCGGCGACCCTCTCGGTCGGCGGCGCGCTGACCCTGAACGGCGGGAGCCTGACGCTCGGGGCGAACAACCCGCTCTCGGTGACGGGGGCCGTGTCGATCGACAACGACGCGACGCTGACCCTCGGCGGGTCGGGCGGCTCGCTCGGCGGCGGGGTCTCGTTCGGGTCCAACGGGACGACCCGCGCGCTGACGCTCGCCGGGGCCGTCGGCCTCGCGGGCAACGTGAACCTGACCAACGCCACCGCGTTCGCGCAGTCGGGCACGGTGACGTTCCAGGGCGGGGCGCAGACGCTGACGCTCACGGGCGCGGCCAACACGTTCGGCGGCGCCGTGGTCGTGAACAAGACCGCCGCCGCCGACGTGCTCACGGTCACCGGCGCGACCTGGACGGTCACGGGCACGGTCACGGTGACGCAGGGCGTGGTCGCGCTCGGGGGCGGGAGCAGCTTCGGCGGCGCCGTGTCGATCGCGGCGAACGGGCGGCTGCGCAACACGGGGGCGAACGGCGCCACGCACGTGTTCGGCGCCAGCGTCACGATCACCGGCGGCCAGTTCGTCTTCACCGCCACCAACCTGACCCTGACCTTCAAGGAGGGAGAGACGGTTAGCGCGACGGGCGCGGGCGCGGTCGTCACGCTCGAGGGCGCGGCGGGCAACCCGAACACCCTCCAGGACGAGGCGACCAACGGCACGCGGTGGACGCTGGCGGTCGACGCAGGTGTGACCTTCAGCGCGCAGTTCCTGATCATCCGCGACTCCCACGCCAATCCGGGCCAGACGGCTCAGAACAGCCAGGACGCGGGCGGCAACCTGGGCTGGACGTTCCCGGCCAAGACGACGGCCTGGCGGTCGGCGATCCCGGGCGTGTGGAGCCTGTTCACGAACTGGTCGAACGGCGTCCCGAACTCGGGCGACACCGTCATCTTCGACGGCGTCGGCGTTCCGAACGGCAACGGGAACAGCACCGTCGACATCGCCGGCCTGACCCTCGGCAGCCTGACGATCAACGGCTACACCGGCACGCTCTCCCTCGCCACCCAGGACCTGGCGGTCGCGGGCGGCGGGACGACGACGATCACGACGGGCGCCATGAACCTGGGCGGCCGACGGCTGACCACGGGCTCCCTGACGATCAACGGCGGCGCGCTCACGGCGGGCGCCGGCCAGAGCGGGATCGCCGTCGACGTGACGAGCACCACGGGCGCCCTCACGCTCTCCTCCGGCACCTACACCGAGGGCGCCGGCCACACCCGCGTCGCCGGCAACGTCGTCGCGAGCGGCGGGACGTGGACGAACAACACGACCGGTCGGCTGGTCTTCGCCGGCACGGGCACGGCGGGCACGCCGCAGACCTGGCAGGGGTCGGTGAACGTCGGCGAGGTGCAGGTCGACCGGCCTGCCGGCCTCGCGACCTACGTGCAGCTCGCCAGCGACGTGACGACCCTGGGCGTCGAGGTGACCGACGCCGAGACGCTGGACGTTGCGGCGTTCATGCTGACCGTGACGACCGGGACCCTCTCGGTCAGCGGCACCGGCGCCGACGTGGGCCGGCTCGTGGCGAACAACCCCGGCGGCGCGCCGGGTGTGACGACGGTCCGCACGCAGCACCTCACGCTCACCGGAACGGGGCGCTACGACGAGGGCGCCGGCGACACCCGCGTCTCGGGGAACCTGACGGTCGCCGGCACGGCGTCCTGGCTGGACGCGGCCGGCGTGCTCGTGTTCGACGGCGCCGGCGGCGTCGGGACCGAGCAGCAGTGGAGCGGCTCGGGCGCCGGGGCGGACGGCGTCGGCGCCGTGCGCGTCCAGGGCGGCGTCGCCACGCGGGTGCAGCTCACGGGCGGCGCGACGGTCCGCTCGCTGAACGTGGTCACGGCCAACACCTTCCTCGACAACGCCCAGACGCTGACGATCCTCGGCGACGGCACGACCACCCCGCTGATCGTCGGCGGCACCTTCACGGGCACCGGGACGACGGTCTTCGCCAGCGCGACGGCGGTCACGATCCCGACGACGAACACCACCTACGGCGGCGTGACGATCACCGGCGGCGCGGCGTACACCTTCGCCGGCGCCGCCACCCTGAGCGGCGCGCTGACGGTGAACGCGGCCGCCGCCTCGGTGACGCTCGGCGGCCTGACCGTGGCCGGCGGCGGGGTCGTCGTGAGCGCCGGCGCGCTCGACCTCAACGGGTTCCTCCTGCGGACCGGCGGCGGCCTGACCGTGGCCGGCAACAGCTTCACCGCCAACACCGCCGGCACGCCGTCGGTCGAGTTCACGGGGACGGGCAACTGGAGCGGGTCGGGCGTGACCACGTTCGGCGACGTCGACGTCGTCGCGAGCGCCGCGGTGACGCTGCAGTCGGCCGTCACCTGCGACTCGCTCGACGTGACCGTGGGCACCGCCGGGATCGCCCTGAACAACCACAAGCTCACGACGCGCGGCGGCCTGACGGTCGTCGGCAGCAACTTCACGCCGGGCGCGACCGGGTCGGTCGACTTCGCCGGGACGGGCGGGACCTGGAGCGGCGCGAACGTGGCCACGTTCGGCGACGTGGACGTGACCGGCAACGCCGCCGTGACGCTGGGCTCGGCCGTGACGGCGCGCTCGCTGGACGTGACGGCGAACACGGCCTCGCTCGGCCTCGTCAGCCACAAGCTGACGACGAGCGGCGGCCTGACGGTCGTCGGGGCTGGCTTCACGCCGGGGACCGGGTCGGTCGACTTCAGCGGCACGGGCACGTGGACCGGCGCGAGCGTGGCCACCTTCGGCCCCGTGACCCTGGTCACCGGCGCGGGCACGGTCACGCTGGGCTCGTCGGTCGCGGTCGCCTCGCTCCAGGTGAACGCCGGTGCCGTGAACCTGGGCGGGCTGCCGCAGAAGACGCTGACGCTGAACGGCAACCTGGTCGTCGCCGGCGGCGTGAACGGCGTCGTTCCGAACAGCGGCGCCATCGTCTTCGCGGCGAGCGCCTCCTGGAGCGGCGCCAACGTCACGAGCTTCGGCCCGGTCACCGTGAACGCCGGGACGACGACGCTCGGCTCGAACGTCGCCGCGGCCGGCATGACCGTCGCCGACGGCGCCACGGTCGCCCTCTCGAGCCGGACGCTCGCGTCCTCCGGCGCGGTGGCCCTCAACGGCGTCCTGAACGGCGCGACCGCCGGCTCGACCCTGTCGGTGGCAGGCAACCTGGTCGTCGGGGCGACGGGCACGATCACCAACGCCGCCACCCTGAGCACGACGTTCACTGCCGCGGGCACCTGGACGGACAACAGCGCCGGGCAGAACTTCGGCGCCGTCACCGTGAGCGGTGGCGCCCGCACCGCCACGACGGCCCTGACCATGGGGACCCTGACGGTCAACGGGGCCGGCGCGTCGTTGACCCTGGCCGGCCAGACGAACACCGGCGCCGTCACCGTCGGCGCCGCGGGCGCGAACACCGGGACGCTCAACACCGGGGCGGCGGGTCAGCTCGCCACGACCGGCGCGGTGACCGTGAACGCCGGCGGCCACCTGCGCACGGGCGCCGGGATCACCGGCGTCGCCCTGAGCGTCAACGGCAACCTGACCGTCAGCGGCGCGCTGACCGAGGACGGCGCCGGCAACCTGCGCGTCCAGGGCAACCTGAACGCGACGGGCGCGACCTGGAGCGACAACGCCACTCCGGGCGCGGGCGTGGTCGTGTTCGTCGGCGCCGCGCGCACCTGGACGGGCGACGTCTTCGTGGGCGACGTGGCCATCGAGACGGGCGGCTCGGTGACCACGGCCTCGAGCGTCAACTGCGAGGCGCTCGACCTCCAGGGCACCGGGTCCCTCACGGTCGGCAACACCTTCGTCCTCACGGTCCAGGGCGACCTCAACGGCGCCACCGGCACGCTCACGTTCAACACCGGCGCCAGCCTGACGCTCGCGGGCGCCGCCAACCAGGCGATCACCCTGGGCGCGAACGTGAACAGCTTCCGCGCCGTGAGCGTGACCAAGACCGGCGGCACGGCGACGGTCTCCGGCGCCCAGACCTGGGCCCTCAGCGCCACCCTCTCCCTGTCGGGGAGCGGGACGCTGGAGATCGCGGCGAGCAGCAACATCACCGGCGTGACCACGGTGGGCGCGAACACCACGCTGCGCCTGCCCGCGCTCCCGGCGAGCCGGACGCACACGTTCCAGACCACGCTCGAGGTGGCCGGCACCTTCGAGGCATCCGGTGCGGGGCACACCGTCGTCTTCCGCCAGGGAAACACGCCCCCCTTTGGCGTGGACGTGGTGTCCGGCGGCCGCTTCATCGTGAACGGCGGTACGCCGGCGATCAAGCTGCAGGACACGAACACCGGCCAGTCCGGCAACTCGAACCAGCGGTGGCACATCCGCGTCGACAAGAGCGTCGTGACCGGCGGCAACTTCCTGGTCTCGGGCGCGGAGATCGTGCAGTCGGAGGCGTCCGAGCAGGGCGCCGGAGCAACTGTGCTGCCGCTGAGCGCGGCCAACAGCCTCCTCTCCGACTGCGTGAACTGGTCGGTCACGTCCAAGACCACCACCTGGAACGGCAACAACCAGACCTGGGACGCGGGCACCTGGACCAACGGCGCGCCGGTCAACGGCGACGAGGTCATCTTCGACGGCACGTCCGTCGGCAACAGCATCTACAACGGCAACCCGGCCAACACCTCGCTTACCCTCCTCCACCTGCGGCTGCAGGCCGGCTACACCGGCACGCTCACGCTCCTGCGAGACCTGACCGTGCTGAGCCAGCTCGAGTTGAACTCGGGCACGCTGAACCTCGACACGGGGGTGAAGCTGTTCGCGCGCGGGCCTTCGCTCGCGTTCGACGGCAACAACCAGTCCTTCAACGTCGGCGCGGGCGCCCAGCTCGTCTTCGACGGCTCGGGGACGATCGACGTCACCGACGCGGCCAACGGCCTGAGCGCCTGCCTCCCGCCCGTCGTGATCGGCGACGCCGGCGGTAACGCGACCACCTTCCGCCTGCAGTCGAGCCTGTGCGTCCAGTCGCTGACCCTGCTGAACGGCACGGTCGACCTCAACGGCCACATCCTGCACGTCAAGGGCGACCTGAACGTGACGGCCGGCGCCTGGATCTCGGGCGCGGGCGAGCTGCGCTTCGACGGCATCGAGCAGAACTGGTCCGGCCCGGTGAACGTGGGCCGCGTGCGCGTGTTGTCGTCGGTCAAGCCGAGCTCGGACATCTTCTGCAGCGAGCTGACCGTCGCCACCGGCGGCGTCGTCGCGCTGAACGAGCCCAACCGCCAGTTCACGCTCACCGCCACGCAGTCCATCGTCGTCACGGGCAACACCGCCAGGCTGGTGGGCGGCTCCGGGGCCGACGCCGGGACCACCGGGCTGAGCGTGCGCACCGGGGGCCTCACGATCCAGTCGGGCGGCCGCTACGAGGAGGGCAGCGGCGAGACGCGCGTCGCCGGCGCCCTGCTGCTCCAGGGCGCCGCCAGCCAGTGGGTCGACGCGGCGGGCGTGCTCGTGTTCGATGGCGGCGCCGTGCAGACGTGGACCGACAACACCGCCGGACAGAGCTTCGGCCAAATCCGGGTCCAGGGCGCGAGCACCGTGGTCAACGCGACCACCGGTTTGACGATGGGCGCCGTCGCGGTGCGCGACGGCGCCGTCCTGAACCTCGGCGGGGCCTCGACGCTCGGGGCCGTGACGATCGGCACCGTCGGCCCGCTGAGCACGGGGACCCTCCAGCTCCCCGCAGCGGGGAGCGTGACCGTGACCACCGGCGCCATGACGATCATCCACGGCGCCGTGAACGTGCAGAGCGCGCACACGCTCAACGTGGGCGCGCTGAACGTCGGCGACCCCGCCGAGACGGTCGGCACCACGGGCACGCTGAACGGCGGCAACGGGCGCGTGAACGCCCCGAGCGTCGAGGTGAACGGGACGGGCGTCCTGGTGCTGGGGGCCGGGATCGGGGCGCCCGCCGTGGCCCTGAACGTGGGCGGCGGGCTGACCGTGGACGCGGGCGGCGTCCTCACCGAGGGCGCGGGCCGGCTCGTGGTGCGAGGGAACATCGCGGTCGCGGGCACCTGGAACGACGCCGCCACGGAGGGGCAGGGGCTCCTGGTGCTCGAGGGCGGCGTCGTGCAGACGATCGCCTCGACGGCGAACCTGGGCGACATCCTGCTCACGACCGCCGGCACCATCGCGCGGCCGACCTCGCCGCTGATCGCCGAGGCGATCACCGTCGAGGTCGACACGCAGCTCGACCTCCTGACGAACGACCAGCCCCTGACGCTCTCGCGCGACCTGGTCATCAACGGCACCACCGCCGTCGTCCGGGCCGGCGCCGGGGCCGTGCAGGTGCGCGACCTGACGGTCACGGCGGGGGCCTACGAGGAGGGCGCCGGGGACACGACGGTCAACCGGAACCTGGCGATCACGGGCGCCGGCTGGGTCGACCACGCCACGGGCACCCTCGTCTTCGCCGGCGGCGCGGCGCAGAGCTGGTCCGGCGCCGGCGTGACCGCCGGCCAGGGCTTCGGCGCCGTGCGCGTCCAGGGCGCCAACACGCAGGTGACCGGCACGAGCGACCTCCGGATGGGCGCGCTCACGCTGAACGCCGGCGGGACCGGGCGCCTGCGCCTCCAGGGCGCCGGCACCACCACGGTGCTCGGCACCGTGACGATGACCCTGGGCGACCTCGACCTGGCGACGAACACCTCGATCGTCGGGGCGGTCTCGATCGCCACGGGGTCGCCCGTGCCCACGCTCGGCAACTCCAGCGCCAACGGCCGCACGCACACCTTCGGCGCCGGGATCGCCGTCAACGGCGAGCTCATCTTCACCGCCAACGCGCTCACGCTCGTGTTCGCCGAGGGGCAGACGGTCGCCGTCGGCGCGACCGGGACGTTCACCGTCCAGGGCGCGGTCGGTAACCGGAGCGAGCTGCGCGACCAGAACCTCGGCGGCGGCGCGCCGGCCGGGCAGTGGGTCCTCGACCTCACGGCCGGCGGCACGATCACGGTCGACTTCGCGAACCTGCGCGACTCGCTGACGACGGGCGCCGGAGTCCCGCGGACGGCGACGAACTCGAGCGACCTGGGCAACAACACGGGCTGGGCGTTCGCGGCCAAGACCACCCAGTGGACGGGCGCGGCCCCCGGCGGGAACACGGCCTGGTCGGCCGACGGGAACTGGACCAACGACGCGCCGCAGAACGGCGACACGGTCGAGTTCCCGAGCGCGGTCGGCCTCACCAGCACCATGGACCTCGTGGGCCTCCAGCTGAGGAGGCTCACCGTGAACGGCTACACCGGCGGCACGATCACGCTCATGGGCGCGCTGAACGTCGACCACTCGACCAGCACCGACCCGGTCAACGACGGCGTGTTCGTCTCCGCCGGCACCCTCGCCCTGAACGGCAACACGTTGACCGTCTCGCGGCGGGTGGCCGTCAGCGGCCCGGCCAACGCGGGCGTGCTGGCCCTAGGAACGGGCACCCTCGTCGCCTCCGGGGACGTACTGGTGACCGACACGGGGCAGGTCACGGCGGCCAACGGCGGCGGGGTGGTCTTCCAGGGCACGACCCAGGCCTGGAGCGGCACGGCCACCTCGAGCTTCGGGCGGGTGACCCTCACCAACGGCACGACGGTGACGCTCGGCGCGGGCGTGCGCGCGACGAACGCGACCGGCCAGACGGCCCTGCAGGTCGCGGACGGCTCGACCCTGGCCCTGGCCGGGAACGAGGCGCTCGTGGAGGGCGACCTGCTCCTGGGCCTGGCCGGCTCGGCGGGCACGCTCGACGCGACCCACGGCGGGAACAACTCGCGCCTGCGTGTGACCGGCGACTACACGATGGCCAACGCCGGCACGACGATCACGGCGCCCGCCGCCCTGCTGACCACGTTCGCGAGCGGCGGGACCCAGAGCTTCGTCCCGCTGGCGCTCGACGTCGGCCGCGTGGCGGTGATCGGCACGACGCAGGTGAACCTCGGGACGGCGTTGACCTGCCAGGCGCTCGACATCACGAACGCGGGCTCTCGCCTGAACACGCAGGGCCTCCAGCTCACCGTCACAGGGCTGAACGGCATCTCCGGGGCCGGCACCCTGGACGCCACGGGCTCGATCGTGGCCACGGGCGGCAACATGACGGTCGCCGCCTTCGTGGCGGGCGCCTCGCTCACCTTCAACGGCGCCGGCGGCACCTGGTCGGGCGCCAGCAACTTCGGCGTGGTGGCGGTCGACGCCAACGTGGCGCTCGGCAGCGCCGTCCAGGCCAGCAGCGTGACGATCGCCGCCACGCGCACCCTGACGACGGGCGCCAACACGCTGAGGACGACGGCGCTGATCTCGGGCGCCGGCGCGCTGAACGCGGCGACCGGGGGGGTCCTGACCGGCGGCGGCCTGACGGTGACGACGTTCACGCCGGGGAACCTGCTCACGTTCGACGGCAACGGCGCCTGGTCCGGCGCGAGCAGCTTCGGCGCGACGCGCGTGCGCAACGCCGCGCGGGTGACCCTCGGCTCCGACGTCGTGGTGAGCAGCCTCATCGTCGACGAGTCCGCCGAGCTGGCGTTCCTCGGGCAGCAGGTCCAGGTGAACGGGAACGTCACCCTGGGCTCGGTCGCGCCGGTCACGGCCGGCCGCCTGGACGCGACGGACGCTGGGGCGGCGTCGCGCCTGCGCGTGACCGGGAACTACGCGATGCTCAACGGGTCGGCGGTCACCGCGCCGGGCGACCTGACCACCACGTTCCACGGCGGGGCGCTGCAGTCGTTCACCCCCGCGGCGGCGGTCGACGTCGGCAACATCGTGGCGACCGGGGGCGGCACGAACGTGCGGCTTCAGACCGCCCTCGTCGCGCGGGCGCTCACCGTGTCGGCGGGGGCCACGCTGGATGCGGCCACGTTGTCCCAGAACCTGAACCTCGGCGGCGCGGTCGACCTGACCGGCGGCACGCTCCTCACGGTCGCCGGTCGCACGGTGACGTTCGCCGGCGCGGGCGCGCAGGCCGTGAACCCGGGCTCGAGCACGTTCCCGGCGGACATCGTGGTCGCAGGCGGGGCGCAGGTGACCGTGGGCACGAACCCGCTCACGGCGACCGGGGCGGTGACGATCTCGGCCGGCGCGACCCTGAGCCTCCAGGCCGCCGGCAACAGCCTCCTCGACGTGACCTCGCCCGGGGCGCTCAGCGTCGGGGCGGCGACCACCGTGCGGTCGATCGACTTCACCGGGGGCACGCTCACCCTCGCGGCCGCGGCGCCCCTCACCGTCCAGAGCACGTCAGCGATGCCCCTCACCGGCCCCGCCGCCGGCTTCACCGCCGGCGCCGGTTCGACGGTCATCCTCGCACCGCAGGCCGGCGCTCCGAACCAGACGGTGCGATCGCTCGGCTACGCCGGCCTGACGCTCACCAACGCGGCGGCCCCCGCGGTCGCGTTCCTGACCGACGCCACGCAGCTCAACGTCGGAGGCGCCCTGACGGTGACCGCCGGCACGCTCCGGGTGGGCCAGAACGTCAACGCCGGGTCGATCGCCGGGGCGGGCACCCTCGACACGCAGGGCCTGCAGGTGACGATCGCCGCCGGGACGATCGCCAACACGCTCACCCTGCAGGGGCTCACGGGCGGGGCGAACCTGGCCACGATCGAGCTCCTGAGCGCCTCGGCCATCCCGTCGGCGACGTTCGGCCACCTCGTCCTCAACGCCGGCGGCGCCTTCTCGCTCGCCGGGGGGCCCGCGCTCGTCGTCCACGGCAACCTGCTGCTCCAGAGCGGCGCGAGCTTCAGCGGCAACCCGCAGCTCCAGTTCCGCGGCAGCGGGAGCGCCGCGTTCGCGGTCGGCGTGGCCACGCTGAACCTGGGCGGCCTCCTCGTGCAGAAGAGCGCGTTCACCGACACGGTGACGATCACGGGCGGCATCACCAGCAACCTGAGGAACGTCAACGGCCCGGTGAACGTGGCCGTGGGCACGCTGACCCTGGGCAACAACGGCTCGTTCCGATTCCTCGAGGACACGACCGTCGGCAACGACCCCAACGCCGCCGGCTTCCAGGGCCGCCTGCAGGTCCTGGGCAACGGCGTCGTCCTGCAGGTGGGCGGTGGCGGCGGGCGGACGCTGACGCTCCACGACATCATGAACGTGGGCAACGGCAACTTCGCCAACCTGCAGCTGGTGATCGGCGCCGGCGACCGGATCCACCTCACGGCGAGCAAGTCGCAGCTCAACCTCAACGGCGCCCCCACGAGCAAGCTGCAGATCGACAGCTCCGACCAGTCGGCGACGCCGACCAGGGCGCGGATCACGGTGGACGCCGTCACGGGCGTCAACGCGCAGATCAACGCGACCGACGTGAGCGTCCGCGCCAACGACGCGTCCGGCGTGGTCAACTCCGTTGGCCAGCCGCGCCCGATCCAGGCCGTCTCCTCGGTCGACCGCGGCGAGAACGTGAACTGGACCTTCGAGGGCGGCGGCGCGCTGCTGATCGAGGCCGCGACCGCGCTCAGCGACGGCGGCGGGCGCCTGACGCGCGTCCGGCTGGTCTACTCGCGCGCGCTGAACTTCGGCACGATCGGCAGCGTGCACCAGCAGTTCGCGCTGCGGCGCGTCGCGTCGGACGGGACCGTGCTGGCCAGCGTCTCGGGCACCTCGGCCAACGCGGTGCAGACCGCCGCCGGCCGGAGCCTCGACATCGTGTTCGGCGCCGGCCTCGCGCAGACCGACCTCCAGGACGTCCAGGTCGTCTACACCCCGCCGACGAGCAGCTTCCTGCAGTCGACGGACGGCGTGCCGGCGCTGCAGACCCAGACGCTGAGCCAGGGCGGTGCCGTGCCGTTCGTCGACGGCGCGCCGCCGGCGCTGGTCTCGTCGTTCGCGCAGGACGTCGACGGCAACGGCGGCCTCGACCGGATCGTCTTCTTCTTCTCCGAGCCGATCGCCTTCTCGCCGGGCTTCGGGACCTCGATCTCGGCCTACGACCCAGCCACCGACACGGCCGCGCTCGGGCTCGACACGCAGCTCACGCTGCGCATCGCCGGCGAGAACCCGATCACCATCGACGTCACCTCGTTCGGCGCGCGGCAGAGCGGCGCGGGCATCGCGCAGGTGATCCAGCAGCTCGTGCGCGACCAGCTCGAGCAGGCGCCGCCGGTCGGGCACGACCCGCTGAAGCGCCCCGCCTACCGCAACTTCGCCGCGCAGTTCGTGGACGGCCGCTACGTGTTCCGCGCCGGGGTGCCGCTCCGCTTCGAGGCGGCGACCACCACCTACGTGCCGGACTTCGACGCCTCGACGGTGGAGGTGGTGACCGGCGGCGTCAACGACGCGTCGGCGCTGCTGCGCCTGGGCGCGGCCAACCAGGGCGTCGAGCGGCCGGGCCGGGGCGACGCGCGCGCGGGCTACAGCGCGTCGTCGGGCGCGGGGACCTACAACCTCGTCGGCGCGGTCGCCAGGCTGCGCATCAACGGCGAGGACTTCCGCGAGTACACCCTCTCGAGCAACGGGCTCTCGGCCGTGGCCGTCGAGCTCGAGGGGCTCGTGCGCAACGCCGACAACCAGGCGCGGCATCCCCCGAACAACGAGGCCTACACGCAGTTCGTGGCCATCCCGGACACGGCCCGGAGCCGCCTGGTCCTGGTGTCGGGGACGTTCGGGCAGGGCGCCTCGGTGGTCGTCAACTCGGACCTCACCGAGACGTTCTCGACGACCGCGCAGATCGGCACCAACCAGTTCGCCGCCGGGGCGCGGGAGGCGGTCGGGGCCGCCAACACGCTGATCTCGATCGACGACCTGTCGATCCGCAGCCAGACCGGGGCGAACCTGCTCCTCGGGCGCACCGTCGCCGACGTGGTGCGCAACGGCAGCACGATCTCGATCGAGCTCGCCAACCAGCCGGGGAGCGGCACCGGCAGCCCCACCTTCCTGTGGGTCGATGACGGCGACCTGGCGTTCATCGCGGACCGCGCCCCGGTCCCCAACCGCTCCACGCAGCGCGCGACGAACACCCCGGGCTCGTCGAACGTGGTCGTCGTCGGCGACCAGAACGGAGACCTGCGCCTGGGCGCCTCTCCCGACCCCACGATCTCCCCCGGCGCCGACCATCGGGTCGACGCGTCGCCGACGGTGCCGTACGCCGGGACCGCCGGGCTCACGGTCGACTACCAGTGGGCGTTCGACACCGGGCCGGCGACCCCCACGAACATCCGGGCCAACGGGGCGGTGCTGCTCTTCGACGCCGTGACCGCCGGGACCTACCGCTTCCGCCTGACGATCACCACGACCGACGCCCAGGGGGCCCCGGTCGTCTCCCGCAACACCGACGCGCAGGGCCGCCAGATCGTCTACATCGAGGTGGTCGTGTCGGAGGTCGCGCCGGTGGCGATCGCCGGCCCCGACCGCCTCGTGATCGGCGCGTCCGTCCAGCTCGACGGGAGCCAGAGCTACGACCCCAACGGCGGCGTCGGCACGCTCACCTTCGCGTGGCAGGCGCTCGACTCGAGCGGCTTCACGCTGGCGGCGAGCGTGTTCGACGACCCCGCCAGCCAGACGCCGACCTTCAACCCCGGGGCGTTCGGCACCTACACGGTCCGGCTCACGGTGAGCAAGTCGGCGAACCTCGAGGCGGTCGACACGGCGCGGATCACGCTCGCCGACGCGGCGAACCTCATGCCGCACGCCGACGCGGGCCCCGACCAGGTCGTGCGCGTCATGACCCCGGTCACCCTCGACGGGCGCCAGAGCCGTGACCCCGAGGGCAACCCGCTGACCTACGAGTGGCGCGCCGTGTCGGGCCCGTCGGCCGCGCCGCTGTCCGACCCCTTCGCGGCGCAGCCGACGTTCACGCCGCAGGTCCCCGGCACCTACGTGTTCGAGCTCATCGTCCGCGACGGCGCGACCCCGAGCATGCCGGACCGGGTGAGCGTCATCGCGATCGACGACTCCCCGGGCCAGCCGCGCCGCGCGCCGGCCGCGGTCGCCCGCGTCGGCGGGCTCCGCCGCGCCGCGTTCCTCGTCGCCGCGCCCGACCTCGTCGCGACCCGCCCGCGCGTCGTCCTCGAGCACGGCGCCGAGCGCGAGGTCGTGATCATCGACCTCGCGAGCACCCCGACCGACGACCCGCCGGCCAACACGCTGACCGGCATGACGCGCGTCGACGTGATCGTCGGGACCGACCTGTTCGCGTCGCTCTACGTGCCCCTGCAGAGCGACGACGGCGACCCGCGAGGCCTCATCGTCGCCGGCGGCGCCGAGGCCCCCGTCGTGGCCTACGGCGTGGTGGCCAGCGCGTTCGTCCTCGACGGCTCGCGCAGCCGCGACGACGGCACGATCGACAGCTACGTCTGGCGGCAGGTCGACGGCCCCTTCCGCTTCTCCACCCAGACGGGCAGCATCCTCCCGGTGGTGCCGCAGACCGCGGGCACCTACGTGTTCGAGCTCGTGGTCACCGACACGATCGGCCTGAGCTCCTTCCCCGTGGAGGTGACCGTTCCGGTCATCCCGCAGGCGCTGCCCGGCGCCGGCCCGCCGGACGCGCGCGTGACGGTGACGTCCGGCGGCGCCGTCGTCCACCCGACGACCGGCCCCGGCACCTCGGCCGTCCCGCTGGTGGCGACCGTCGCGGGCGCCAACCAGACGGTGACGTTCGACGCATCGACGAGCGTGAGCCGCAACGGCGGCGCCGTCACCTTCTCGTGGACGCAGGTCGCCGGCCCCATCGCCGTGACCTCGGGTGACCTGACCACGGCGCTCTCGGTCATGCCCAAGGCGCCCGGGAGCTACGCCTTCGTGGCCCGGGTCACCGACGCCAACGGCGTGTCGGCCTTCGCCACGGCGTGGCTGATCGTGGCCGCGCCGGGCAAGACGCCGCCCGTGGCGCGCCTGGCGCCCATGGCGGAGGTGACCGTGCCGCCCGGCGGCGTCGCGGGCGTGACCCTCTCGGGCAGCCAGAGCACCGGGACGGCCCCGCTGCAGTTCCTGTGGTCGCAGCGCCGCGGCTTCCCGGTGTTCATCGCCCCGAGCGGGAGCGGCGCCGCGGTCGAGCTCACGCAGGCCGGCGAGTACGAGTTCGTCCTGCAGGTGTCGGACGGCGACGTCGTGAGCGCGCCCGCGACGGTGACGATGCGAGTGCTGGGCACCGCCGAGCCGGCCCTCGCCTCCGGCGCGAGCCAGTCGAAGTCGACCGGCGGCTGCGCCCTCCGCCCGGCCGCGCCGCACGACGGCGGGGGGCGCGCCGCGTGGCTCCTCGGCCTGGCGCTCCTGGTCCTGGCGGCGCGCCGCGGCCGGAGGGGGTCGTGAGCGGGCTCACGCGCGTCCGGCGGTGGGTCGTGCCCGTGAGCGCGATGACCATGGCCCTGGCCGGGCTGGTCCTCCTGGCGGCCGAGGAGCTGGTCGAGGCCCCCCGGCGCGACGGCCCCCGGCCCGCCCCGAGGACCCCTCACGCGCCGTCGCCGAGGGCCACCGCGCCCGCGGCGCCGGCGCCGCGGGGCGCCGAGCGGGCGCGCCGGCGCGCCCCGTCGCCGCCCCGGCGCCGTCGCCGCAGCCCGCCGGGCCGGCGCCCGTCCGCCCGCTCGTGCGCGAGACGCCGGACGTGCTGCGCGCCAGCCGTGAGCTGACCGCCCTGGCCCAGGCGCCCGACCTGCTGCACCGGCTCCGGCTGCTCGACGCGCTCGTCGCCGGGCTGCCGCCCGACGAGGCCGTGCGCGTGCTCGGTGGGCTCCTCGACTCGGAGCTGCCCGGGGACTTCTTCGAGGCCGAGTCGCTGCGGCTCGCCCTGCTCGGCAAGGTCGCCGACCATCGCGGGGGGCAGGCCGACGGCATCCTCCTGGAGCGGCTCGCCCCGGCGCGGCCTCGCCCGGAGCGGCTCGCCGCGGTCGACGCCCTGCGCGCCCGCGACGCGGCGCGCGACACCCTGGCGTCGATCGCCGCCGGGGACCACGACGTCGTCGTCCAGCAGCGGGCCCGCTGGGCGCTGCAGAGGACGCCGTGAGCGAGACCGGCCGGGACGCACGAGACGAACGAGGGGGGGGGGATGTTCCGAGCGCCTGAGCGGTTGCACTGGGCGGTGGCGGGGGTGGCCCTCCTGGCCACCGGCTGCGGGGCGGCGTACTACGGCGCCGCCCTGGGCGTCGTCGCCACCCAGAAGGACAAGAAGGTCATCGACACGAGCTTCCCCGACGCCGTGCTCACCTCGAGCGAGGTGCCGCCGTACGTCCGGATGACCCTGTCGACCGCGGAGGTGACGATCTCGCGCGACACGACCGTGTTCAACCCGGGCGGCGCGGCGCCGGTCGGGCCGACGTCGCTCACCGGCTACGAGGTCCTCGCCTGGGAGTTCCCGCCCGGGTTCGGCGAGGCGCTCTCGAACCGCGACGCCGGGACGTCCATCCTCGCCGGCGACCGGCTGGTCGTGCGGGTCAACGGCGACGACGCCCGGGAGCTCGCGTTCGACGCGAGCGACGCCGTGAGCACCGGCAGCGGCGTCGCCGCGGCGATCCAGGCCAAGGTGCGGGCCCTGACGTCGAACAGCCCCGGCGTCCCGGCGGCCGCCTACACGCTCTTCCTCGCCTCGTACGACGCCACCGCCGGCGCGTACCGCTTCGAGTCCGGCGCGCCCGGCGAGGCCTCCGAGGTGGTCTTCGAGCCCGCCCCGCGGCCCGGTCGGACCGACGCCGCGCCGAACGCCGCCTCCGCCGCCACCGCGGCGCGCCTCGGGCTGGGCGTCGAGCGCGGCGCCATCGAGCGCTCCGGCGGCGACTCGATCTCCTTCGTCGTCATGAACCGCGGGACCGACGTCATCCCCGCCGGGACCGGGGTCTCCCTGTTCCTCTCCCGCGACAAGGTGCTCGACCCGCGGTTCGACCTGCCCATCGACCGGGTCGCGCTCGACCGGCCGGTCGAGGTCGGCCAGGCCAAGCTCTTCGTGCGGCGGAACGGCAACGCGCCGCCGACCCGCCTGCTGCGCGGCGACGTCGCTCCGGGCGCGTACTACCTGATCTTCGAGATCGAGCCGTCCGGGGGCGAGCGGCTCACCGACAACAACGTGCTCGTCTCGACGACCACGCTCGAGGTCCTGCAGCCCGTCGACGACCCGGCCACCCCGGCGGCGGAGACGGCGGACCCGCTGGACATCGTCCCCGTGTCCACGAAGTCGCCCATCGCCGTCGTGACCGGCAACGTCCTCACGACCGTGGTCACGCTCGCCAACGTGGGCGGGCCCGTCGGGGTGGGCGGCGTGCCCGTGGACCTCGAGCTCGTCCTGTCGTCCGACGCGCGGTTCGACGAGCCGGCCGCGTTCCGCGACCCGGCCGGCGCCCTGGCCGGCGTCCGCGTGAACCCGACCGACCCCTCGCAGCCCTTCGTCATCCGGGTCCTGACCACGGGGGCGTCCGCCGTCCCGGTGGCCGCCGTCGCCGGCAACGTCATCACCGTCTCGTTCGACGGTCAGAACACGGCGACCGTCCAGCAGTTCATCGACGCCCTGAACGGGGTCCAGAACAGCCCGGTCGACGCGTTCGCCGACGGCGTCGGGACCCCCGGCGCGACCCAGCTCGCCGCGCTCCTCACGGCGGCCGGCACCCTCGAGGTCACGGCGCGGGACGTTTTCGTCGCTCATCGGCGCGTCACGTTCGCGGCGTCCGAGCGGCAGCTGCATCGCCAGGCCTTCGCCCTCGAGGCGCCGCTGCGGCAGCAGTCCTTCCGCGCCAGCATCCTCCCCGTCAAGCTCACGCCCCTCTTCCGCGCCCGGCCCGTCCTCGCCGGCACGGACCCGCAGGACCCCACGAACGACGTGCGGCGCGCCTCGAACTTCGTGCGCGTCTACGACCGGGCGGCCGCGACCTTCGACGCGGTCACCGGCGCCACGATCCCCACCGTGAACACGGACGACTTCGCCGCGCTCGACGCCGTGACCCTCCGCCCCGTGAACACCGGCTCGATCCGGCAGGGGCAGCAGCGGGTGTTCCGGTTCGAGATCCCCGCCACCGGGCTCACCAACGACGAGAGCCAGCTGCTCGTGATCCTGCGCACCAACAACTTCGACGCGCACCTCGACCTGTTCGGCGGGTCGGGCACCTACATCACGGGCAGCGACGACGGGATCCTCGGGCGCGACCCGCTCGTCTACACGGCGGTCCAGGCGGGCAACCAGAACCGCTCCTTCTACCTGGTCGTCTCGACGGCCCGCGCCGACGAGAGCGACCTGCGCGGCGGCAGCGAGACGTTCGAGCTGACGATCTCGGTCAACCCGCGCCGGCCCACGGACCCCGGCCTCGTGGCCGCGGTGTTCGCCGGCGACGTGCTCACCGCCACGCCGCGCGCCTACGGCGCGGGGTCGAGCCGCACGGTCAACGACGTCCTCATCCCCTTCTCGCTGGCGAACGGCCGGGCGGAGCTCTGCTTCATCCTGCCGGAGCGCGCCCGCGTCCGCTTCGCGTCCCGGCCGGTGTTCACGGTCGGCAGCAAGACGGTCATCACGCGGTTCCTCAAGGGGGCCGTGCCGGCGCCGGTCGAGCAGCAGGCCGTGCTCGACGCGAGCGGGACGCGCATCGTCTACCGCCCGACCGGCGCGGGGATCGAGAGCTCGCACATCCTCGAGCGCGGGCTCTACACGGTGGCCTTCGAGACCACGAGCAACACCCCCGACACGCAGCCGCTGCGCCTCGAGGTGGACACCCTCTTCCTCCCGGACTGAGCCCCGACCGCGCCCGCCCACGCGCGGGCTGCTAGACTCTTCCGCTCGTGGCGAAGCGCAAGAAGAAGAAGGGGCCGCAGCCCGCCCGGGGGGGCGCCTCGCCCGCCGACGCCGACGGGCCGGACGCCTGCCCGCGCTGCGCGCGGCCGGTCGCCGACGAGGACGGCCGCGACTGCGACACCTGCGGCGCGGCCCACCACGCCGCCTGCTGGGAGCCCGGGTGCGCGGCCTGCGTCGCGCGGCCGGCCGGCACGACGATCGTCGCACCGCCAGCCACGGAGCCGGTCACCGAGACCGTCACCGACGCCACCACGGTCGCCGTGGCCGAGCCCGAGCCCGAGGTCGTCGGCACCCCGGTGCCGTCGTCGCCCGCGTCGCCGCCCGCGCGCCCCGTCGAGCCGGGCGCCTGGGGGTCGCTGCAGCGCTGGGTGGCCGGCCTGCGCGAGGAGTTCGCCACGCCCGGGGCGACGGCGTTCCTCCTGGCGATCGTGGCCGTGGCCGCCTACGCCAACTGCTTCAACGTGCCGTTCCTGTTCGACGACACGCCCGTGATCACCCGCAACCGCCTCCTCTGGCAGTGGGAGACGTGGCCCGACCTGGTGCGCTGGAACCCGACCCGCGCCCTGACGAACCTGACCTTCCTCGTCAACTACAAGCTCGCGGGCACGTCGGCCGTCCAGCCGCACGGCGAGACGTGGTCCTACCACGTCGTGAGCCTCCTCCTGCACATCGGCAAC
Source organism: Planctomycetota bacterium (assembly GCA_019636275.1). GTDB lineage: Bacteria > Planctomycetota > J058 > J058 > J058 > JAMLIC01. Next base: position 26,286 of record JAHBXY010000008.1, on the reverse strand, counting down.
GCCCTGCTCCTGTTCAAGCTCGTGCGCGACCTGCTCCTCGCCCGCGCCGAGCAGGGCGGCCGCGAGGTCCCCGTCGGGCTCGAGCACTGGGTCGCCACGCTGGCCGCCGTCGTGTGGACCGCCCACCCCGCCAACACGATGGCCGTGACCTACATCGCCCAGCGCTACGCGCTGCTCGCGGCCATGGCCTTCCTCGGGACCCTCGTCCTCTACGTGCGCCTGCGCCGGCGCATCGAGCGCACGGGCGGCCTGGACCTCGGCCGCGACCTGCCGGCGATCGCCGGCCTCGTCGCCGTGGGCCTGTGCTGCCTCGTGACCAAGGAGAACGCGTTCGTCATCCCGGGCGCCGTCGTGCTCGTCGAGGCCCTGTTCTTCCGCGCCCGCTACCTCCTGCCCATGCTCGGCGTCGGCGCCGCCTTCGGCGCCGTGGGCGTGGGGGTCCGCCTGTACCAGGTCGGCGGCGACATGGACGCCTTCCTCCCCGCCCGCTCGCCGGCCAGCGACCGCTGGCAGTACGCCACGACGCAGGTCGTCGTCACGCTGCGCTACCTGCACCTGTGGTTCATGCCGCACGACCTGTGCGTCGAGCAGAGCTTCCCCTTCGAGTGGGCCACCAAGGGCCGCGACATGGCCGTGGCCGCGCTCGGCCACGGCCTCATCCTCTCGCTCGGCGGCCTGCTCCTGGCCCGTGGGCTGCGCTTCGCGCCCTTCGCGATCGCCTGGTTCTACGTGACGAACCTGGTCGAGTCGTCGATCATCCCCATCCTCGACCCCATGGTCGACCACCGCATGTACCTGCCCACGGCCATGCTCGCGCCGGCCCTGGCCGTGGCGGGCGCGCGCGCCTGGCCGTGGCTGGTCTCGCGCGCGCCGCGCGCGCGCGAGGCCGTCCCGGTCGGCTGCATGGCCCTGGTCGTCGTGATGATCACGGGGACCCTCGTGCGCAACGCCGCGTGGACCTCGCCGACGGGGATCTGGGAGGACACGATCAACAAGCGCCCGGACTGCGCGCGCGCCTACTCGAGCCTGGGCATGGAGCACCTCTACGCCGGCGAGTGGCTGCAGGCGATCCAGCCCATCGAGACGGCGCTCTACCTGGGCGCCTACCACGTCGAGGGCTGGAACAACCTGGGCAAGGCCTACCTGGAGCTCGAGCAGTGGGAGAAGGCCGCCCACGCCCTCGAGCGCGGGATCCAGGTCGACAAGGTGGCGCCGTCGCCTTCGACGCCGCTGTGCTGGAACAACCTGGGGCTCGTGTTCTTCAACGTGGCCCTGCGCCACACCGACCCGGCCAAGAAGCGCGACTCGCTCGACGCGGCCGCGTCGCGGCTGGCCGAGGCCACGCGCCTCGACCCCGGCTATGAGATGGCCTGGATCAACCTGGGCAACGCGCGCTTCCAGCTCATGAACCTCAGCGACGGCGAGCGCCGGCAGGCATACGCCGTGGCGTGCGTCGAGGCGCTCACGCATGCCGAGCGCGTGGCCATTCGTCGTGGAGGCGCGCTCTCGCTCACGGCTTACCGCTACCGGACGCTGGCCATGGCCGAGGCCGGCCGCGCGCTCGAGGCCTTCCCCGTCGCCCTGCAGCTCGCCGAGGCCTCCGGCGCGACGGCGCAGCTCCTCGAGGACCTGGGCCGCCTCGCCGTCGCGGCGGCCGAGCAGCACGCCGCCGCCGGGGCCGCCGGCGACGTGGGCCCGGCGACCGCCGCGCCCGCCGCCCGGCCGAAGGCGCTGGACGACGCGCTGGCGCAGGCGGCCGGGGCGCTCGACGCGCTCCTCGCCCGCGAGCCCGCCCGGGCGAGCGCGCGCGTCCTCCGCGCGCAGGTCGCCGCTCATCAGGGCGACCACGCGAAGGCGGCCGCCCTCCTGCGCGAGGGCCTCGCGGCCGCCGAGGCGGGCTCGGCCGAGGCGAAGGTCCTCGAGGCCGCGCTGCGGCGCATGGGCGAGTAGGACGAGCTACGGCCTGGGCAGCGGCACGCGGTCGAGGTCGCGCACGGCCCGTACCCGGGGGAACACGGCGCGGGCCTCCTCGACGAAGGGCTTCGTGCTCGGGTAGCGCTGCGAGAAGTGCGTGAGCACGAGCGTGCCCAGGACGCCGCCCTCGGCGGCGATCGTGGCCGCCTCGCGCGCCGTCAGGTGCTTGTGGTCGCGCGCCAGGTCGGCGTGCTCCTCGAGGTAGGTCGACTCGATCACGGCGAGGTCGGTCCCGCGCACGAGCGCCAGCGCGCCCTCGCAGGGGCGCGTGTCCATCACGAACCCGAACGCGGCCCCGCGCTTGTGCTCGGTCACCTCGTCCAGCGTGACCCGGCCGCCGGGCGTGTCGACCGCGCCGTCGCGCTGCAGCTTGCCCACGAGGGGGCCGCGGACGCCGCGGGCCTCGAGCTTCTCCTTGTCGAAGCGGATCCCGTCGCGCTCCTTCACCCGGTAGCCGAACGTGTCGACCGAGTGCTCGAGCGGGTGGGCCTCGATCGCGAAGGTGGCGTCCTCGACGACGACGCCGGGCTCCTTGACCGGGCGCGGGACGAGCTCGACCGTGCGGTGGAAGATCGTCGAGCGGATGAGCCGCTCGTAGTAGGCCTGCCCGCTGCGGGGGAAGAAGACCTCGACGGCGTGCGGCACGCGGTCGAGCGACAGCCGCTGCACGATCCCCGCCAGGCCCAGGGCGTGGTCGCCGTGGAAGTGGGTGATGAGGATCCGCGTCACCTCGGGCACGGCGATGTCCGCCATGATGAACTGCCGCTGCGTCCCCTCGCCCGGGTCGAAGAGGAAGCTCACCCCGTCCCACCGCAGCAGGTAGCCGTTGTGGTTGCGGTAGCGGGTGGGCACCTGGCTGGAGGTGCCGAGCGCCACGAACTCGCGGAGGCTCACGTGAGGACCGTCCTGGGTGTCGCCGGGGGGCGCGCTATACTACCCGCGCGGAACCGGACCGGGCAGGTCCGGTCCGGCGGGGACCATGGCGGGCCGGCTGCTGCGACTCTACCGGGACGGGGCGAAGTTCGCGCGCCTGGCGCTGCGGCGCCGCGCGCGCACGCCGCGCGAGGTGCAGCTCGAGGTCACCAACCGGTGCAACCTCGACTGCGACATGTGCCCGCGGCTGTCGCTCCTGAAGGTCCCCGAGCAGGACATGTCGCGCGAGACCTTCGAGGCCGTGCTGGCGCGCCTCGACCGGCCGCACGTGGTCACGCTCACCGGCTGGGGCGAGCCGCTCATGCACCCCGAGCTGTTCGGGTTCATCGACCGGCTGCTCGAGCGCTGGCCCGGCGTCGACGTGGGCTTCACCACGAACGGCCACCTGCTGACCGACGGGATGATCGACAAGGTCCTCGCCCGGCGCGTGACCCGGGTGAACGTGTCGCTCGAGGAGCTCCCCTGGGCCGAGGCGCCCGCCCCGCCGCGCGACACGAACCCGCTCAAGGGCCACCAGAACCGCGTCGCGCGCGACGGCCACCCGACGCCGCCGAAGGTCGTCGAGCACCTGCGCCGCTTCCTCGAGCGCCGGAACGCCCAGGCCGCCCGCGGCGAGCCGGCCCCCGAGGTGCGCCTGCAGGTCGTGCTCTTCCCCGGCGGCGGCGAGGTCGTCGAGCGGCTGGTCGACTTCGCGGCGGACCTGGGCTTCCAGGCGGTGAACATCGTGCGCCTCGACGTGCGCGGGCGCCCCGACCTCGCCCGCCCGGGCTTCGAGGAGGAGCGCGCGCTGATCGCCCGCGCCCGCGCCCGCGGCGCCGCCCGCGGCGTGCCCGTCGGGTCGGTGAACGACCACGGCGTCCTGCTGCGCCTGGCCTCGCACGGCGACCGCGCCTGCCTGCGCCTCGACAGCTACATCTACGTCGACGTCCACGGCAACGTCGCGCCCTGCTGCCTGCTCCGCTCGGTGAAGGTGGGCAACCTCGTCGAGCAGTCGCTCGCCGAGGTGTGGAACGGCGAGGCCCTGCGCGCCTTCCAGGGCCGCGAGGCGCACCCGGCCTGCCGCGGGTGCGACGCCTTCCACCACGGCCAGGCGACGCCAGACGCCATGACGGGGGTCCGATGACCAGGGTCACCTTCCTCGAGCCGCCCGCCGTGACCGAGCGCAACCCGGAGCGCTTCGCCGGCTGCACCTACGAGCTGTATCACTTCCCCGACCTGGGCAACCTCTACGCCTTCACCATGCTCCACGAGCGCGGCGTCGAGGTGGACTACCTCGACGCGAGCCTGCTCGGCGACGACGCGGCCGCCTTCGAGCGGCGCCTGGCCGAGCGCCCGGCCGACTGGTACGTGCTGCACGCCGTCGTCCTGGCCAAGCCGACGGACCTGCACTGGATCGCCGCCCTGCGCCGCCTCCAGCCGTCGGCGCGGATCCTCGTCCACGGCCCCGAGGCCACGCGCGTCCCGGCGGAGTACCTCGCCGTCGGCGGCGCCCTCGACCCGCAGGTGATCGTCGTCCGCGGCGAGATGGAGCGCGCGCTCGTCGACCTCGTGCTCGGCGAGATGCCCGAGCCGCCCTACGGCGTCTCGCGCGTCGAGGGGGCCGAGGTCAAGACCTACGCGCCCGACCCGCGGGGCTATATCCCGTTCGACGACCTGCCGATCCCCGCCCGCGACCACCCGGCGCTCGACCGCTACCGCGACCGCTACTTCAACCCGAAGTACCAGGGCCGCCCGCACGCGCTGGTGCTCACGTCGCGCGGCTGCTCGTTTCGCTGCTCGTTCTGCGTGCCCAACGCGATCTCGTTCGCGCGCGAGATGGAGGCCTTCACCACGACGGGCCGGAAGCCCCCGGTGGCGCAGGCCAGCCCCGAGCGCATCGCGCGCGAGTTCCAGTGGCTCAAGGACCGGGGCTACCGCTCGGTGCACGTCGCCGACGACCAGTTCCTGTGGGCGCGCAAGCGCACGCTCGAGGTCTGCCGCCTCCTCGAGCCGATCGGCATGGAGTGGGGCATGCTCTCGCGCGCCGACTTCCTCACCGACGAGGAGGTCGTGGCGGCGCTGGCCCGCGCCGGCTGCGTGTCGATCGACATCGGCGTCGAGTCGCTGCGGCAGGAGGTCCTCGACCGGATCAACAAGGACCTGAAGGTCGAGGACGTCTACACCGCCGTGCGCCTGCTCCGGCGCCACGGGATCTCGCCCAAGCTGAACATCATGTTCGGCACGACGCCCGACGAGACCCCGGAGGACGTCTACTGGACGGTCGCCGAGCTGAAGAAGCTCGACATCACCAACGTGATGTTCGCCATCGCCACGCCCTTCAAGGGCACGGCCTTCTACGACCACTGCCGCGACAACGGCTACCTGATCGACGAGAGCGACGACCTCAACCCCATGGGCAAGGCCATGATCAGCTACCCCGGGCTGACGGGCGCGCAGCTCGAGGAGCTCGAGCGCTACGCCTACCGCAGCTTCTACCTGCGGCCCAAGGTCGTCGTCGACCGCCTGCGGCGCGCCCGGACGGTCAAGGACCTGGTGCAGGACCTGCGCGTCGCCGCGCGCGTGCTCCTGCACTGACCGGGGTCACCCGGGGTCCTGCGTCATCACCACGCGGTAGAGCCGCCGCTCGCGGAACAGGGCCACGAGCTCGCCGTCGATGTGGCGGTCCTTGACCTCGAGGTCCAGGATCGCCAGCGCCCGCTCCAGCGGGAGCGCCTTCTTGTAGGGGCGGTCCCAGGCGGTCAGGGCGTCGAAGATGTCGGCCACGGCCATGACCTTCGATTGGAGCGGGATCTCCTCGTCACGCAGCCCGTCGGGGTAGCCGCTGCCGTCGAGCTTCTCGTGGTGCGCGCCGGCGATCCGCGGCAGGTCGCGCAGCTCCTCGGTCCAGGGGATCCGCGAGAGGAAGCGGAAGGTGTGCGCCACGTGCGACTCGATCTCGAGGCGCTGCTCGCGGTTGAGCGAGCCGCGGGCGATCGTGAGGTCGGCCAGCTCGTCGTCGCCGAGGAGCCGCCGCTCGCAGCCGTGCAGGTCGGTGAACCGCTCGTCGGCGAGGTGGCGCAGCTCCGCCTCGGCCCCGCCGGCCAGGACCCTGGGCTCGTTGGCCTCCTCGACGGTCGCCAGCAGGTGGGCCAGGCGCCGCATCTCGGCGTCGATCGTCGAGCGGGCCGCGTCGATGAACGGCCGCGGGTCGAGTCCCTTGCCGGCGGCGCCCAGCTTGTCGACGAGGTCGCGCAGGGCGCGCGCCTCGCGCTCCCGCGCCGCGGCGGCGAAGCGCAGCCGCACGGCGTCGAGGTCCCAGGGGAAGAGCTTCTTGGCCTTGATCAGCACCTGCTCGCGGACGCCCACCTTGCCGAAGTCGTGCAGGAGGCTCGCGTAGCGCAGCTCCTTGAGCTGGGTGGCCGTGAGCGGGCGCGGCAGCCGGTGCGGCAAGGCGTCGTTGGCCGCGCGCGCCAGCTCGACCGAGAGCTTGGCCACGCGCTCGGAGTGGCCCGAGGTGGTCGGGTCGCGCGACTCGATCGCCACGACCGACGCGTAGACCAGCCCCTCGAAGGTGTGCTCGAGGTCCTCGATCAGCCGCGCCTTGTCGATCGCCACCGCCGACTGGCTGGCGACGCTCTGCATGAGCTGGGTCATCGCGGGCGGGAAGGGGAGGACGACCTCCTCGGTGTGGGCGGGCGAGGCCAGGCGCAGGTCCCGGTCGGGCTTGCGGTTGATGAGCTGCAGGCAGCCCGTGACGCGGTCGCGCCGGTCGATCATGGGCACGACGAGCATCGACTTGCAGCGGTAGCCGACCTGCTCGTCGAACGCGGTCGAGTAGGTGAAGCCCGCGCCGGGGTCGAGGTCGTAGACGTCGGCGATGTTGAGCGCCTCGCGCGTGCGCGCGACGTGCCCGACGATCGTCTCCGAGCTCACGTCGAGCACCCGCTCGACGAAGGGCACCTCGCGCGAGTCGTTCTGGGCGAGCACGAAGCGCAGGCGGTCGCGCCGCTCGCCCTCGACCAGGTAGAGCGAGCCGGCGTCGGCGCCGGTGAGCCAGCGCGCCTTGGTGAGGATCGTCTCCAGCAGCGCCCGCAGGTCGCGCTCGGCCCCGAGGGCGATCCCGATCTCGGTCACCGCCGCGAGCTGCTCGCGCAGGAGCGCGTTCTCGGCGCGCAGGGCGTCGAGGTGGGCGAGCGGGGGCGGCGAGGCGGACGTCACAGGAGGAGTGTAGAGAGGACGCCCGCGCCGGGCAAACGTGCGCGCGGCTCACAGCGGCCGTCGCTTGTTCTCTTGTCCACGTCCGGGCGCGCGGCTCGATGCTCCGATCCGCAGTGAGGCACCTGTCGCCTTCGCTCGGGGATGCGCGCCACCGCTCGATCTGCTCGCTTCGCTCTCAGATCAAGCGGTGAGCGCGGTCAGTGCTCGACGAAGTTGAGGAGCAGGCGCTCGCCGAGCGGCGTCATGAAGCTCTCCGGGTGGAACTGCACGCCCTCGATCGGCGCCGACGCGTGCCGCACGCCCATGAGCGTGCCGTCGTCGGCCCAGGCCGTGGCGACGAGGGCCGCCGGCAGGCGCCGCGGCGAGAGGCACAGCGAGTGGTAGCGCGCGGCCTCGAGCGGCGACGGCAGGCCGCGGAACACGCCGGCGTCGTCGTGCGCCACGCGCGACGCCCTCCCGTGCAGGGGGCGCCGCGCGCGCACGCAGCGCGCGCCGAAGGCCACGCCGATCGCCTGGTGCCCGAGGCACACGCCCAGGACGGGCAGCCCGAGGGCGGCCGCGGCGCGCACCAGCGGCACGCACACCCCGGCGTCCTCCGGGCGGTTCGGGCCGGGCGACAGGAGCACGCGCGCGGGGCGCAGCGCCAGGGCCTCGTCGACGGTGAGGGCGTCGTTGCGCACGACGCGCACGTCGTGTCCGCGGGCGCGCAGCGGCTGGACGAGGTTGAACGTGAACGAGTCGTAGTTGTCGATGACCAGGAGCGGGCCCGCCGCCGGGCGGGCCCGCTCACGCGCCCGGGGCGGCATCGCTCGTCCCCGCGGCCGCGGCGCGCAGCGCCGCCGCCACCGCGTCGCGGGCGCGCGCGTCGAGCGGCCGCCCGTCGGGGCCGGTGACGTGGAAGACGTCGACGGCGCGGTCGCCCTTCGTGGCCACCTTCGCCAGGCGGATGTCGCACCCGGCCGCCGACAGGGCGCGCGCGAGGTCGTGCAGGAGCCCGACGCGGTCGGGCGCGCTCACGTCGACGACGGTCAGGTCGGGCGCGATCCCGTCGTCGAGGCGCACGCGCACCGGGGGCCGCGGGCGCGCCGGGCGCGCCGGCTCGCGGCGGCGGCGCCGGGCCAGGAGGTCGGCGGCGGCTTGCCGCCCGGCGAGCACGTCGCCGATCGTCGCCTCGAGGCGCGGCCAGCGCGCGGCGGCCGGCTCGGCGCCCCCGGGCTGAACGGCGAAGCGGTCGAAGACCACGCCGTCGGCGCGGGCGAACGTGGTCACCGAGAGGATCTCGTAGCCCGAGCCGGTGAGCGCCCCGCACAGGTCGGCGAACAGCCCGGCCCGGTCGCGCGCCGCGACCCACACGCGCTCGCAGCCCTCGTCGAGCGAGCAGCGCACCTGCGGGGCGCCCGCGCGCTCGAGGCCCGCGGCCAGGTCGAGGTGCAGGAGGACCTCGTCGGGCTCGACGTCGGCCAGGTAGGCCCGCCCGCAGCGCGCCAGGTGCGCCTCGAGCGCCGCCGGGTCGGCGCGCCCGCCCAGGAGCGCCAGCCACTCCTCGCGCGTCGCGGGCCCGCGCGGCGCGGCGCCGCCGCGCTCGAGCGCCTCGCGCGCGTGCCCGTAGAGGCGCGTGAGCAGGTGGTCCTTCCAGCGGGTCATCGCCCGCGGCGACACGCCGCGCACGTCGGCCACCGTGAGCAGGTAGAGGTGCTCGAGGCGCTCCGCGTCGCGGCCGGCGACGGCCAGGAGGTCGTCGACCGTGGCCGGCGCGTCGACGTCGCGCTTCTCGGCCATGCGCGACATCGTCAGGTGCTCCTGCACCAGGAAGCGCACGTGCCGCTCCTCCTCGGTCGACAGGCCGAGGCGCCAGGCGACGGTCGGCACGAGGGCCGCGCCGCGCTCGGTGTGGCCCGGCGCGCCGCCCACCTTGCCGGCGTCGTGCAGGAGGACGCCCAGGCGCAGGAGGTCGCGGCGCGTCGTGCGGTGCAGGAGCTCCTCGCGCAGCTCGTCCTCGCGCTCGGGGGCGCCGGCGAGCGGCCCCTCGAGCGCGCGCATGACGGCCAGCGTGTGCTCGTCGACCGTGTAGGCGTGGTAGGGGTCGGCCTGCGACAGGCACTCGAGCGCGCCCACCTCCGGCATGACGGCGCCGAGGTAGCCCGCCTCGTGCATGGCGCGCACGACCTGCGCCACGCCCTTCACGCCGCCGAGGACCTCGCGGAAGCCGCGCGCGACCTCGACGTCGGCGCGGAGCGCCGCGGGGCCGAGGGCGTCGACGGCGCGGCGGACCTCCTCGAGCGTGCGGGGCGTCAGGCGGCGCCGGCCGCGCAGCGCCTGGCGGAAGAGCTCGGCCAGGGTCGCCGCGGCGGTCGGCGCGGGCGGGTCGAGGACGACCTCGTCGCCGACGGAGGCCACGCCGGTCGCGAGCGGCCGCGCGCGCCGCGGGGGCCCCGGCGGGGCCAGGCGCAGCCTGCAGCGGGCGAGGACGCGGTCGACCAGGCGCGCCGCCCGGTAGACCTCGTCCATGAACACCTCGACCGGAAGCCGCCCCCCGCGCGCCTCGTGGCCGAAGCGGCGGGCGACCGCCTCCTGCAGGTCGAGCTCGAGGCGGTCGCCGCGGGCGCTCGACAGCTCGTGGACGGCGGCCCGGCAGGCCAGGAGCAGTCGCCCGGCGGCGTCGAGGCCGGCCACCTCGTCGGGCGCGAGCTCGAGCCAGGCCGCGAGCGCGGCGTCGGCGTGGGCCAGCGCGGGCAGGACGCGCTCGTCGTCGTCCGCCGGCGCGACCGGTGCCACGAGGGCGGCGAGCAGGCGCGCGAGCTGCAGGTCGCGCGCGGTCCCGCGCCCGGCCTTGAGGTCGGGCGTCAGCAGCATGACCGTGTCGCCGTGGGCGCGGTGGCGCTCGTCCGCCTCGGCCAGCTTGGCCTGGACGAAGCGGTCGCGGTCGCGGGCGAGGAAGTCGGCCACGACGCCCCGCAGCGCGGCCAGGCCCGCCGGGCGGCCGGCGACGAGGCGCCCCTCGAGCGTGGCCGTCGCCCCGGCCAGGTCGCGCCCGAGCGCCTGCGCGGCGCCGTCGAGCGTGCGGACGGCGTGGCCCACCTGCGCGCCGGCGTCCCAGAGCAGGCGCACGAACCCCTCGATCGCCGGGTCGTCGGCGCCGTCGGTTTCGCGCAGGACGAGCAGGTCGATGTCCGAGTGCGGCGCCAGCTCGCGCCGGCCGTAGCCGCCGAGCGCCAGGCAGGTCACGGCGTCGGCCGCCCCCGAGGCCTCGAGCAGCGCGCGCACGAGCACGTCGGTGAGGGCCGCGCGCGCCCGGCCGCCGCCCGGATCGGGGTCGCCCGGCCCGCCGCCCGGCGGGAGGGCGGCCAGTGCCTCGCGCCAGCCGGCCCGCAGCCGCCCGGGGTCCCCCGCGCGGGCGAGGGCGACCAGCGCCGCGGCCACGTCGTCGTCCACGTCGTCGCCCTTCACGGGAGCATGGTTCCTCGACGCCCTCCCGCGCGGGCCCCTGGCGTGGCGGGACCTGCGCCGGCGGCGCCCGGTTTGCAATGATGGAGTGAATGCCCGACCCCGTCGACCCGATCGACGCCGCGGTGATCGACGAGCTGCGGTCGATCCTAGACGACGACGCCGTCGCCGAGCTCTTCTCGCTGTATCTCGACGACGCGCCGCGGACGCTGGCCGACCTGCTCGCGGCGGCCGGCCGCGGCGACGCGCCCGGGGTGCGGACGGCCGCCCACCGCCTGAAGGGGGGGGCCGCCGGGATCGGGGCCCGCGAGGTCGAGGCCTGCGCCCGCCAGGTCGAGCACGCCGCGCTCGCCGGCCGCCTGGCCGACGCCCTGGCGCACCTGCCGGCGCTCCGCGCGGCGTCCGACCGCGCCGAGGCCGCGCTCCGGCGACGGATCTAGGGCCTGTCTTCAAACGGGCAACTTGTGATCGATACGCTCGAACCCGAGTGGAATGGAACCACAAGCGAGGCGAGGGGCGGAGGCCGAGGCGAGGGGGGAGCGCGCGCGGGTCGTATCGATCGCCGGATCCCGGTGGGCCGCCGGAGCGAGCGGGAGGCCCGCGGCGGCGGACGGCCGCGAGCGGTAGGGTCCGCCTGGGCAGCGGCACCGCAGCCGCGGGACGGAGCTCGCGGAGGCGGGCCACACCGACGACCCGCGCGCGCCCCCCCTCGCTCGGCATCCGCGGCCGCAGCCGTCGGTCACACTAGATCGGTTCCAGGGCGCCTTCGCGCTCGCCGAGGATGGTCATGACCGCCTCGGGCTGCGTGGCCGCCATGAGCTGCCGGCGCAGCCCCGGGTCGTTGAGGACGCGGGCGACGCCGGCGAGCGTGCGGATGTGCGCCTGGAACATGTTGGGCGGGACGACGAGCAGGATGACCAGGTGCACCGGCGCCCCGTCGACGGCGGCGAAGTCGACGCCCTCGCGGTGGATCCCCAGGGCGCCGACCACCTGGTCGACCTGGTCGCTGACGCCGTGCGGGACGGCCACGCCCGAGCCGAGGCCGGTCGTGTGCGACGCCTCGCGCTGGTGGACGGCCTTCGCCACCCGCTCACGCGCCTCGGGCGCGACCTGCCCGGCCTGGACCAGCGCGTCGATCAGCTCGTCGATCACCGCGGCCTTGGTCGCCCCGGCGAGCGACGGGCGGATCACCTCTTCGGAGATCAGGTCGACGAGGCGCATGCTGCTCGGCTCCTGAGGATCGCCGCGCCCGGCGGGCGCGCTGGGCGCCCGGCCCTGTGGACTGAGCGTATCCCGCGTCCCCTCCGGCCTCAACGGACAACCAGCATTCTCGACCCGGGGTTGTCGGACGTCCATGGTCTGATCTGGGTGACGCGCGGACGGCCGCTGCCCGAGCGGGTCTCGCGGCTGACGCGTCGCGTGATACATTCCGGGCCGCGCCGGGACGCCACCTGGACGACCCGGTCTGCGGCACCTCGCCACACCCCTGGAGCGCGGCCACGAAGCTCGTCGTCGGCATCATCCGTCCGGAGCGCCTCGAGGCCGTCCAGCGCGAGCTGGCGGCGGCCCAGGTCTTCCGGCTGACCGTCTCCGACGTGCTCGGGGCCGCGACCGACGCGGCCGCCCCCGCGACGGCCGCCCAGGCCTATGCCGGCGGCGGCGCCGGCGCGCCGACCTCCGTGCGCAAGGTCAAGCTCGAGGTGGCGGTCAACGAGGACTTCGTCGAGCCCACGGTGCGGGCGATCGTCCGCGCGGGGGCCACCGACCAAGGCCGAGGCGACGGCAAGGTGTACGTCCTGCCGCTCGAGGAGGCCATCCGGATCCGCACGGGAGAGCGCGGACCGGATGCGATCTGAGCACACCGCAACTGCTGGAGGGGACCCGACCCGTGACGACACCGCGTGAAGTCATCGCCATGGCGGCCGAGCACAAGTGCCGCTACGTGGACCTGCGCTTCAACGACTTTCCTGGCACCTGGCAGCACTTCTCCTACCCGACCGCGCACCTGACCGAGGAGTGCTTCGAGGACGGCTTCGCCTTCGACGGCTCGTCGATCCGCGGCTGGCAGTCGATCCACGAGTCGGACATGCTCGTGGTCCCCGATCCGAACACGGCGTTCATCGACCCGTTCACGCAGCACCCGACGCTCGTGCTCACGTGCAACGTGAAGGACCCGATCACGCACCAGGACTACGCGCGCGACCCGCGCAACATCGCCCGCCGCGCCGAGGCCTACGTGGCCTCGACCGGGATCGCCGACACGGTCTACTTCGGCCCCGAGGCCGAGTTCTTCATCTTCGACGACATCCGCTTCGACCAGGGGACGAACTTCGGCTTCTTCCACATCGACTCGACCGAGGGCGCCTGGAACACGGGCGCGGAGGAGAAGCCCAACCTCGGCCACAAGCCGCGCGCCAAGGGCGGCTACTTCCCCTGCGCGCCGGTCGACCAGTATCAGGACCTGCGCACGGAGATGTGCCTCAACCTGGAGAAGTGCGGCTTCCAGGTCGAGCGGCACCACCACGAGGTCGCGACCGGCGGCCAGGCGGAGATCAACTACAAGTACGCGTCGCTGACCCGCGCCGCGGACATGATGATGATCTTCAAGTACGTCATCAAGAACACCGCGCTCAAGGCCGGCAAGACGGCCACGTTCATGCCCAAGCCGCTGTTCAACGACAACGGCTCGGGCATGCACTGCCACCTGTCGTTCTGGAAGAAGGGCCACAACCTCATGGCCGGCGAGAAGTACGCCGGCATGTCGGACGAGGCCCTCTACGTGATCGGCGGGATCCTCAAGCACGCGCCGGCGCTGGTCGCCTTCACCAACCCGACCACGAACAGCTTCAAGCGCCTCGTGGCGGGCTTCGAGGCCCCGGTGAACCTGGCCTACTCGGCGCGCAACCGCTCGGCGTCGATCCGCATCCCGGTCGGCTCGTCGAAGCCGGCGGCGAAGCGCATCGAGTTCCGCTGCCCCGACCCGTCGTGCAACCCGTACCTGGCGTTCGCGGCGATCACCATGGCGGCGATCGACGGGATCCAGAAGAAGATCCACCCGGGCGACCCGCTCGACAAGGACATCTACGACCTCAGCCCCGAGGAGAAGGCCAGCGTCCCGAGCACGCCGCGCGACCTCTCGGCCGCCCTCGACAACCTCGAGCGCGACCACGAGTTCCTGCTCAAGGGCGACGTGTTCAGCGAGGACGTGATCAAGGCCTGGCTCGACTACAAGCGCAAGGCCGAGGTCGACCAGGTGCGCATCCGGCCGCACCCGTACGAGTTCGCCCTCTACTACGACATCTAGTCGGCGGCGGAGGAGACAAGGCGACCCGGGGGCGCGGCGCGCTCCCGGGTCGCGTCGTGTACACCTGTCAAGCCGACCCCTCGCCCGACGACGTCGACTGCCACGTGTCGCCGATGATCGTCAGGTCCTCCATGACCTCGTCGACCGACTGGTAACGGGCCTTCGGGTCGCGGCGGGTCATGCGGGCGATGATCTCCACGGCGTCGTGCGGCGACTCCATGAAGTCCTCGCTCCCGGGCGTGCTCAGCTCCTTCAGCAGCAGGTCGCGGTCGAGCGGGGTCTCGCTCGTGGTCTTCAGCGCCTGCTCGATTTCCTCGTAGGGCGTCTGGCTGGTGATGAGCTGGTAGAAGACGATCCCGAGCGAGTAGATGTCCGACGCCGGCGTGGCCTTCCCCGGGTCCTGCCACACCTCCGGGGCGCAGTAGCGCGGGTCGAGGCGGTCCTCGAGGTCGCGCGGGGTCAGGCCCGGCGCGGCCTTCACCAGGGCCAGGTCGAAGTTCACGAGCTTGCACACGCCGCCCGGCGCGACGACGACGTTCCAGGGGCGCAGGTCGCGGTGGATCACGCCGCGGTCGTGGGCGTGGCGCAGGCCGCGCGCCATCTTGGCCACGAGGTCGGCCTTCTCCTTCCAGGTGATCTGGCGGTCCTCCTCCTTCTGCAGGAGGAGCTCCAGGGGGCGGCCGCTCTCGATGTACTCGCTCGGCTGGACGAACTTCGTGTCGTCCCAGGCGAACATGTCCGACGTGTCGATCAGGTTCGGGTGGGCGCCGAGGTGCCGCATGGCCTCGGAGTCGTGGAAGATCGCCTCGATCTGCCGGCGCTTCTCCTCCTCCTTCTGGTAGGCGTCGAAGTGGAAGACCTTGAGGATGGTCTTCGGCCGGGTGCGGATGAAGCGGTGCTTGGCCAGGAAGACGGTGCGGCTCTCCGTCTGGTTGAGCTTCTCCAGGATCTCGTAGAGGCCCACCTGCTTGACCTTCTGGCTGGGCCGGTGGTTGAAGAGCACCTCGCAGATCATGTCGTGCAGGTGCGTGATCGGGTTGACCGCCACGGGGAGGTTGCGCGGGTTCGACAGGTAGTCGGCCGCCTCGGACAGATGGATCACGCGCCCCGACTGGTCGTCCTTGAGCCGGACCTTGGCCTTGTCGTCGGTGAGCAGGATCACCGTGTCGACGAAGGCGTCCTCGAGGCGGCGCGCGTGGTCGCGCAGCTTGCTGGCCAGGATCTTCGACTTCTTGTTCGCCAGCGGGATCGGGCTGGGCATGACGCCGCCGTTCTCGAACACCCACTGGTTCTGGTCGCCGCGGATCGTGCCCCGGTAGCCCTTGACCTCGACGTGCCACACGGCGAAGGGCGCGACGACGCAGATGTCGTACTCGTAGGGCAGCCCGCGGCCGGTCGTCAGCTCGAAGTTGTGGAACACGAAGTAGTCGTCGGGCAGCTTCTTGCCCAGCTCGACGACGGCCTTGGCCTCGTGCTGGTCGGGCTCACCGATCCTGTGGACGCGGGCCATGGGCTCCCCCTCTTCTGCCGCGGATTCTAGCCGCCGCGGCGCCGCAGCAAGCCGCGGGCGAAGAGCGGGGGCGGGCCAGCGTCGCGAGGCGCGGGCGCCGGGGTTGGCCGCGGCGCGGGCGGCGGCGCGGGCGTGGGCGGCGGCGCCTGCACTGGCGCGGGCGGCGGCGCGGTCCGTGGAGCCGGCTGGGCCCAGGCCGTCGCCACGCGGTCGACGGTGGCGCGGATCGTCTGACGGGCCTGGCGGCGGGCCTCCTTGCTGGCGCGGCCGAACGCGCGCCCGGCGCCGGCGCGGTCGAGGATTTCGTCGTACTCGGTGTGCGCGTGGCGGATCCAGGCGCGCACGGCCAGGCGGATCGGGTCGGGGTCGAGCGCCTTGGCCGCGGCGCAGCGACCGACGCGGCGCGAGCCGACCTCGCAGGCGCGGGCCACGATCGCCAGGCGGTCCCGCTCGGGGATCGACGGGAAGAGGCTGCGCACCGCCTCGTCGAAGTCGGCCTGGTAGCGCTCCTCGAGGCGCTCGCGCCGCTCGCGCGAGCGCGCGCGCGAGGCCGCGCGCTCGCCGGCCGTGGCGGCCACCTCCGCGCGCGCGGCCGCGATCGCCGCCGCCGTGGCCGCGACGCCCACCTGCACCAGCTTGCCGCGCCGCTCGTCGAACACGCGCAGGGCCCCGCGCGCGAGCAGCGCGCGCGTGAGCGCCGGCTCGCCTCGGGCCACGAACTCGTGGCCGGGGTGGCGCCGCACGTCCTCGCGGCGCAGGCGCGGCCCGTCCGTCTGGGTCGTCTTCACACGTGGATCCTGCCGCGCGCGTCCGACATCCCGGCGCACGGACGTAACTGTCCGTCGTTGCTGAGCCGTCGCCCGCCGGCCGGACCGTCCGCCGGACGAAGCTTCTAGAGCCCCTAGTGACTGCGACGTCGCGCCCCCGGCCTCGGACCGGCGCGGATGCACCTCAAAGGTCCGCCGCCGCTCGCGTTGTCGCTCGACGAGCGCGCCCGCGCGACTCCCAGGCTGAGCGGGGTGCCGCCGGAGGACTCGCCATGGGGATGTGGACGAGGACGACCGCTCGGTTCTCCACGGACGGCCGCTCGACGGCGCGGGGCATGGCCGCGTGTTTCGTCGGCGTGTGGAATGTCTGTGGGGCGCGTTTCGCCGCGAGATCGGCCAGGAATGGCCGCTTGCAGAGGTCGGCGGCGATGCGTATATCTGTCCCTCGTCAGGCGCGGGACGAGTCCCGCACGGACGGCCGAAACGGCGGCGACGCGACGATGCCCGCGCGAGCGGGGTCAGCGGCCCGCGGACGGCCCGAAGGGAGGCCGGGCCCTCGGAGACGAGGCGCTCATCCTCCCGGCGAAGCCGCCCCTTCACGGGGGCGGAGCAGCCAGGGCCGACGAGGGACGCGAGGGAGCGAGGCCGACGAGGAGGCGAAGAACCCCAGGAGAGCAACCCATCTCCTCGAGATGGGTCGCTGGTCGAGTCCTTCACACCTCCGAGGGTCCGGCGCCGCGAGGCGCCAAGGCCGAGGGAGGCAGGGCTGCCGCCGAGAGGCGGCACGGTCCGGCCCGCAGTCGCGCTGCGGGTCGGAGCGCCGACGAGGTCGACGCGACCGCGAGGTCGTAGCGGCCTCACCTGACGGCGGAGGGTCGCACTCTCCGTCGTCGCGGTGCTAGCCCGCGGTGGACATGCAGCGTCGGTCCTCGAGAGGGGGCCGGTCGCAGGGTCCGCCGGGTCACGAAGGGTCCGAGGCTCGATCGGAGCAAGGCTCTGGAGGGGCGAAAGCCCAGGAGAGCAGCGGCGGCGGCGCGGAGGGAAACCGATGCATCGTGCGCACGGCCTCGTGGGGGGAAAGAGCTTCGAAGCAGACGAAAGCCGCCGGAACGGGTGAGTCCGGTGCGCGAGGCTCAAGGCGACGAGGAAGGCGCGGGTTCGCCCGCGTCGGAAACGTCGCCGGAGCTCCGGTGGGGATCAAGGCCACCGCGCGAGGGCGCGGGCGTCGGTGAAACCCGGAGGACGCGGCCGCGCGCATCGCACCCAGTCAGGGCGGTGGAGAACTGCAAGGGAGCCGGCGACCCCGAGAGGGGCACGCGACCCCGGCGAGGAGCAAAGCTCTGAAGGGAGAACCCCAGGGGCGGCTGCGGCATGGAACAAGGCCGCGACGCTCGAGCGTGCCAGGAAACCGCTGAGAGGCTGAGAAAGCCTGGGAGCGGAGCCGGCGGCGGGTGTGACGACCCGCCGCGTCGCAGGCGCCCGAAAGGGCGCCCGCGGGACGGGGCTAGCTCGGGTCATGTCGTCGAAGGGGCGAAGAACCTCGTGGGAGCCGGCGCCGGCCGAGAGGCCGGCCCGCCGGTGGACGTGGCGACTCTGGAGGGGATCGACTCCACGGGAGAATGAACCCGATCTTCAACCGATCGGGGGACGGTGATCCGGGCTGGGCACTCGAAGGTCGACGAGGGTGCCCGCCGGGTCGCATAGAACGCTCCGCAGGAGACACGACGACCCCAGGAGAGGGCGGACGCGCGGCGGCGACGCGCGCGCGTCCAGCGTCCACACGACGCAGGGCTCCGGGGAGGCAACGGAGACGGGCCGATCACGGGCCTGACACACATGGGCGGGCGGGGGCGAGAGCTTCCCGCCCGCCCTTGTCCTTTTATCAGGTACTTCCTGGGAATCCGCAGTCCACGCGCGAAGCCGGCAACCACGCCCACGCGCGGTCGTCGGCGCACCGTCCCAGGGCGCCTTCAGCATCCAACCCGCAGCGCCGACGACCGCGCGTGGCCCGCCGGCGCTCGCGCTTGGAACAAGGCTGCGCCCCAGGTCGTCCTGACGCCAGCACCTCCCCGGACCGGCCGGTCGTCGCATCGAAGCCGCCGACCGACGAGGCGAGGGCCGGGCGCGCTGCGCCCCCGGGCGTCCTCACGCCAGCACCTCCCCGGGCCGGCCGGTCGTCGCATCGAAGCCGCCGACCGACGAGGTGAGGGCCGGGCGCGCTGCGCCCCCGGGCGTCCTCACGCCAGCACCTCCCCGGGCCGGCGTGTCGCCGCATTCGAGCCGCCGCCCTACCGCCCCTCGAGCCGCCGCACGACCTCGCCCGTGAACTCGGCCTCCTGCGTCCGCGCGTTGAAGGCCGGGACCTTCAGCTGGTCGCGCACGTAGGCGCGGCCGACCTCGTTGTCGGTCGCGGGGCCGGTGAGGACGTGGATCGGCAGCTCGAACACGCTCGTCATGAGCTGCTGCGCGCCCCAGGCGCCGACGGGGTCGCTTGCGCACATGACCCAGACCTTCGTCACCCGGCGGATGTCGGGGTCGCGCAGGAGGTCCTGCACGCCGTACTCGCCCAGGATCCCGTCGCCGAGCTCGACCAGGATGCAGTCGGGCTCGCCCTGGGCGAGCTTGTGCAGGAGGCCCTTGGCGATCCGCGGCGTGTGGCCGGCCTCGGTCGAGGGGACGCCGGCGTCGGCGAAGTCGGCCACCTCGCAGGCGCCGCGGTCGAGCATGGCCAGCGTGTCGCGGCGCAGCGACACGCCGGTCAGCTTGGCCGCGGCCACGCGCTTGCCGAGCGTCTTGGCCAGGTGCTTGATCACGCGCGCCGCGGCGCTCGTCTTGCCCGCGTTCATGCAGGTGCCGGCGATCGCGATCACCGGCGGGCAGCGCGGCAGGTCGTCGCGCAGGGGCACGGCGCCCTGGGCGATGTCGGCCGGGACGCCGATGCGCTCGCCGAGCACGGGGAAGGTGAGGACCGCGCCCAGGACCTCGACCTCGCGCGGCGGGCCGACCTCGGGGTTGATCGACGTGCAGCGGCCGATGACGCCGCCCGTGTTGAGGACGTGCAGGACGTCGCCCTTCTCCACCCGCTCGGGCACGACGCCGGCGTAGCCGCGCAGCGCGCGCCGCGAGCCGAGGACGCCCGCGATCACGTCGCCCTCGTCGAGCTCGAGCAGGCGCCCGGTCGGGTCCTCGAGCTGGTTGTAGACCGCCTTCTGCCCGCGCACGCGCACGGCCAGGACCTGCCCGGCGCGCGGCGCGGCGAGGGTCTGCTCGCTGATCGTCACGTCGCGGGCGAGCTGCAGGTGGCGCGTCGCGGACGCGATCTTGTCCAGGCGGACCTTGCGCATGGGGATGGCCATGGGCACCTACCCTACGCCGGCGGGTCGTCGCGGTCGACGGGCGCCGCCGCATCGCGGGAGCGCTCGTCGCGCCGGCGGGCCAGGCGGCCGGAGAGGGCCACCACCCGGGCGAACCCGCCCGCGTCGCGCGGGTCGACCGCCTCGGCCTCGGCCCACGCCTCGGGGCCGGCCAGCCCGGCCGGGCTGCGCACGCCCACGACCTCGACCGCCCCGCGCTGCAGGCGCACCCGCACGGCGCCCGTGACCACGCGCTGGGTCGACTCGAAGAAGCGCTCCAGGTCGCGCATGAGCGGCTCGTGGAACAGCCCGCGCTGGAACAGGTCGCCGTAGGTCCGCGCCAGCCCCTCCTTGGTCGCGAGCTGCCGGCGCGTGAGCACCAGCCGCTCGAGCTCCGCGTGGGCGCGCACGAGCACCGCCGCCGCCGGCGCCTCGTAGGCCACGCGCCCGAGCACCCCGAGGGCGCCCTCGCCCAGGTGCACGCCGCGGCCGACGCCGTGGCGCCGCGCGATCTTGCCCACCTGCCGGGCCAGGTCCGGGCCCTCGAGCGCCGCGCCGCAGCTCGACGTCGGCAGCCCCTGCGTGAACTCGAGCTCGAACTCCTCGGCCAGCGCCGCCGCGTCGCCGGCCGCCGGGACGGTGGGGAACGCCTCGTCGTCGGGCGTCGCCCAAGGGTCGTCGAGGTCGCCGCCGCGCGCCGTCGTGCCCCACAGGCCCGCGCGCACCTCGGGCCCGCCGAGGTCGCGGCGGGCGGCCGCCCCGAGGCGGTCGAGGAGGCCCTGCTCGTCGAGCCACGAGCGCGCCTGGAGCGGCGCCGCCGGCACGTCGAGCAGCCGCAGGTCCGGCGCCACGGCCCGCAGCGCCGTCTCGAGGAGCACGCGGTCGTCGCCCCCCGCCGCGTGCGCCACCTCGACCGCGCCCTGGCGCCGCGCGTGGGCGACGAGCAGGTCCAGCTCGGCGTAACGCTCCGCCGTCGGCCACGGTGGGTAGCCGGCGCCGAGCGTCACGCCGCCCTTGATCAGCCACGCGACGTAGCGCTCCCACACGTGGTCGCTCACGTCGACGACCACGTGCTCGTCGGCGCCGAGGGCTCGCGCCGCCGCCCCGAGCGCCTGCGCGTCGCCCCCCGCGTCGGCGGTCACGGCGACGACGCGCCGCCCCGCGCGGGCGTGGGAGGCGACGAGGTAGGCGTCGAGCAGGTCGCCCGCGAAGGCGACGATGAGGGGCGCGGCCATCGCGGGCGATCTTAGTCCACGCCGGCCGCCTCGGGGGACGACGTTCCATGGCGCTCCCGCCCGTTCGGGTTCCTTCCGCCTCTGCGACCCAGCGGCTACCCTGGTGCACCATGATGAGAGCTCCTGCCGGTCTACTCCTGGTCCTCCTGCCCCTCGCCGTCGCGCCGGGCTGCGCCATCGAGTCGTTCCGGCTCGACGCGCAGCCGCGGACCACGGCCGAGCTCACGCCGGAGGTGGCCGCGCGCTTCGACTACCTGCCTCTGCGCGAGGCCGAGCTCGAGCGGCTGGCGGTCGATGAGCCCGCCGCCCGCGTGTGGAGCGGCTCGCTGACGGTGCGCCTGCACGACGATCCCGAGCCGGTGCCGGTCCAGTTCGAGTACTGGCAGGCGCGCTCGGTCCGTAAGGGCGCGAAGGCCCCGGCGATCGTGATCACGCCGATCCTCGGCGGCGGGCGCAGCCTGGCCGTCTCCCACTGCCGCGCCTTCACCGAGGCCGGCATGCACGCCGTCCTCGTCGAGCGCGGGACCAAGGTCCTGAGCAAGGGCTGGCCGGTGGAGGAGGTCGAGCGCCAGCTCCGCCGCGCCGTCGTCGGCCGGCGCGGGATCGTCGACTGGCTCGAGCGCCAGCCCGAGGTCGACCCGGAGCGCCTGGGCGCCTTCGGCATCAGCATGGGCGGGATCCTCACCAGCGTCCTCCTGGCCACCGAGCCGCGCCTGGCGTCGGGCGTCATCGCCCTGGCCGGCGGCGACGTGCCGGGGATCATCAGCCGCTCCGAGGAGGGGCGCCTCGTCACCTGGCGCGAGACGAAGTCTCGTGAGCTGGGCGTCGACGAGGCCGGCGTCGAGCGCCTGCTCCGCGCGGCCCTCTCCTCGGACCCGGCGGCCATGGCGCCGTTCGTCGACCCGCGGCGCGTCCTGTTCGTCAGCACCCGCTGGGACGACGTCGTGCCCTCGAAGAACCAGGTCCTCCTGTGGGAGGCGCTCGGGCGGCCGCAGCGCTACGACCTCCCCGCCGGCCACTACTCGGGGATCGTGTTCCTCCCCTGGGTCATGAACCAGGCCGTGCGCTGGCTCGACAAGCGCTTCCGCTTCGCGGGCGGCGCGGCCTAGAGGCCCGTCCGGAACCTCGGCCGGACCTGTCGCGCTGGCGATGACGCGCCGCGCCGCGGGGCGCTAGAATCCAGGCGTCCAAGGAGCAGCACCGTGGCCAGCGTCTCGATCCTGATCGTGGCTCCGGCCGGCGAGGAGGAGCGCGCCCGGCGCGCGCTCGCGTCGGCCCGGGGGCAGGCGGGCGACCCCGAGCTCCTGCTCGTGGGCGACGCCGACCTGGGCGACGACGCCGCGGGCGTCCGCCGCGTCGGCGCGGGCGCGGGCGCGGCCGCGCGCAACGAGGCCCTGGCGGCCGCGACGGGCGAGTTCGTCGTCGTGGTCGAGGCGCACGAGCGCCTGGCGCCGGACGCCGTCGCGCGGCACCTCGCGGCGCTCGAGGCCGCGACCGACGCCGTCGCCTCCTACGGGCGCACGGCGATCGAGGAGGACGGGCGCGTGCGGCTGCGTCCTGACGCCGGCCGCAGCGGGCGCGTCCTGGCCCGCCTGATCCACGACAAGCACCTGATCGCGTCGTCGGCCTGCGCCCTGTGGCGCAAGGCGGCGCTCGGGCCGGCCCCCTACGTCGAGACCTACCGCAGCGTGCCCGCCCTGCGCCTGGCCTTCGCGCTCAAGGCGGCCCAGGCGGGCGAGTTCGTGTTCCACCCCACGGTCGTCGCGGAGCGCGACGCCGAGCGGAGCGACCTGGCCGGCCTCGAGGAGCTCGTGCGCGTGTTCCTGACCGTCCTCTACGCCCCCGAGCGGCTGGAGGAGAAGGCCGAGCACCGCGCGCGCATGCGGCTGGCGCGGCAGCTCGTGGCGATCGGCAAGCACCACTTCCGCCAGGGCGACCACCGGCGCGCCGGCAAGTTCTTCGACGAGGCCGTGAAGGCCGCCCCGGCCTACTTCAAGGGCCGGCGCTACCAGTTCATGAACTTCGTCGCCCGCAACGTCCTCACCCGCAGCCGCGCCTAGCCTGGTGTGACCGACGGCTGCGGCCGCGGATGCAAGCGCGGCCCGCTCGATCCGGTTCGGGGGCTGAGACGTCGTGCTTCGCACGACGGGGCGAGGGGGGGCGCGCGCGGGTCGTCGGTGTGGCCCGCTTTCGCGAGCTCCGTCCCGCGGCTGCGGTGCACAGTCCATACGATCGCTTGCGGCCGTCCGCAGCCGCGGGCCTCCCGCTCGCTCCGGCGGCCCACCGGGGATCCGGCGATCGATATCGGCCGCGCGCGCCTCCCCTCGCCTCGGCCTCCGCGCCCTCGCCTCGCTCGTGGTTCCGTTCCACTCGGGTTCGAGCGTGTCGATCACGCGTTTGCGCCTTCGAAGACAGGCCTGGACCTCGCTCGGCGAGGCCGTCGGCCGTCCTTCAGGCCCTCCCGGCCAGCCACCAGGCGAGCCATGCGAGGCAGGCGAGGAGCCCGGCCCGGGCGAGCCACTCGGCGTGCCGGGCCAGGGGCGACTCGCCCGGCACGGCGCCTCCGTCGCGCAGGCGGGCGAACGCGGCCACGAGCGGCGGCACGACGGCGTAGGCCAGCAGGAGCCAGATCAGGCGCCAGCGCCCGAGCACGCCCACGACCTCGTTGCGCGGCCCCAAGCGCGTGAACACCACGACCGTCTCGGTCCAGAGGCGCTCCGACGTGAGCAGGAGGGCGCCCGACGTCAGGGCGAGGGGGAGGGCCAGGAGCCAGGCCACGAGCTCGCGGCGGGCCACGCGGAGGACCTCGCCGCGCCCGACGGGGGGTGTGGCGGCGCGGAGGACCGGGACGAACAGGACCGCCCCGCAGGCGCACCGGCGGTCGTCGCCCACGCAGCCGGCGTGGCGCTCGGCCGCGCAGCGGTCGCAGCGTGCCGGCCGCTCGAACCCGAGGGGCTCTCCGCAGGCGGCGCAGGGCGGCGTCTGGTCGCGCGGCGGGCGCGGGCGGGTGGCGCTCACGCCAGGGCCCAGGTGATCAGGTCCACGCGCACCGCGGCCGCGAGGCGGGCCGGGTCGCGCGCGCCCTCACGCAGGGGGCGCAGGGCCACGCCGAGGTAGTCGCGCGCGTCGTGGCCGGCCCCGGCGAGCGAGGCGGCCTCGGCGACGCGCAGGGCGGCCTCGACCCAGGAGCCGCGCAGCCCGAGGGCGAACTCGGGCACGCTCGACAGGCGCCGCGCCTCCTCGGCGTGGCGCGGGCAGGGGCAGTCGGTCCAGGCGCGGGCCGCCTCGAGGCGCCCCTGGCTGATCGGGTCGGGGTCATCAGGGGCCAGGCGCTGGGCGGCGAGGACGAGGGCGCGCACGGCCGAGGGCAGGTGCGCCGAGGCCGCCGCGGCGACGACCTCGTCGAGGACCTCCGCGTCCGCGGCGCGCTCCTCCCCGCCGGCGGCCGCCAGGGCGGCCGGGTCGCCCAGGGCCGCCGCCACGGCGAGCCGCTCGGGCGCCAGGCGCCCGGCGCGGACGCGAGCGGCGAGCAGGCGCCCGGCGGTCGCAGGGTCAGGGTCGCTCGTGGCCAGCCGCTCGCGTCGTCTCAGCTCGGCGTCGCCCACACGCTCGACGATACCCCGGCGCGCGGGACGTGGCGCGAACCGCCGTGGCGGGCGATCATCGACACCAGGAGAGGCGCCATGCTCAAGCAGCCCGTGGCCGACTGGATGACCCGTCGCGTGCTCGAGGTGCGGCCCGACGCGCCGGTGTTCGCGGCGCTCGAGGTCATGGCCGAGCAGGGGGTGCGGCACGTCCTGGTGATGAACGACGCGACGCTCGTCGGGATCGTCTCCAACCGCGACGTCGTGCGCGCCGCCCTGCGCCACCCCGAGCGGCGCCTCGACCTTCACCAGGCCCGCGTCGCCGACGTGATGACCCCCGTGCCGCTGGTCACGACCTGGCCCGGCGCCACGCTGGCCGAGGTGGCCGAGGCCATGCGTGCGAAGCGGGTCAGCGCCCTGCCCGTGTTCGACGGCGAGCGCGTCGCCGGGATCATCACGACCGACGACGTCCTGGCCGCCGTCGCCGCCCCCGATCCCGCACCCACCCGCCGTCCTGACATCTAGACGGCTGCGGCCGCGGATGCCGGGCGAGGGGGGGGCGCGCGCTTTTTGTGTGATCGACGGCTGCGGCCGCGGATGCCGGGCGAGGGGGGGCGCGCGCGGCCGCTAGGATCCGGCGATCGATACCGGCCGCGCGCGCTCCCCCCTCGCCTCGGCCTCCGCGCCCTCGCCTCGCTTGCGGTTGCATTCCCCCCGTGGCCCGGGCGCCTCGTGTGATCGACGGCTGCGGCCGCGGGTGCATGCCCGGCCCGTTTGATCTGGTTCGAGGGGCAAGACGACGTGCTTCGCACGAGGGGGCGAGGGGGGACGCGCGCGGGTCGTCGGTGTGGCGCGCCTTCGCAAGCTCCGTCCCGCGGCTGTCGTGCCGCAGCCCAGGCGGACCCTATCGCTCGCAGAGACTCAGAGCTCCCGCCGCCGCTCGTCCCCGACCCGCCAGAGCGAGCGATGGGGACGGGCGGAACGGGCCAGTTCGTGCCAGTCCGGGCCTTGCACCGATCGCCCGCCCCTCGCGAGCGCATCACTCATCGAACGCCTCGCGCCGATCGCCCGCCCCTCGCGAGCGCATCACTCATCGAAGACCGCGACCTCGACCTCGTAGGTCGCGCGCATGCCGATCTCCGGGCGCCCCTGCAGGGACGTCGCCCAGGTCTCGCGAAAGGCGGCGCGCGTGACGCGGTCGCCTGCCGGGGTCAGCGTGGCCTCCCCGCGGATGTGCCGCTCGACGGTGCCCTGCGCGTCGGGGCCCAGGTAGGTGGGCCGGAAGCTGCCCGTGCGCGCGCCGGTCCAGGTGAGCGCACCCCGGGCGCCGCGGAGCACCTGGACATCGGCGTGGACCCCCTGCGGCCAGTAGGGACCCGCGACCTCGGGCTCGCGCCGGCGCGACCAGACGCCCGGCGGCGGGTCGAGCGGGGGCGGCAGGACGAACAGGCCGCCGTTGAGGGCCTCGCGCAGGGCGTGGCGCTCCGAGAGCAGCGGGACGCGGTAAGGCGACTGCCGCCCGCGCCCGCGCCCGCCCCAGCCGCCCGGCTCCTCCTCGGCCTCGTCGCCGCCCTGCTGCGCGCGCGCCCGCTCGAGGATCCGCGCCTGCGCCTCGTCGAGACCCGCGACCTCGAGCACCTGCCCGGTGGCGACCTCCAGCCGCAGCCGCAGCGGCGCGCCGAGCAGCGCCGCGAAGGGCGCGTCGGCGTCGGCCTCGACCGCCGGATCGTAGGACAGCTCCCAGCGCGGCGGGCCCTGCCCGGGGCGGGCGACGTTCGAGTAGACGAAGCCCTCGACGGTCGCGTCGATCATGGCCACGCCGTCGTCGACGGACGCGACCTCCCAGCGCATGTCGAGGCGCTGCCGCACCTCGAGCCGCACCCGCTGGAAGAACTCCTGATACTCCCCCTCGGCGTTCATCGTGACGACGCACCGGCGGCGCTGCCCGGCCGCCCAGGCGGGCGGCGGCGGCGCGGGGGGCGTGT